>NZ_BKCL01000030.1:0-919 GCF_008579125.1 Iodidimonas gelatinilytica | reverse complement strand
GAACAAAGCCTTGCCGCGCTCACTGCGGCCATTCTTGACGGGCTGTCAAATGTGCTGGATGCGGAACAGCCCGATTGGCTGGTGGTGCAAGGCGATACCAGCAGCGCCTTTGCGGCAGCATTGGCCGGATTTTATGCGGCTGTTCCCGTTCTGCATGTGGAAAGCGGCTTGCGCAGCCACGATCCGCTCAACCCTTGGCCAGAAGAAGCTCATCGGCGCATGATTTCCCCCATCGCAACGCTTCACGCGGCGCCAACGGCGGCGGCAGCCTTGAGTTTGGAGCGGGAAGGCATCGACCGGAAGAACATTCTGATCAGCGGCAATAGTGGCATTGATGCTTTGCATAAAATGTGTGGGCGGCTGGATCAGGATACGGATCTTTTAACCCGGACACAGGCGCGATTGCCACTTTCCCGGCCGGACAAGCGGTTGATTTTTGTCACCTGCCACCGACGAGAACAACGGGTGGAGCGCATGCAAGGCTTGGCGCGGGCCTTGGTACGCCTTGCTGCACGGGGCGATGTAGAGATTGTCTTGCCCACCCACCCTTCTCCGCAGGTGCACACCCCTTTACATAAGGCCTTATATGGGAAAACCGGTATATCTCTGGTACCGCCTTTGGATTATGCGGCAACGGTCTGCCTGTTGCGTACCTGCCATTTTATGATCTCGGACAGCGGCGGCCTGCAAGAAGAAGCCCCCGCATTGGGCAAGCCGATCCTTGTGCTGCGCGATGTCACGGAACGGCAAGAAGCGGTAGATGCCGGCGCGGCAATCCTTGTGGGGCAATCGGAAGAACGCATTTTGACGGAGGCCAATCGCTTGTTGGATCACCCAACGCATTATGCAGGCATGGCGCGGCTGCGCAGATTGTTCGGCGACGGCAAAGCCAGTGCCCGAATCGTCGAGCACCTGATGG
>NZ_BKCL01000029.1:0-1188 GCF_008579125.1 Iodidimonas gelatinilytica | reverse complement strand
ACTCGACGATGGAGGCAACGACGCCGGCACCGACGGTACGGCCACCTTCACGGATCGCAAAGCGCAGGCCTTCATCCATGGCGATGGGCGCAATCAGTTCCACACCCAGCGTCACATTATCGCCAGGCATCACCATTTCCGTGCCTTCAGGAAGCGTCACCATGCCGGTCACGTCCGTGGTGCGGAAATAGAACTGCGGACGATAATTGGCAAAGAACGGCGTATGACGACCGCCTTCATCCTTCGTCAGAATATAGGTTTCCGCATTGAACTTGGTGTGCGGGGTGATCGAACCCGGCTTTGCCAGAACCTGACCGCGCTCCACATCGTCACGGCCAACACCGCGCAGAAGCGCTCCAATATTATCGCCAGCTTCACCCTGATCCAGAAGCTTGCGGAACATTTCAACGCCGGTCACCGTCGTTTTCTTGGTATCGGTAATACCAACAATCTCGACTTCTTCACCAACCTTGATGATCCCCGTCTCAACACGGCCGGTCACAACCGTCCCACGACCGGAAATCGAGAACACATCTTCAATCGGCATCAAGAAGGGCTTGTCAACCGGACGCTCAGGCGTCGGGATATAAGCATCCACAGCCTTCATCAGCTCAAGGATCTTCTCGGCACCAATTTCAGGGTTCTTGCCTTCCAACGCAGCCAAAGCAGAACCGGCTACAATCGGAATGTCATCGCCAGGGAATTCATAAGCCGACAAAAGCTCGCGGATCTCAAGCTCAACAAGCTCGAGAAGCTCTTCATCGTCAACCTGATCCACCTTGTTCAAAAACACAACAAGCGACGGAACGCCAACCTGACGCGCCAAAAGAATGTGCTCGCGCGTCTGCGGCATGGGACCATCCGCTGCCGAAACAACCAAAATCGCGCCATCCATCTGCGCCGCGCCGGTGATCATGTTCTTCACATAATCCGCATGGCCCGGGCAATCCACATGCGCATAGTGACGGCCTTCCGTCTCATATTCCACATGCGACGTGGAAATCGTGATCCCACGCTCACGCTCTTCCGGTGCCTTATCGATGTTCGCGTAATCCGTAAACGACGCACCACCCGTCTCGGCCAACACCTTCGTGATCGCTGCCGTCAGGGTCGTCTTCCCATGGTCAACATGGCCAATCGTGCCAATGTTCACATGCGGCTTGTTCCGCTCAAACTTTGCCTTCGCCA
>NZ_BKCL01000028.1:0-1236 GCF_008579125.1 Iodidimonas gelatinilytica | reverse complement strand
TGACCTGCTTCCTATTTTTTGGACCATTTAGAATGAGAAAATTCTCGTTTAGGCTTTGAAGAGCTTTTAGGAGAATTTTTGTGAAGCGCAGTAAATTTACGGATAGTCAGATCGCCCTGATTTTGCGGCAGGTTGAAGAAGGCACTTCAGTTGATGAAGTCTGCCGCAAGACCGGCATCAGCCAGCAGACTTATTACAGGTGGCGCAAGAAGTATGGCGGTTTGATGCCATCAGAGATGAAGCGTCTTAAGCAGCTTGAGGAAGAGAACCAGAATTTGAAACGACTGGTCGCTGATCTGAGCCTGGACAAGGCCATGCTGCAGGATGTCATAAAGCGAAAGCTGTAGGGCCTGCTCGGCGACGAGATATTATTGATGATCTTCGCGCGGTTTGGACTGTCAGCATCCGGCGGGCCTGTAGAGTTATACAGGCTCACCGATCAGGATACAGTTACAAGTCCAAACGGCCCGATCAGGCCCAGCTCAAGAAACGGATCAGGGAGATCGCCGAGATCCGCGTTCGCTATGGCTACAGGCGCATCCATGTGTTGCTCAAGCGTGAAGGTTGGCAGGTGAATGCCAAGCGTGTCTATCGGCTTTACAAGGAAGAAGGCCTTACCCTGAGGAACAAGGCGCCAAAGCGTAAGGTGTCAGCCAAGTTGCGTGAGGACCGCACCGATGCGGCAGCTCCTAATGAGGTATGGGCGATGGACTTCATGTCAGATCAGTTGTTTGACGGCAGGCGTATCCGCGTGCTGACGATTGTTGATGCCTTCAGCAAAGTCAGCCCTGCGATAGACGTACGTATGCGCTATCGAGGCAGTGACGTGGTAGACACCCTTGAGCGCGTTAAGCGCACGTATGGCGTCCCCAAGACCATTCGCGTGGACAACGGTCCGGAGTTTATCAGCAAAGACCTGGATCTGTGGGCTTATATGAATGATGTAACGCTTGACTTCAGCAGGCCAGGGAAGCCGACAGACAACGCCTTCATTGAATCGTTCAATGGCAAGGTTCGATCAGAATGTTTGAATACATCTTGGTTTTTAAGCCTGAAGGAGGCACAGTCAAAATGTGAGGCATGGCGCCGGGACTATAATGAAGTCCGGCCACACAGTTCGATCGGCAACAAAGCCCCGATGGAACTGGTTCGCGCCTATGGGTAGGCATGCCTACCCATAGGCATAACATCTGGATTTTCTTGTTCCGGGTGGCCCAAAGATGGGGGCAAGTTCAA
>NZ_BKCL01000027.1:0-1328 GCF_008579125.1 Iodidimonas gelatinilytica | reverse complement strand
CAGACTGCTGACAAACCCCTGGCCTTGGCCGTGGGTTTTTGATTCACTGTTTCTATGTTGAAGAAGCCCGGCCCGGACCAGACAGCGCTCGAGATGGTGACGCTCGATCAGCTTGTTCCCGCCGATCACCTGTTGCGCAAGATCGACGCGGTGATCGACTTTTCCTTCATTCACGATCTCGTTGCGGATCTTTACTGCGCGGACAATGGCCGCCCGCCGCTTGATCCGACGCTTTTGTTCAAGGCGCTGTTCATCGGCTACCTGTTCGGGATCCGCTCGGAGCGCCAGCTTGTGCGAGAGATCGAGGTGAATGTGGCCTATCGGTGGTTCTTGCGTCTGAAGCTGACGGACAAGGTGTTCGATGCCTCAACGCTGAGCCAGAACCGTCGCCGACGCTACAACGACGCGAGCGTGGCGCAGGATATCTTCGACCGCATTGTCGAGCAGGCGATCAGCCACGGGCTTGTGGACGGCACAGTGCTTTACACGGACTCAACCCACCTGAAGGCGAATGCCAACAAGGGTAAATACGATCTGGCGCAGATAGAGAAGTCGCGATCGGACTACTGGGCGGATCTGGACAAGGCCATCGAGGCGGAGCGCAAGCTGCACGGCCAGAAGCCGCTGAAGGAGACAGTGCGGGAACCGCAGGTCAAACAGACCAAGGTCAGCCGCACGGATCCCGACAGCGGCTACATGGTGCGCGAGGGCAAGCCGAAGGGGTTCTTCTATCTGGACCACCGCACCGTGGACGGCCGGCTGGGGATCGTTACCGACACCTTCGCCACACCGGCCAACGTCCATGACAGCATTGTTTATCTCTCCCGGCTGGATCGCCAGCGGCAGCGCTTCGATTTCGACGTGAAGGCCGTCGGCCTGGATGCGGGCTATGCCACCACGGGTATCGCCAGAGGATTGGAGGAGCGGGACATTCTGGGCGTCACCGGTTACCGCCGCCCGACGTCCCCCAGACCTGGCATGATGCGCAAGTCAGCCTTCACCTACGAGCTGACGCCGATGGTTACCGCTGTCCGGAAGGCCAGCTCTTGACCTATGCCACGACGGACAGGAACGGTTACAAGCACTACCGCTCCGACCCTGCCACCTGCAGAACGTGTCCCCTTCTGGCGTCCTGCACCTCCAATGCCAAGGCGGAGCGGACCCTGACCCGTCATGTCTGGCAGGAAAGCCGGGAGCGCACGGATGCCCATCGCCTGACCGCATGGGGCAAGGCCGTCTACAAGCGCCGGAAAGAAACCGTCGAGCGCTCGTTTGCAGATGCCAAACAGCTCCACGGCCATCGCTATGCCAGGTTCCGAAGTCTCGTG
>NZ_BKCL01000026.1:0-1901 GCF_008579125.1 Iodidimonas gelatinilytica | reverse complement strand
CCCCGCAGAATCTTGGAAAAGACCAGTGAAAATGCCGATAAAGCGGTCTCAATCCGCAAAACAAAATCCCTGTCGCGGGGTGGAGCAGTCCGGTAGCTCGTCAGGCTCATAACCTGAAGGTCATAGGTTCAAATCCTATCCCCGCAACCAAATAAATCAAAGCCGCTAAGTCAATGACTCAGCGGCTTTTTGCTGTCCAAAACATAAAAACATAAAAGCAAAGCTCAGGAATAACCGCCTCAGCCGTTCGTCCTGCAACGGAAGCAATGCGGAAGCTCAATTTAAACAGCAGGACTTGGTGCTGTTTATGGTTGATATTTGTTGCCCTGTGCCGCCGTACGAGCGTCATTATTTAGAGACGTTCTCGATTCTAACCGAGGAAGGGGGGTAATTTATGCAGAATTTCATAAGCCACATCACTTGGGATTGCCCCGAGTGCGGTTGCTTTAATGAACAAGCTATTGAGGTTCCCGAATTAAACTTCACTGCGGAGAATATTTCTGACTGGACTGTGGCTGATATTGTTGAAATTATCTGCGATGGCTGTGGATTTGAATATTTCGGTCATGTTTTTGTCTACGCTGCAGGAACTGACTTCGAAATTGAAGGGCCGCATAGCTTCTCAATTTCGGGCGAGATGCCCATGTATGAGCCGGGTCCAGAAGACGAGCTATACTACAATCCACCAGATGATCCATATTCCATCGCGGACGAGGCATTGGGGCACCTGAAAGGGATGATCGGAGCACCAAGCCCTATAACAGACGCCCAATTTGTTAATCGCCTCGTGTTTACCGGGGCGATTTCAATTCTTGAAGCGTATCTGGGTGATACACTTATCAACGCTGTTCAGAGTAATGAAGCGGTTAGAACCAGACTCTTGACCAATTACCCTGACCTTGGAAAAGAGATGTTCTCAGCAGTGGAGTTGGCTAAGGAGCCTAATGCGATCACTAAAAGGATTGTTGCGAAACTGAAGCGTGTGCTGTTTCACAATCTCGAAGTGGCGACGAACCTTTACCAATCAGCTTTTGGGATAACTCTTGAGCCTGACAAGGAACTTCGTGACCGTCTTTTTAACGCTATGAAAAGGCGCCATGACTGCGTTCATCGCAATGGATGTCAGGTGGATGGCAAGAAATTAGATGATTTTGACGATCAGTATGTTGAGAGCATAATCGACGCGATTTGGGGTGTTGCCCGCCGCGTCGAGAACGAGCTTCTACCTGCTGCGTATGGAGGGCTGGTATGTGAACCACAAACGCGTGGAGCGTATCTGGCGGCGAGGGGGGCTGAAAGTGCCGAAAAACAACCGAAGCGTGGCCGATTATGGCTGAATGACGGCTCCTGCATCAGGCGACGCCCAAGCTGGCGCAATCATGTCTGGGCATATGACTTTGTATGGCCCGCACGCATGATGGCAGAGCGTTCCGTATGCTGACCGTGATCGATGAATACACGCGCGAGTGTCTGGCAATTACGACGGCCCGGACGCTCAAATCGGATGATGTACTTCATACGCTCACCGGGTTGTTTACGCAGCGCGGTGTGCCGGATCATATCCGCTCCAATAACGGCGCGGAGTTTACGGCCCATGCCGTCAGGGACTGGCTGGGCCGGGTTGGCGTGAAGACGCTTTATATCGAGCCGGGCAGCCCGTGGGAGAATGGTTACAATGAAAGCTTCAACAGCAAGCTCAGGGACGAGCTTTTAAATACGGAGATATTTTACAGCCTGAAGGAGGCGAAGATCCTTATTGAACGCCGGCGGCGGCATTACAACACGGTCAGACCGCACAGCTCGCTGGGATATAAGCCACCGGCACCGGAAACAATCTTGCCCCATCCAGTTGCTATGGCTTACGCCACGCTCCAGCCGCCGCAACTGGATGGCAATTAGTG
>NZ_BKCL01000025.1:0-1937 GCF_008579125.1 Iodidimonas gelatinilytica | reverse complement strand
ACGAGATCCGCAGAATCCCCGCGGAAATCTGGCGCAGCAATCAATTCCATGTGACCAAGCTGATTGTTACGGACAAAACCATTCGCCAGATCAGCCTTGATCCCAACCGGGAAACCGCAGACGCCGATACGGCCAACAACTATTGGCCTAGAAAGCCTGTGGAAACGCGTCTGGAACTGTTCAAGCGCAAGCAAGGACAGAACCTGATGCAGAAAATACAGGACGATGGTAGCGACGACAAAGAGGGCGACGATCAATGAAGGCAGGTCGCATTCTTGTCAGTCTTGCCTTAAATGTCGCCCTTGCCTTCCCGGTTTTCGCCGATGCAGTGGTGCAGTCCAAAGCAGGACACCATGATGCTTTCCGTCAGATGGAAGAGGTTTGGCCCACACCCACCGAGGTGCGGGCCGCCTCTGGCGCGCCGGGGCATGAATACTGGCAGCAATTTGTCCAATATGACATTGATGTGCGGCTTGATGATGCCACCAGGCGCATCGAGGGGCGTGCGGCCATTTCCTATGAAAACCGCTCGCCTGATCCATTGTCCTATCTATGGCTGCAAATGGATCAGAACCGCTTCAAGCGCCATTCCGTGTCGCAAGAAAGCCGCGATGATCCCTTGGGCAAAAGCATCCCCATCACCCGTATGGCTGAAATCACCATCATTGAAGACGGCGATTTCGGCTATGACATCAAATCCATAACCGATGGAAAGGGAAACGCCCTTCCCCATAGCGTTGTAGACACCATGATGCGGGTGGATCTGCCAACGCCCTTGATGCCGGGAGAAACGGCGGAGCTTGTTGTGGAATACGGTTTCAACATCGTTTCCGCCAAGCATGTGTCGAACCGCACCGCCTATGAAATTCTTGAAAATGGCAGCCCCAATTACTTCATTTCCATGTGGTATCCACGCTTGGCTGCCTATACCGATTATGCCGGCTGGATCGTAAAGGCCTTTCTTTATGGCGAACCGGCGCTGGATTTTGCCGATTTCGATGTCTCCATCGAGGTGCCGGAAAATTTCACCGTTTCTGCTACCGGGGTTTTACAAAACCCGGATGCTGTCTTGAGCCGCGCTGAACGCGACCGTTTGGAAGATGCCAAAACTGCTCAAAAGCCGGTGTTCATCATCACCCCGCAAGAAGCGCAAGACCGCGCGGTCAAGGAAAATGGCGATAGCCGGATCTGGCACTATAAAGCCGAAAATGTGCGCGATTTCGCCTTTGCCGCCTCGCCATCCTTTATCTGGGATGCCAAGGGGTTTGAAACCGCAGACGGCCGCACGGTAATGGCGCAATCCCTTTATCCGCCCGAAGCAGAGCCTTTGTGGAGCCGCTATTCCACCGAAGCGATCCTGCAAACGCTGGAAACCTATGGTCGCATGACCATGGATTATCCCTATCCCCATGCCACCTCTATCAATGCGCCGATCCGGTCGGGCATGGAATATCCCATGCTGGCCGCCAATGCGCCACGTCCTGAAAAAGACGGCACCTATTCCCGCCGGACCAAATACGGTCTGATCGGCGTGGTGATCCATGAAGTGGGCCATAACTGGTTCCCCATGATCGTCAATTCCGACGAACGGCACTGGCTCTGGATGGATGAAGGGCTGAACTCTTTTCTTGATGAGCTGACCATTCAGGAATGGGAAGAAGATGTTCCCAGCGTACGCAGCGAACCGCGCCATCTGGCCCGCTTGATGACCCGGCCAAACCAGCAACCGATCATGACCCAATCCGATGCCTATATAAATCGCGGCATCACCGGTTATGCCAAGGTGGCAGCTGCCCTAACCGTTCTGCGTGAAACGGTGATGGGCCGCGAGGCTTTCGATACCGCCTTCAAGGAATATGTCAGCCGTTGGGCTTTCAAGCGTCCGCAACCTGCCGATTTCTTCCGCACCATGGAAGATGCCAGCGGCATTGATCTGG
>NZ_BKCL01000024.1:0-2084 GCF_008579125.1 Iodidimonas gelatinilytica | reverse complement strand
GGGAGGCTGGTAGGCTGGTAGGCTGGTAGGTGACGGGTGGGGGGGGGCGGTTTTGCACAAAAAAAGGGTGGCCGAAGCCACCCTTTCTCGATCGTTCATCTTATCCGTTATGACGGATCAAGGAATGTTAATGAATTCGGCAGTGCTGTTCACGGCGCCATCGGCGTTGAACATCAGGCGACGGACTTGAAGGCTGCCCGGAGCTTGTTCAATGGTGAACTCAACCGTGCCGCGGGTGATGCTGACGGCATCGGCATCGAGAACACCGGCTGCTACCAAGGCATCGCCCAGTTCAACGGCTGTGATCTGCAGTTCGCCACCGGCAGAGATGCCAGAGGTGAGGCCAGCAGCGGTAACATCGAAATCTTCAATGTCGGTTGCTGTGGAGTTCAGATCGCGGATGGTGGCGAAGACCTGCGCATCAGCTTCAAGATTGGTGAAGCGGAAGATGTTGTTCAGATTGGCAGGCTCAAGCGCAACCCATTCAAAGGCATCGCTTTCCGAACCATCGCGGAGGATTTCCGCAAAAGAACCGGAGCCTTCGATGGGATCCACATCCGGGGAGTTGACCGTGACATCAGCAGAGAAGGTCTGCGAAGAAACGGACACACCATCTTCGAGCGTGGTGTCACCGGCCAGTTCAACAACCACGTTATGGGTGCCGATGCCGAGGGCAACATTGCCTTCAAAAGCGTCTTCATCACTGTTCAGGCAACATCAACAGCACCAACGGTGAATTTGTCGATCCCGGCCACAGAAACACCAGAAATGCTGACATCGAAATCGGACGGAACACCAACGGTGCCACCGACCAGATTCGTTGCATTATTGCCAGCAGCCACATCAATGGAGCCAAGCTGGGCAGTGAAGACACCATCCGTCGCGACGTCCGCTGTAAACTGCGTGAAGGATTTTTCGGTGGCTGTGCCAAGCGCCAAGGTGCGATCGGTAGCACCTGCTGCACCGGTCTCATCGACGGTGACAACGAATGCCGGGCCAACTTCAACCAGCGGGCCGCCATTGACTTCATAAGCGGTGGTATCGGCAAGGGTGGTATCGCCGACAACAGCTTCCACACCAACAGAGAAGTTTGCAGCCGCAATGGAAGACAGGGCGAAAGGAACGGTGATTTCAAGCACACCGCTGGCAGCCAATGGGTCAGCACAGTTCTCGATATTGGCAATTTCAAAGATGATGCTGGAATCTGTGGAGCCAGCGGTCACAGCCTGTACGCCAGCGGCGCAAGAGCCATCACCCGTATCAGCAACAGCCGTTTGGCTGACAGGGTTGCCGAAAACGGCATTGTCAAGGGTCAGTTCCACCAAACCGGCTGAGGTCAGACCATTCACGCCCCAAGGATCGCCATTGGGGTTGGTGGGGGTGATGGTGAATTCCAGAGTGCCGCTTTGGCCAGCCAGAACGGCGGTATCCACCAGATTCACTTCATTTTGGATGGTGCCACCGCCGGTGACAGCAAGGGTAATTGTATCCGTTGCCTGCGCATGTGCAGTTCCGGCCATAAGCGCGACAAGGGCGCTGGAAAGGGCCAGTTTATTAAGAGTTTTCATCGTGTGTCCGTCCTTGTTCAAGGTTAGGTCCATCTTGCGTCGAGAGCGGCTTGCACAGAAATACAGACGCGAGCAGGTCGCTTAACACGGCGCTCATCCCCTCTCAGCATGATGGTGGTAGTTAGGATGAAAGCGCGAGCCCTGTCAAGACGTGCAAAACCGCCATTTTCTACTTTTTTTCGTGCGGTGTTTACCAAAGTTTTACCACTCAGGCTTTTTGCGGCATATTCTGCCATTTCTGGTAAGACTATTTTAAGGATAGCGGTGCGCTTTGAGCGGCATTTTTCTTATGGCTGTGTGGTTTTTGCCACCCTTTTGTGTCTTTTTCAAGGATGGCGCGGTAATTTATTATGCTGTTTCGGGGTGATCTGCCTGCCATTTTCGGGGTGTGTGCTTTTTCTTTCGTCATTCCCGGGCTTGACCCGGGAATCCAGACTTTCGCTGGTGGAGGGTGGCGGCGTTGCCGGACTGGACCCCCGGATCAAGTCCGGGGGTGACGTGAGAGGGGTGGCTTGA
>NZ_BKCL01000023.1:0-2316 GCF_008579125.1 Iodidimonas gelatinilytica | reverse complement strand
AGTGATGTGGATGCCAGCGACACCCTGACCTTCAGCTTGCTCGATGGCCCTGCGGAGGGGGTGGCCACGGTCAATGCCGATGGCAGCTATCGCTTTGACCCTGCTGACGGTTTTCAGGATTTGGCGGAGGGTGAAAGCCGTGATGTGTCTTTCACCTATCAGGTGGATGATGGCAATGGCGGTACGGATAGTGCGACCGTCACCATCACCGTTACCGGCACCAATGATGCGCCGATAGCTTTTCCCGCTGCAGTTGTCACATTTGAGGATGGTCCCGCAGTCGATGGGCGGCTTTTCGCCTTGGATGCGGAGGGGGATGATCTGACCTTCAGCCTGCTTGATGGTCCTGCGGAAGGGATGGTCACGGTCAATGCCGATGGCAGCTACCGCTTTGATCCTGCCGATGGTTTTCAGGATCTGGCGGCAGGTGAAAGCCGCGATGTGTCTTTCACTTATCAGGTGGATGATGGCAATGGTGGCACGGATACCGCGACGGTGACTATCACCGTTACCGGCACCAATGATGCGCCGCTGGCTTTTCCCGCTGCCGCTGCCGCATTCGAAGATGGCCCTGCAGTCGATGGGCGGCTTTTTGCCTTGGATGCCGAGGGAGACGATCTGACTTTCAGCCTGCTCGATGGCCCTGCGGAAGGGTCGGTAACGGTGAATGCCGATGGCAGCTATCGCTTTGATCCTGGTGATGATTTTCAGGATCTGGCACCCGGCGAAAGCCGTGATGTGTTCTTCACCTATCAGGTGGATGATGGCAATGGAGGCATCGCGTCAGAGCGTGTGGTCGTAACCGTTGAGGGCACCAATGATGCGCCTGTTTTAACGGCTCATCAAGAAGGCGACATCAGTGTTGATCTTGATGCACGCACCATGACGATCGATCCCGATAATGGCTCTACGGCTCGTTTGGGAGATTTCGTAACTGTTGATGCCACGGGCATTGATGGAAATGCAGCGGATTTGTTTGTGTCGAGCCGGGATGGGATTGGTATTCATGGCGTGCGGCTGAACAGCCAGATCGATTTCGATCCCAGAACCCAGACCTCGGAAAAATTGACGCTCACATTTGATGAGCCAGTGACCAATGTGGAGATTGTCACCGAACGTCAGATTGAACGGGAATTCCCCGGCGGCGAACAAGGGAAGTGGACGGCTTATGATGCCGATGGCCATGAAATCGCATCCGGTATGCTCAATCTTGATGAAGGCACGCGGTTGTCTGGCTCTTCGGTTGCCTACACATTGGATACAGGGGGGCGTGCCGTTGCCTCTGTGGTCATTGAAGCCGTTGATGTAACAGGAAAGTCATCCGGCGATAATTCGGATTTCACGATAAAATCCATTGGTTTTGATAAAATTCCTGAAGCTATCCCCGATGATGGGGTCATCGCTATTGACCTGTCTGAAGGCACGGTTGCCGGGGCCGAAATTTTTGATTTCGATGTCATGGATTCAGATGGCGATACTGGCCTTGTGTTTGGCTTTGCCGAGGGCAATGATGATGGCGCTTTTGCCATCGACCCCGACACCGGCGTTGTCACGGTGGCCGATCCTTCAAAACTTGGCAGCGAAGGAGATGCAGACCGGTTTTTGGTCGTTGAGGTTTCTGATGGAAATGGCGGCACGGATAGTGCCACAATTCAAGTAACGCTCCCTGTTGAGGAGACGGGGCGTGGTACAGAAGGGGGTGCTTCCGCCATCAATACCAAGACAGGAACAGATAGAAGTGATCTGCTGATGGGCAGTTCAGGCGATGATCATATTATTGGCCTTGGTAAAAGCGATCTTCTGATCGGACGCTCGGGTAATGACCATCTGGAGGGTAATGACGGCAGCGACATTCTTTTCGGCGGCTCTGGCAATGATCGGCTAGAGGGGGGCTCTGGCAATGACATTTTGTCGGGTGGTTCTGGTAATGACACACTCTCTGGTGGGACGGGCAATGATCTCATGCTCGGCGGCAGTGGAGATGATATCTTCCTGATCGAGGAAAATGCAGGTCATGACCTGATTTCCGGGGGTGGTGGCGCCTGGACCGATAGCATTGATCTGTCGGCTGCGGTGAGCAGCGGGCAGGACTGGACCATCGAATTGCAAAACGGAGAGACGTTCAACAGCAATGATGTGGAGGGTAGTTTCCTTGCATTGGGCGATGACGGGCACGGAACCATCACGCTTTCCGATGGCAGCAGTATCGACTTTACCGATATTGAAAATGTGGTCTGGTAGAGGTCGGGTCAGCATCTCTTGATGCTGAAGATGATTATCTTGCAGAGGAGGGGCATAAAATGCCCCTCAGGCTGC
>NZ_BKCL01000021.1:0-7403 GCF_008579125.1 Iodidimonas gelatinilytica | reverse complement strand
GGGAACCATCAGGTCCAGATCATATGTGCTTTTGAGGCCAAATTGTTGCAACACCGGCTGCACCAAATCCCGGTGCTGGCCTGTCAGGCACAAGCTGTGCGTGATGTCACGTTTTTGCTCGAGCTCCAGAATGAGAGGAGCGAGTTTGATAGCCTCTGGGCGCGTGCCAATGACAGACAGGATGTGCACAATCCATATAACCCGTGGCATTGGGGGCAAAGCACCATGCAGCGCCCTCTTGAAGTACACTTGATACGGGTATTCTTTCCAGTTATTCGTGCAACTGTCCAGTGTTTATTTAGAGTCGTTTCACGGAACGGGGTTGAAGGCCACGCAAACTGCCTTTTTTGGCTATTCGGTTATCGGTATCTCTGAAACTTCACAGATTGGGCATTAAAAATGACGGTGGGATATATCCGCTTCATCAGCTTCATGGACCAAAGATACGCTATACCGAAGACCGGATACTCCCAATGCCCTCGTTCTGCGATTTGATAACAACACCTCGCTTAAAATTATCGCTGAAATTGGTTTTGTCATGGTGGCCTTCATGCTGAAAAATTAGCCAAGTATGTGCTTACAAATATAGAGGTATCTGGGGGTATTTTAGGGAAACAGGTCAAACTATAGGGTATCACTTGGTGAGACACGAATGACAGAGTGACGGTGAAATAGGGATGCTGCAACTAGACCGGGAGATGAAATTGGCGTTGGGAAAGCTTGCCGGCTCGGATGCACGCCTTAAGGATGATCTTATTTCATCCATGCGGATTAAGCGCTTTAGCCCGCGGAAAACCATTGTCATGCACGATGAAACGGATAATGACGTTTTTCTTATTCTGAAGGGGCGAGCACGGGCGGATGTTGTTTCTGTGGAGGGCCAAGATGTTTGGATTGATGATCTGACACCGGGAGATCTGTTTGGAGAGATGGCGGCTCTGGGAGATATGCCACGTACGGCGGAAATCAGGGCCGTGACTGAGGTAACTGTGGCACTTTATAGTGCCAAGGTTTTTATCGGGCTCATGCAGCGCCATGGTAATTTGGGGATAATCGTCTCTCGGCGTTTGATTGAGCATTTACGCAATACAACGCGCAGAATGTTTGAGCTTTCTGCTCTATCCGCTCCGGGGCGCATATATGCCGAGCTATTGAGGCTGGCGGATTTCAAAGAAGGTGAGCTGTCTCAATGGGGCGTTATTCGTCCCGTTCCCGTAATATCTGTGTTGGCGCGGAGAGTGAATTCAACGCGTGAAACGGCATCCCGGACAATCAATGATTTGGTACGCCGGGGCCTTATCGTGAAAAAATCAGGATATCTCCTCATTGCTCCTTTGCAGGAACAGGAAAGCTGTTTTGAGAGCGCGATTGGGGCGTCGCATAGCGGAGACTGAAAAGCGGCATAATTCCCTCTGAAGTTCTTATCTTGATACGCCCAATATACTCACATTTGCAGTTGTGATCAGAGGATGTGGTGAGAATGGAAGCAAATGGCTCGCTGACATAGATAGATCCGGGAAGTGTGACCTGCTCAATTCTTGCCGCGATTGTCACATGTTTGCCAAATATATTCGGTCGTTTTAGAAAAGGATCAATATATTGCTGCACTGGGCCAAAGTGGCATCCTATGCGAACGGAAAGGGTATGTGGAAGCCCTGCCTTTTCAAGATTGATCTTGCGAAATTCATTCTGCAGGATCAACGCCGCTTCCGCAGCATCAACAATATTGTTGAAGGCGAGGAAGAGACCATCTCCCCATGTGTTGATTATCGAAGGGCGGCCCTCCAGTTGCGCACAACACGCTGACATGGGTTGTAGGACATTCTCGATAAAAAGTGAGGCGCCCTCATCATCTAATTTTCCAAAACCATGCGTGTCTAGGAAAAGCATCGCCATCAGATCGCGTTTGATCGCAGAGCGTGGCGATTGGGTTGTGTGCTGCCTATTATGCTGGGCAGCATTGCGCACTCCCTTGAAGGGATGGATGACTTGCCGACGTCCGGTCTGTTGCCAGCAGGTAACATCATGTGCGGTCCCCGCCGGAAAATTGACCGGTTGCCCATCCCAAACTGCGAACTGAACGGGCTTGCTGCCAATGGCTCGCGCCCGGATGACAGCATGCCCCATTGCAACTCGGCTGGAGAAGGCCATGTCAAGGCCATCGGTATAAGCCGTCCATCATTAACATATGAAATTGTTGCTGCGCGTTTTTTGCAAAATTGGAATCTATCATGCCAATCTGGGCCGAATGGTATTAGCGATGCTTGGATAAAAGCGTCGTCTGGTGCGGGTTGAACAAGGTGAAGTTCTTTTCCAAGCGCCAAAAGTGTTTCGGCAATGATAATATCTGCACCGGCGGCAAGCGCGCCGAATCCGAAACCGATCTTTTCTTCATGAATTAATCTGGTCACACGTTCGATAATGGCATTTTCATTGTGCGGCCCTTTATCATGCCGTGCATCGAACATATGCCCCGTGAAATGCATCGCGTTTGGGGGGCGAAATGCATCAAGCCATTGGGGATTCTGATCAAGAGCATTTTCAATTAATTTCAGTTGGGCAAGTGTTCCGGCTCTCGCGGAATAATTTTTCGGGTCGCATGCGATGGATGTGGCAAGGTGGCCTTTCGCTTCTTCGCGCAGACCGAGTAGCAAAAGCGCTTCCGCGCGTGTCGCTTCTTGATAATAAGTGGTTTCAGCCCGAGCATCGTTTACATTGGGCAAAGAGGCAAGAACCTTTCCAGCCATAGTCATTGCCCGGTCTTTATTGCCAGCTATGAGGCTCATGGTTGCGGTATTGATGCCCGTAAAATACCCACCGGTTTTCTGATAAGCCTGTGCATATTTATCAGCAGAGGCCATCGCCAAGCGATGGCGTTGGGTGCCGGTTTCTTCAAGTGCAATTGCTTTTAACACCCGCCCGCCAAGTGCCAGAATATCCTCATTATCCGTGATGGCATCCAACCCCAAACGGTTATATTCCTTTTGCGCCTGTTCAAGCGCGCCCGCGCGTGCAAGGCATAAAACAGCGCGATGTCGCATGGAAAGGGAATGGGGTTGGCTTTTGAGAAACGTCCGGGCCTTGTCATAAGCGGCAAGCAGTTCGCCAGCTTTGATCAGTGCATCAATGTCGAACAGGTCGCTCTTATCGTCGGGACAGTCCGTCACAGCATTCCACATTTATGTGCGCCCATTGATTTTAGTAGGGCACACATTTTGCCATATTCACGTCATTCAAGACGCATTGATAATGCGGGGATGTAGTTTGATCAGCGTACGGAGCATTCTGCCAATCCCAGGTTGCTCAACAGCGATATTGAGCGTTACATCATAGGGGGATCCCACAGCATTCAGATATTGCAGGCTGATTGCCTTTATCTTTCCATCTTTGCGGCTAACGGGCCTCAAGTCCCAGAATTGCTGGTAATCATCATAATTACGCAGGGCAAAGGCGGGGATCTCTTCAGCGAACGACCAGTTGTCCAGTTCAAGAGCATAAACAATTCTGGTGGGAATACGTTTCGACGTTACGAGATCAAGGGAATTCTCAGTCCGCTTTCGCCGCCCGGTTTCCTCACGCATGCCTGTTGGCAGATGCCTGCTTTGCCTGGTTCTTGCCGTCTCCATCACTTCGGGAAGGACATGGTCAGGCACATCGTGATCAAGCAGATAGTTTCTTGTGGTCAGCTTATGGCTGTTGGGCGCAAAGCCGATCAGGCTAAGCC
Organism: Iodidimonas gelatinilytica; assembly: GCF_008579125.1. Classification (NCBI taxonomy): domain Bacteria; kingdom Pseudomonadati; phylum Pseudomonadota; class Alphaproteobacteria; order Iodidimonadales; family Iodidimonadaceae; genus Iodidimonas; species Iodidimonas gelatinilytica. Next base: position 3,679 of record NZ_BKCL01000021.1, on the reverse strand, counting down.
GTGTTTCAAACATTGGGCCGCTTATGCCTTCATGGGTGCATATTCAGCCCGATTGAGCCATTTATTATTTAGCGTCGACATCTGTTTTCCTGTTTTTCGGCAATGTGGGAGCCGCATGTGATATGCATCAGTTCATTGGAAATGCGTGTTATTGCTGTGGCCCGCCTATCGTGGCCCTCCTCCACTTTCATTGCCCATGACAGGATCAATGGTAACGAAAAGCGGGATGGCATTGGCATCGGTGAAAACAGCATGCAGATTGAAATAATAATGATGCTGTACCGAATTCAGGTTCTGTACACGAATGATTTTTGGTGCATTGGCGTCAGGCCCCAGCAGGCGCAGCCCCCAGAATTGTCCATGGGGGTCGGGTTCTTTAAGGGTCAGCGCCGGGCCATCAGGCGCAAAATACCAGCCTTCAGCGACCAGATAATAAACGACCTTCACGCCACCTTCATCTTCGAGAAATAGATCAAAAGGGGTTTCCGATTTTTCGGTCATGGTCGAGCCGATGCTTGCGCCATAAAGCTGTATAATATCGTCGCCCCGATCATAATGATCGAGCAGTTGTATAATATCCGCGTCGGGCAGGTCATGGTCCAGAGTAATCAGTGTTTCGCTGAACGCACCGGTATCGCCGGAAAAGCCGATGATGCAGATTTTCGTCAGGTCCATGGTCCCCCAATCATCTGTTGCGGGGACAGTATCATCCGTCATTCTTTTACTCCCGGCCCTCCTTGGGGCAGTGTTTCTCAATTATTCCGCAGCATGTTGAACGTCTGAGCGTTCTAATTTAAAGAATTCCATGAAATCTGCCTGAGCATAGCCTCGTTCGCGCAACTCCTGCACCACCATGGCCGCTTCCTCCACGCGGCCAAGGCGTAATAGGCAGCGTGCGCGGAGGTCCGAAATATAGGCAATCAAATCTGGATAGGAATCGGAGGTCAATTCAACGACACGATGCCAGTGCTGAAGGGCATCGTTTTTCCGCCCTAGTGCGGACAACGCGTCGCCATATGCATGATGCGCGGCAATTGTAAAATTATTCAAAAGTTCCGATGAAGATTCTTCGTCTTCCAGATCAGGAATTTCGCTCAGCATTGTCTCCAGCGGCGATAAAGCAGCTTCAGGATCGTTTTGCTTCAATGAAAGCTGGGCCCGGAGCAGGTCGAGCCGATATTCAGTCGTTACACGCCAATGAACCGGCAGAAATGCTCTTTTCTCTCTCAGCCTTGCTTCGTATTCCTCAGCCTTTTTGAGCGCTTCTGCTCCGTCCCCGATGCGGTCGAGTGTTAACAGAAACCCTGCCTGTCGCATATAGGCTACAGCGGCAATTCGTATCCAATCGGTATTCTCTGGATCATGGTCGACCAGTTTTACCGCGTCTTCCACTGTATTTTTAACCAGAGCCAGAGCCGTTATAGTTTTGCCCCGGTTGAAGAGTGACATGACCATCCGCAATTGCCCCCATAGATGACGGTCCTTAACCGAGAAATCTTCGGGATTCGCCGCAAGATAGGGAGTATAGATTGCCAATTGCTCGGCGATCCTGTCTTCTGCATTTTTCAGATGGCCGGTGACGGCGAGGGCCTCAGATAACCAGGAATTGGCATCGGCGAGAGCGATGACCGCTTTTCTTTCATTCATGCGACCAGCATAGACCCGCTTATAGCCCTTCAAAACGCGCTCGAAGGCAGCGATGGCGTCGCGTGGGCGGTCCAGATTTCGAAGGTAAAGCATGCCGAGAAGATTGTCTGTATAGGCCTGCTCCAGCACATAATCGAGATTGTCAGGCTCAATCGTGACCATGCGGTTGGCCAATGTTTTATAGGTGCGAAAGGCTTTCTCCGCTTCCGCCCATTGACCGCGCTGCCAATCGACAAAGCCCAGCCAATACACACTTTGGGCATGATCGAAAATACGGCGAGGATCATCTGGCGACTTACTCAATAAAACGGATGTATCATTCCAAGCGCTTTGAAACATTTCTTCTGCATCGTTGATTTTGCCTTTCAAGGCATCAATCTCGCCGAGTAGCAGCAGGGCGCGGGCTCTGCGGCCAACAGAATCATCTGGCATCTGCTCAAGCCGTTGCTCGGCATAATAACCGATAGCTTTGCTCGCCACAGAGTCCAAGGCCTCAAGACGTCCCACAGGCTCCAGCTTTTCCCGTAAATCCGTCAACATGAATTCAACCAGCCCTTCTGCTTCTGATCGGCGCAACTCAGCCACCCGCCTCGCGTCCGTCGCCGCTATGGTCAGCACCACCATGGCTAGCACGGCAATTAGCGAGAATAGCGTGATGGCGGTCACGCGTTTTTGCCGCCGTTGAAGGTCTCTTTGGACCAGATCGTCTAGGGAGACACCAATCATGCCCGCGATCAGTTTCAGGCGGCCAAGCCGGCGCCCGTCGCCTGAAGCCCTAATATCGGCGGCAATTGGCTCGGCCTTCTGATTGGAAAGTGTTCCATCCGGCCCCAGTTTCCTGCGTAGCGCGGGTGGAAAGCATTCAAGAGGAGGGGTATCGCCTTCAGAGGCGAAAGGAATGCCATCGATGATGACGGCGAGAATACGATGCTCGCCGTGGCGTTTCTTGAATTCCACAATCTCCTGATTAACCCAATGGGAAGCAGCTGACCGCGGAGAGCAAAGAACAATCAGAAATTCCGAAGCATGAAGGGCCGCACGTACGGCCGCGCTTAGATCGCTTGCCGCCGGTAATTCTTCGCGATCCTGAAAGATGGGCAGCAAGCGGCCAGGAATAGGACCGTAGGCCGAATTTTCACCAACAAGGTGCTTGGGAATTCTGTAGTTTTCTAGAGTCCGCAACAGCCAGCGGCCCCACTTTTTGTCAAGATGGCTGTAGCTTATAAAGGCCTTGTAGCGAAATGGGCCAGCCATTTTCACCCCCGATGGATTGCACAGCCTTCACTATATCGCATTGCGATAAAGATTTGTGAACCACATGAAAGGATATAAAATATTTAAACCGGAGTTGTAAATTTTCGGGAGATATTCAACCTGTATTTATGATGGTTGAGGCTTAATATTCTCAAATACATGTGTATTATAATGCTGAATATAGCTTCATAGCTATTCGGCGGGAAAACTTAATTCTTTTTCCTGCTCTCTATGGAATTCCTCTTTTTCTGATAGGGATTTGAATACAACGAGGATACCCTCTCGGCAGCGCACATTGGGAATGCTCCAGAAATATCGCAACAGGGGTAAGAGGTGAGGATCGCTTATATAGTCCTGCGTGGCTGCGTGGTTCGCATTTGTAAAGAAATAATCCGGCGAGACGTGAAGTGCCTTAGAAAGTCTGTAGAGTGTGCTGGCTGTAATTCTGCTAAGGCCGTACTCATAATTCTGAATTTGCTGAGATCTTATCCCCAGAGTTTGGGCCAGCTGTTTTTGACTCAGCCCAAGAAGGATGCGGCGCTCTTTTAGCTTCTTCGCGAAATACTGATCCATAGATGAGAAAAATTTTTCCCTGACAATTGGGTATATTATTTGGTTGTGTGTAGCGTAGTATTTTCAATTTTTTGTTCGCATGGCAAGTAAAATATTATTTGAGGCTGAGATTCAATCATAGAGCAATTGTCTGCATAAGGTATTTGTGTCATAGCCTTTAGCTACGCGCAGATATCTCATTGATCCCGCATACCTTTGGGATATG
>NZ_BKCL01000020.1:0-8301 GCF_008579125.1 Iodidimonas gelatinilytica | reverse complement strand
TTGCCCAGTCCTATTAATTCGTTCTCACCGCGCCCATCGGGGCGATTCATTGCGCAAATTCCGACGGATCGGCAGCGACGGGCCCAGAAAGGCATGCGTGCCCCTAAATCTGGAGCGGGTGACGGGAATCGAACCCGCATAACCAGCTTGGAAGGCTGGGGCTCTACCATTGAGCTACACCCGCGAACCCGGCCGGCAACCTGTCCGGCTCCCTCAATGTCTGACCGTTATCTGTCTGAACATTGTGGGAAAAAAGTGGTGGAGGGGCAGGATTCGAACCTGCGTAGGGAAACCCGGCAGATTTACAGTCTGCTGCCTTTAACCACTCGGCCACCCCTCCAAAACACATGACGGCCCGTTCACTTCCGAGCCGCGTGGGGCCGGACTATCCGCAAATGGAAGGCCTTGTCAACATTCCTCTTCGGGAAATTCATCCCCAAAAGCATTTTCCTATGATCCGGAACGGCATTCCCCATGGTGGATGCTTGCGCCCAAAGCCCGTTATGCCTATAGCGAAGCCATGGCACAGCAAAAAAAATCTCGCAGAAAAACACCCGGGCGCGGCCCCGCTCCAGAGGCCAGAAAAGCCCCGGAAAAACGGCGCACAGCTCCCACAGAAACCAATCGCCCCAACAAAAGGGCGCCCGGATTATTGTTGTTCGGAAAGCACGCCGTTGCAGCAGCGCTTTTGAATCCAAAGCGGCAGGCCAAACGGCTTTATGCCACCAAAAACGGCTTGGACGCCTTAACCTCCCTATGCGCCTTACCCACGGGCCTTCCGGTCGAGATCACCGACATGGACAGTCTGAAGTCTTTGGTGTCCGGCCCCAATGCCACCGGCGATTCTCCCACCCAAGGCGTGGTGTTGGAGGTCTTGCCGCTTCCCGGATATTCCGCCCTGGATTTCCCGCCAAAAACGGCCGAACGCTCGGTGATCGTGGTGCTGGATCAGGTGGAAGACCCCCATAATGTGGGCGCCATCTTGCGCTCTGCTGCCGTATTTGGCGCCCAATGCCTTATTACGCAAGATCGCCATGTCCCGCCGGAAAGCGGCGTTCTTGCCAAATCGGCGTCTGGCGCTTTGGATGTGGTGCCATGGGTGCGGGTGACCAATATCGCCGCAACGCTGGATGAACTGGCACAGATGGGCTATTGGCGCGTCGGCCTTGCGGGCGAGGGCGAAGCGACACTTGAGGCGATCGACCTTGGTCCGGCTTTGGTTCTGGTGTTGGGTGCAGAAGGCCGGGGCCTGCGCCCTCTGGTGCGCAAGCACTGCGATATGCTGGCGAAAATCCCGTTGACCGCAACGGGTGGGCTGATCGATAGCCTGAATGTATCCAATGCCGCCGCTGTGGCCCTTTACGCCCTGACACAAGGAAAGCCAAAGCGATAATCGCACATAAAAAGGCCGCGCCCTGAAGTGGCCCGGCCTTTTTCCAACCCGTCTCGCTTGATAGGTGACAATCCTTGCCCTGACAAACTCAGGACCGGGCTCCATTCGCATGGGCAACCTTGCGGTTGTTATTATAATGGCGCTGGGCGTGACGAATCAGTGTCAGGGGAACCGTGCTGTCCGTTTCCGGTGCGACTTTCGTTTGCAGAACGTTTTTCATGGTCTTGTCCTCATCAGATACTGTCATGGATAGATTATTTTGTTTTTGAAGGTCTTCACCGCCCTTCCCCAGAGCAGTGAAGACAAGGATTAAGTGCGTCAGAGATTGTAGCGGCGGAACCAGATCGCGCCATAGATGAGACCGGCGGCAATCACCAGACCGATCCACAAGTCCACAGAACCGAGCGTAGAGAACGCCCCCCCAAGATCGGGTTTGCTCATTTCCTGCATGACGATTTCAAGTTCGCTCTCGCCCGCCCCATTAAATCGCGTACTATCCGCAATCGGTTCGCTGATAGAACGGATCACCGGAGCTGCGGACAGATGGGTGCCGATCCATGTAATGAAATGGTTCGAGCGCAAAAACAGACCCTCGGCCACCGCCACCACCACAGGCGGCAACACAGCATACATGAAGGGGGCGCGGGGAGCATAAGCACCACAAAAAAGCACCCAGGCAAAGACAGGCAACGCCCACAGAGCCCACATCATCATGAATACCGGGGATTGCAGCCAGTTTATCAAAATCACGTCGATTTGCCACACGGTCCACACCGGTCCGCCTTGCACGCCGCCAATGACAGAGACCACCAAAAGGGTGAGAACCTGCATAATCGCACTGACGATCAGGAAAACCAGCGGCGCCAGCACCATGCCTGCGGCCAATTTGACCAGAACTTCTTGCGTATCCGACACCGGCATGGACTTCCAAAACAGGAAACTCCTGTCTCGCCGTTCTTCATAAAGGCTGCCCAGCAGGATGAAAAAAATCACAAAGGGCAAAATCAGCAAAGCTGGAGCGGACATCATGGACAGGAAAGTGATCACCAGCCCGCCCCGCACCAAAGGCTCTTCCGCCGCCAGCCTCCCTAGCAAGCCTGCTATGGAGGCATATTCGTTTTCAGAACCATGCCAATCAGGCACCATGATTCCGGCGCCGATGCTCAGCGATGCAACCGCCACAACCAGCATCAATCCTGTAATGATCGCCGGTGCATAAACAATGCCGGTCCGGTGCTCGATCAGTTCGCGCTTGGCCAAGGCCAAAAATTTACTCATGCCCCGTCTCCCGACATTTTGGCGACAAAGATATCGGCCAGCGACATCCTGCGAATGTCGCCCAATTGTTTCAACGCGGCACGATCCGCCCCTTCATAGACAAAGGAGCAGCGCCCCAGAGAGCGGCTTTCCTGGATCGGGTTCAAAGCCCTTGCCGCATCCGCATGATCATTGTCGGTGACCAGTTCGAAAAACCGTTCATTCAAATCGTCGGCCGGAGCATCCAGCACAATCTCGCCGTCGCGGATGAACATCACATCACTCAGGATATGTTCAATTTCCTCCACCTGATGGGTAGTGACGATGATGGTGCGCTCTTCATCGAAATATTCTTCTAAAAGATCCCGATAAAAGGCTTTGCGGAACAAGATGTCCAGGCCCAGGGTCGGCTCGTCCAGCACCAAAAGGCGGGCATCGATGCCCATGACAATGGCCAGATGCAGTTGCGTCACCATGCCTTTGGACAGGGCCTTGATCGCCTTGTTTTGCGGAATTTTCGTGCGCTCCAGAAAATTCAGCGTGGCCGTGCGCGAAAAACGCGGATGCACGCCTTCCACATAATCCAAAAGCTGCGAGACCTTCATCCAACGGGGCAAAGTGGCCACATCGGCAATGAAGCAGACCTCTTTCATCAATTCATCGCGCTGACGCCCCGGGTCTTTTCCCAAAACCCGCACATCGCCATCAAAGGGAATCAGCCCCAAAATGGCATTGAGCAAAGTGGTCTTGCCCGCGCCATTGGCACCAATGACGCCAAAGATCCGTCCAAGAGGGATGGTAAAATCAACGCCCTTCAAAGCCGTAAACTTCCCATATTGCTTGGCAAGCCCGGTGGCTTCGATCACCGGATTCCCGGCGTGCATTTTGTGGTCATTCATTACCGCCCCCTGTTTTTTCAACGCTTGTTGCGAGCAAGTCTTGTGGATCGATTCCCAGTGAGTCTATGCGCTCGAGAATGCGCGGCCAGTCTTCTTCCAAAAACCGGCGGCGCTCATTGGACAAAACCTTGCCGCGCGCACCTTCAATGATGAACATGCCCAGGCCCCGACGTTTTTCCACCAGATCTTCGGCCACCAACTCCTGATAAGCCTTTGATGCAGTGATCGGATTGATTTGCAGGTCCACGGCGATTGCTCGCACCGAGGGCAGTGGCTCCCCTTCCTTCAGGTCACCGTCAATGATGGCATTCACCACCTTGTCTCTTAATTGCCGGTAAATCGGCTGATCGTCCGTCCAATCTGACGTGATCATGATGTTTCTTTCTTTGGCATTCTTTCATCTTATCCCCGGTTTGTCCCCATGGCGCCGTTACGATATGCCAAACAGGGTGGGCACAGGGGCGATTCGAAAATCATGCCGCCGTGTGGGAATCAAGCGATTTATCCGCCGATTTCCTTTAAAAGAGTCGCTTATCCTCGCTGTCGTGACCATCGGGCCTCTCCTTTTCGGAGTTTATCGCTTGCTGTCGTTATTTGGCGGGAGGGCCATGCCCATCGCCTTAGTGTGTTACATATGTATAACACCGGAACGCACATGTCAACAGGTGTTGTATCCTCCTACATCACCACAAAAATTATCATTATTTTTTAATGAGATAATTTCATTCTTCATGCACCAAGCGATCTCTGTCCGGGCGTTATTTCACATTAAACTAAGAAAAAAGAACAGACTCTGCCCCATCAACCGCCCGTCCGGGCATTTTTTCAATTGATTCTCGGCGCATCGCCGCATAGGTTCCCAGCCGCGCGGGCACTTCAGCCCCATATAAGCGCAGGGCCGGCTTAGCTCAGTTGGTAGAGCAGTGGTTTTGTAAACCGAAGGTCGGGGGTTCGAGTCCCTCAGCCGGCACCATTTCCCCCCTTAGTCCCGTCCAGCCCGACTCGCACATAACGCTCTCTCGGGTGCCGGACATGATGGGGGAACGCGTGGCTGCCCATGCCAGCTCCCCCTCTTCCCCCTAAGAGACTGACAGAGAAAAGTCCCTCACCGTCCATGATTGGGTTTTGAATTGGATCACGCCCTGTGGCACCCTGCGCTTGTTTTAGGCATTACGCTCACCAATCCACGATCGTCGCTTATCAAAAGAGGTTCAACCCTTCATGACCAGCCGCGCCATTGCCGCCGTCATCCTTGCTGCTGGCAAGGGCACCCGCATGAAATCAAGCCAACATAAAGTACTGCATCCCTTGGCAGGGCAACCAATGATCCATCATCTTTTGGCAACACTTGATCATGTGCAAACCAGTCGCACAGTGATGGTGGTGGGGGCCGGCCGCGACCAAGTGGAAACGGCGATGGCGGGCCGTGATATCCGCTTTGCTGTACAAGAGCCGCAATTGGGTACGGGGCATGCGGTGATGGCAGCCCTCCCCGAACTGGACGGTCATAAGGGCGATATTTTGGTGCTTTATGGCGATACGCCGCTGATTCCTGCTGATATTTTGGCGCAAATGCTCAGCCGTTTGCACAGCACGCCCCCAAATGGCAGCGGCAAAACCGGCCTTGTGGTGCTGGGCTTTCGCCCCAAAGACCCGGCCCAATATGGCCGACTGGTTCTGGATGGCGATGACGCGCTTGATCGCATTGTCGAATATAAAGATGCCACCCCGTCTGAACGCGCCATATCCTTGTGCAATTCCGGGGTGATGGCTTTTGATGGAGCTTTATTGCCCGACCTGCTGTCACGCCTGACAAATTCCAATGCCAATGGCGAATATTACCTCACCGATACGGTGGCCATCGCTCGCAGCCTGGGGGCAAGCGTGCAAGTGGTCGAGGCTTTGGAAGACGATCTGATCGGGGTCAATTCACGGATGGATCTGGCCAAGGCGGAAGCGGTGATTCAAAAACGCATGCGGGACGCCGCCATGGCAAATGGAGCGACCTTGATTGATCCCGCGAGCGTTTATTTCAGCCACGATACCAAGCTGGGCCGGGACGTTCTGGTGGAACCCCATGTGGTCTTCGGCCCCGGCGTCCATATTGCCGATGGTGCAACCATCCGCGCTTTTTCGCATCTGGAAGGAGCACATGTCGCGGAAAATGCCACAATTGGCCCCTATGCCCGGCTGCGGCCCGGTGCCGAGATCGGCATTGGAGCAAAGGTGGGAAATTTCGTGGAAATCAAAAAGGCCAAAGTGGAAGAGGGTGCCAAGATCAGCCATTTAAGCTATATCGGCGATGCCAGCATTGGGGCCCATGCCAATATCGGTGCGGGCACCATCACGTGCAATTATGATGGCTTTTCAAAATACCATACCAGCATCGGTGCCGGAGCCTTTATCGGCTCCAATTCTGCGTTGGTGGCCCCCGTTACCATCGGGGCCGGGGCCATTGTAGGCGCAGGCAGCACCCTTTCCGGGAATGTGGAGGCCGACGATCTGGCGCTCACCCGGGCCGAGCGGCAAACGCGACCCGGCTGGGCAAAAAAATTCCGCGCCGCCAAGCAACGTAAAAAATAAACAGACGAGGGAGTGGACCATCATGTGCGGCATCATTGGCATTGTCGGGCGCGCGCCTGTTTCAGACCGGCTGGTGGACGCTTTGCGTCGGCTGGAATATCGCGGTTATGACAGCGCCGGCATCGCCACCTTGTGCAACAGCAGGCTGGACCGCCGCCGGGCCAGCGGCAAATTGCGCAATCTGGAAGCGGTATTGGAAAAATCCCCGCTAGAGGGCCTGATCGGCATTGGCCACACCCGATGGGCCACCCATGGTGCTCCGACCGAAGCCAATGCCCATCCTCATCTGGGGGCACATGTTGCGGTGGTCCATAATGGTATTATCGAAAATTTCAAAGAGCTGCGCGATGCCCTGATAAAAGCCGGACACAGCTTTTCCAGCGACACCGATACGGAAGTCATCGCCCATTTGTTAAGCGACCGTATCGCCCGTGGTCTTTCCCCCCATGATGCCGTGAAAGACACCCTCGACCAATTGGAAGGGGCCTTTGCCCTTGCCATTTTGATCAATGGCGAAGACCGCGTGATGTTTGGCGCGCGACGCGGCAGCCCGCTGGTTGTGGGCTATGGCGAAGGGGAAAGTTATTTGGGCTCTGATGCCATCGCTTTGGCGGGACTGACCAATCGCATTTGCTATCTGGAAGAAGGCGATTGGGTCCAAATGTCCAACGACACTGTGCAGATATTCGATATGACCGGCGCCGCGGTTGAGCGGCCCATCACCTTGTCCGCCGCCACCGGGGCTTTGGTGGATAAGGGCAATCACCGCCATTTCATGCTCAAGGAGATCTATGAGCAGCCCACCGTCGTCGGGCAAACCCTCAGCAGCTATATTGACCCGTTAAATCAACGCATTGTGCTGCAAGATCTGTGCTTTGATCCCAAAACCATTTCGCGCATCACGCTGATAGCGTGCGGCACCAGCTATTATGCGGCCATGGTCGCCAAATACTGGATAGAACACTATGCCCACATTCCGGTGGATGTGGATATCGCCTCGGAGTTTCGATATCGCGCGCCGGTTCTTTCCCAAGGCGGCTTGGCGGTGTTTATCTCGCAATCGGGCGAAACGGCCGATACGCTGGCAGCCCTGCGCCATTGCAAACAGGCAGGTCAAACGGTGGCCGCCATCGTGAATGTGCCGGAATCCACCATGGCCCGCGAAGCCGATATGGTGTTTCCCATCCATGCAGGACCGGAAATCGGAGTCGCCAGCACCAAGGCCTTCACCTGCCAGCTCAGTGTTCTCGCTGCCCTTGCCATTGGCTTTGGCGTCTTGCGCAAAACCATCGACCGCTCTTTGGAGGCCACCTTGGTGCAAGCCTTGAGCGAAGTCCCCTCCCGCATGGCAGAGGTTTTGCATCATGATGAAAAGCTGCGCGACATCGCAGCCGATCTGGCAAATGCCCGCGATGTGCTTTATCTGGGCCGTGGAACCGATTATCCCATCGCCCTTGAAGGCGCGTTGAAGCTCAAGGAAATCAGCTATATTCACGCCGAAGGCTATGCGGCAGGGGAATTGAAACACGGCCCGATCGCCCTCATCGATCAAGCCGTTCCCATTGTGGTGATTGCCCCCATGGGGCCTTTGTTTGAAAAAACCGTATCCAATATGGAAGAGGCCATCGCCCGCGGCGGAAAAGTGATTTTGATGAGTTGCAAAGACGGCCTGAAAAATCACAGCGACATGGCCGTGGCCAGCATCGAACTGCCACAGGTCCACCCCATGGCCACGCCTTTGCTTTATGCACTGCCTGTGCAGCTTCTCGCTTATCACACCGCCGTCCATAAAGGCACCGATGTGGACCAACCGCGCAATCTGGCAAAATCGGTAACGGTGGAATGAGCCTCATTCAGCGAAACATCTCTAAATAAACACTGGACAGTTGCACGAATAACTGGAAAGAATACCCGTATCAAGTGTACTTCAAGGGGGCGCTGCATGGTGCTTGGCCCCCAATGCCACGGGTTATATGGATTGTGCACATCCTGTCTGTCATTGGCACGCGCCCAGAGGCTATCAAACTCGCTCCTCTCATTCTGGAGTTCGAGCAAAGACGTGACATCACGCACAGCTTGTGCCTGACAGGCCAGCACCGGGATTTGGTGCAGCCGGTGTTGCAACAATTTGGCCTCAAAAGCACATATGATCTGGACCTGATGGCCCCC
>NZ_BKCL01000019.1:0-15784 GCF_008579125.1 Iodidimonas gelatinilytica | reverse complement strand
TTTTTTTATCCTTCAATCCTTGCTAGAGGCACCGCAGAAATCTCCTGCGGCGCATGTGCAGTTCTTCTTGCTGATTAACCAGCAAGTTTGGCTTTCACTTCTTCGGCCACTGCGTTGGGAACTTCATCATAGTGGCTGAATTGCATCGTATATTGGGCCCGGCCCTGACTGAACGAGCGAAGCTGGTTCACATAGCCGAACATATTTGCCAGCGGCACCATTGCTTCAACAACCTGAGCAACGCCGCGCGCTTCCGTTCCCTGAATTTGACCGCGCCGGGAATTCAGATCGCCGATCACATCGCCCATATATTCTTCAGGCGTGACCACTTCGACCTTCATCATCGGCTCGAGCAACTTGATCCCGGCTTTGGATGCTGCTTCACGCAGCCCCGCACGACCGGCAATTTCAAAGGCCAGAACACTGGAGTCCACATCATGATAGGCCCCATCGATCAGGCGCACCTTGAAGTCGATGATCGGGAAGCCGATCAAGGCGCCGGATTCGGCCACATCCTTGATCCCCTTGGCAACACCCGGAATATATTCACGGGGAATGTTGCCGCCCTTGATCTCATCAACAAATTCAAGACCTTCGCCGCGCTCGCCAGGAGACACGATCATCTTGACACGAGCGAACTGACCGGACCCACCGGACTGTTTCTTGTGGGTATAATCAACTTCAACTTCACGGGCGAAGGTTTCGCGATAGGCCACCTGAGGTGCGCCCACATTGGCTTCGACCTTGAATTCCCGCTTCATGCGATCGATCAGGATATCCAGATGAAGCTCGCCCATGCCAGCGATCACGGTCTGCCCGGATTCTTCATCGGAACGTACCCGGAAGCTGGGATCTTCTGCCGCCAAACGATTGAGTGCGATGCCCATTTTTTCTTGGTCGGCTTTGGTTTTCGGTTCCACCGCAACGGAAATCACCGGATCAGGGAATTCCATCCGCTCAAGGATGATCGGCGCATTGGGTGCGCACAATGTATCCCCGGTGGTGGTATCTTTCAGGCCAGCAAGTGCCACGATGTCGCCAGCATAAGCTTCTTCCAGCTCTTCACGGGAATTGGCGTGCATTTGCAGCATACGGCCAATTTTTTCGCGCTTGCCTTTGACCGTATTGGCCACCTGATCGGAGCGGCTGAGCTTGCCCGAATAAATACGGCAGAAGGTCAACGATCCCACGAACGGGTCGTTCATGATCTTGAAGGCCAAAGCCGCAAAAGGTTCGTCATCAGACGACTTGCGGACCATCGCAACATCAGGATCGTCAACGGAGACGCCCTTAATGCTCGGCACTTCCGTGGGTGACGGCATATAATCCACCACCGCATCCAACAATGCCTGAACACCCTTGTTCTTGAAAGAAGAACCGCACAGAACCGGAACGAAATCCAGACCGATCGTGCCTTTGCGAATGGCAGCCTTCAGCTCATCCACGCTCGGCTCTTCACCCTCGAGATACTTTTCCATCAAGGCTTCATCAACCTCGACAGCCGTCTCGATCATTTCCTGACGGGCCAACTCGGCATCATCGGCCATGTCGGCAGGAATGTCTTTCACATCCCATTCCGCACCCAGCGATTCATCATGCCAGATGAAAGCCTTCATGCTGATCAAGTCAACAAGACCAACGAAATCCGACTCGGCACCGATAGGCAACTGGGTCACCAGCGGCTTTGCACCAAGGCGGGTTTTGAACATCTCGACACAGCGGGCGAAATTCGCACCCATGCGGTCCATCTTGTTGACGAAACACATGCGCGGAACTTTGTACTTATCCGCCTGACGCCACACCGTTTCCGACTGCGGCTCCACACCGGCAACCGAATCGAACACCGCAACGGCACCATCCAGAACACGCAAGGACCGCTCGACTTCAATGGTGAAGTCCACATGGCCCGGCGTATCAATGATATTGATGCGATGATCTTTCCAAAAACAGGTGGTCGCAGCAGAGGTGATGGTGATGCCACGCTCCTGCTCCTGCTCCATCCAGTCCATGGTGGCGGCGCCTTCATGCACTTCGCCGATCTTGTGCGACCGGCCCGTGTAATAAAGAATCCGCTCGGTTGTCGTGGTCTTACCGGCATCGATGTGAGCCATGATGCCGATATTGCGATACCGATCGAGGGGCGTCTGACGTGACATGACTTGACAAGCTCTCTGTCTGGTAGGGACGGCGCTGAATTACCAGCGATAATGCGAAAAGGCTTTGTTGGCGTCGGCCATACGATGCGTGTCTTCACGCTTCTTTACGGCAGCACCACGATTGTTCGACGCATCCAGCAACTCATTCGCCAGGCGCTCGCCCATGGTTTTCTCGCTGCGTTTTCTCGCCGCACCAATGAGCCAACGAATAGCCAGAGCCTGCGCACGATCCGAACGCACCTCAACGGGCACCTGATAGGTGGCACCACCAACGCGACGCGACCGCACTTCAATGGCGGGCTTCACATTGTCGAGGGCTTCATGAAACACAGGAAGAGGCTCCGTTTTTGCACGGGCCTCGACTTGATCGAACGCGCCATAGACGATGGTTTCGGCAACAGATTTTTTGCCGTCAAACATCAGACTGTTGACGAATTTCGTTAACACCACATCCCCGAATTTCGGGTCGGGCAAAATTTCGCGTTTTTCCGCACGATGACGACGGGACATCGCTCTATCCTCTTATTTCGGACGCTTCGCGCCGTATTTCGACCGGCTCTGACGACGATCGGACACGCCCTGGGTATCCAGCACACCACGTAGAATGTGATAGCGGACACCGGGCAAATCCTTCACGCGGCCACCGCGGATCAGGACGACCGAATGCTCTTGCAGATTATGCCCCTCACCAGGGATATAACTGGACACTTCGATCGAGTTTGTCAGACGGACACGGGCCACCTTACGCAGCGCCGAGTTCGGCTTCTTCGGGGTGGTCGTATACACGCGCGTGCAAACACCGCGTTTTTGCGGGCACGCCTCAAGGGCAGGCACCTTATTGCGCTTCACGGGCGCCTTCCGTGGCTTGCGCACCAGCTGATTGATAGTCGGCATGCGTCCTCTTCTTCCACACTGTTTTCTGGAGCCCGGTCAACGGATCAATCATGACCACATAAAATGCAGCCGTAACCTCCCCGGCACTTTGCCGCCAGAGATTTTCGGCAACCAGTAAGCCCAGTAAAAGTAATTCGCTTTAAGCTCGTACGACACCGGTGTCTGGCATGACTTGATACCACCACCCGGGCCCGAGCGAGGTGCGCACTATATGCACGCCCCTGCCTAGCGTCAACCGAAATAACGGGGCAATTTGTAGGCAGGCGACGGCTCCCATGTTTTTTGCCGTAACACCTTGTGAATCATAGAGAAACAAGCCTAAACGCCCGGCGCATACAAAACGGGTGCCGAATTCAATCCGGCACCCGCTCTTTTATTTCAAAGGACTCGCAAAAGGGAATGCAAATCTCAGACTTCTGCGACACCGCCTTCAGCGCCGGAGTCGTCCGCGGCACTTTTCGCGGCATCTGCCACCAGCTGTGCCGCTTCCTGCTCCGCTTGTTGCTTCAGGCGGAATTCCTGATCGCGACGCCCGGCTTCATTTTTCAACCGGCGCATCACGGCCCCTGTACCCGCCGGGATCAAGCGCCCGACAATCACATTTTCCTTCAGGCCCACAAGATTATCCACCTTGCCCGCAACCGATGCTTCGGTAAGGACGCGCGTGGTTTCCTGGAACGATGCGGCCGAGATGAAGGAGCGTGTTTGCAGGCTGGCCTTGGTGATCCCCAGCAAGACAGGCTTGCCGCGTGCCGGCAAACGCCCGGCCTTCTCCAGCGCTTCATTCTGCGCCTGGAAGTCCTCGCGGTCCACCTGCTCGCCCAGCAGGAAGGTCGATTCGCCCGGATGCAGGATCTCGATTTTTTGCAGCATCTGACGAACGATCACCTCGATGTGCTTATCGTTGATCTTCACACCCTGCAGACGATAGACCTCCTGGATTTCCTGCACCAGATAGGCTGTGAGGCTGCCGGACCCATGACTTCGAGAATGTCATGGGGGGCCGGATTGCCATCCAGAAGATATTCACCCTTGCGGATATGATCGCCTTCCCGCACGGAAATATGCTTGCCCTTCGGCACCAGATATTCGACCGGTTCATCGCTGTCATCAGTAGGACGGATGACGATTCGGCGCTTGTTCTTGAAATCGCGACCGAATTCCACCGTGCCGTCTTTTTCGGCGATGATCGCATGTTCCTTGGGACGACGGGCTTCAAACAGCTCCGCCACCCGCGGCAGCCCCCCGGTGATATCGCGGGTTTTCGCCGCTTCGCGGGGGATACGTGCAATCACATCACCGGCACTGACCCGCTGCCCGTCTTCAACGGACAGAATGGCATCCACCGACATGAAATAGCGAGCTTCGGTGCCATTGCTCAGTTCAACCACTTCGTCATTCTCGTCACGCAGTGTCAAACGCGGCCGCAGATCCCCGCCCTTGGGTGAAGAGCGCCAATCCATCACCACTTTCGAGGTAATCCCTGTGGCTTCATCCACCACGTCTTTCACGGACACGCCTTCGATCAGATCGAGCATGCGAATGACGCCGGATTTTTCCGTGATGATGGGGATGGTATAAGGATCCCATTCACACAGCTTGGCGCCTTTCTTGATCTTCTGACCGTCGGTGACCATCAGACGCGCGCCGAATGGAATCCGGTGCGATGCCCGCGCCCGGCCTTCGGCATCGATGAGCACGATTTCCAGAGTCCGGCCCATGACAATGTGCCGTCCCTTGGAATCCTCCACCACGTTCAAATTATCCAGACGAATGGTGGCATCATAGCTGGCTTCCAAAGACGACTGTTCGGACACCGTTGCCGTCCCGCCGATATGGAACGTCCGCATGGTGAGCTGGGTTCCCGGTTCACCGATGGACTGGGCTGCGATCACGCCGACCGCTTCGCCCATATTCACCGGCGTTCCGCGAGCCAGATCACGGCCATAGCACAAGGCACAGGTCCCGCCGCGCGTTTCGCAGGTAAGCACCGAGCGAATACGCACTGTGGTGATCCCGGCCTGGTCGATCAGGTCCACCTCGGCTTCATTGAGCGGCGTACCGGCTTTCAACAGCAGATCGCCCGACACCGGATGCATGATATCCACGGCAGCCGTGCGGCCAAGAATTCGCTCGGACAACGAGACGATCGTCTCGCCCGATTCCACCACCTCCGTAAGCTCAAGGCCCTGTTCGGTGCCGCAATCATGCTCGACGATGACGCAATCCTGGCTCACATCCACCAGACGACGGGTGAGATAACCGGAATTGGCGGTCTTCAAGGCCGTATCCGCAAGACCCTTACGGGCGCCATGGCTCGAATTAAAGTATTCGAGCACCGACAGACCTTCTTTAAAGTTCGAGATGATCGGCGTTTCGATGATCTCACCGGACGGCTTGGCCATCAGGCCGCGCATCCCGGCAAGCTGCTTCATCTGGGCGGGTGAACCACGGGCCCCGGAATGGGCCATCATATAGATGGAATTGATCTGCATTTCACGGCCCGTCACCTTATCGATGCGCCGTGCCGAGATCTCCTGCATCATTTCATCGGCGACTTTGTCTGTGCATTGCGCCCAGGCATCCACCACCTTGTTGTATTTCTCACCCTGAGTGATGAAGCCGTCCTGATACTGCTCTTCATACTCTTTCACCAGAGCCTTGGTCTCGTCGACCAGCTTTTCCTTGGTATGCGGAATGACCATGTCATCCTTACCAAAGGAAATCCCGGCGCGGCACGCATGGGCAAAGCCCAGCGCCATGATGCCGTCGGCAAACAGAACCGTCTGCTTCTGGCCACAATGGCGATAGACCACGTCGATCACTTCCGTAATCTCGCGCTTGGTCATCAATTTGTTGATGGTCGAGAACGGGATATTCTTGTTCTTCGGAAGATGCTGCGACAGCAACATACGGCCCGGTGTGGATTGTACGCGGCGGGTGACGGGGTTGCCCTCTTCATCCACCGTATCGACACGGGCCTGAATTTTGGTGTGCAAGGTCACCACGCCCGTATCCAGCGCATATTGGATTTCTTCAAGCGAGGCAAATGCCATGCCTTCGCCCGGCTCGTTCTCGCGCTCGATGGT
This sequence comes from Iodidimonas gelatinilytica, assembly GCF_008579125.1. NCBI lineage: Bacteria > Pseudomonadati > Pseudomonadota > Alphaproteobacteria > Iodidimonadales > Iodidimonadaceae > Iodidimonas > Iodidimonas gelatinilytica. The sequence goes on along the minus strand of NZ_BKCL01000019.1, from coordinate 9,645 downwards.
GATATAATAAAGACCAAGCACAATATCCTGGCTGGGCACGATGATCGGCTTGCCATTGGCCGGGCTGAGGATGTTGTTGGTGGACATCATCAACACGCGGGCTTCAAGCTGTGCTTCCAAAGACAAAGGCACATGCACGGCCATCTGGTCGCCATCGAAATCGGCGTTGAAAGCGGCGCAGACCAGCGGATGAAGCTGGATCGCCTTGCCTTCGATCAGCACCGGTTCGAACGCCTGAATACCAAGTCTATGCAGGGTCGGCGCGCGGTTAAGCATCACCGGATGTTCACGGATCACCTCATCAAGGATATCCCAAACCTCGCGGCGCTCTTTTTCAACCAGCTTTTTCGCCTGCTTGATAGTGGTGGCGATGCCTTTCTTGTCGAGGCGCGCGTAGATAAACGGCTTGAACAGTTCCAAGGCCATTTTCTTGGGCAGGCCGCATTGATGCAGCTTCAGTTCGGGACCGACAACGATCACCGAACGGCCGGAATAATCGACGCGCTTACCCAGCAAGTTCTGGCGGAAACGGCCTTGCTTGCCCTTCAGCATATCGCTGAGGGATTTCAAAGGCCGCTTGTTATTGCCGGTGATGGTACGGCCGCGACGACCGTTATCGAACAGCGCATCCACCGCTTCTTGCAGCATGCGCTTTTCATTGCGGATGATGATATCCGGCGCACGCAGCTCGATCAGCCGCTTCAAACGGTTGTTACGGTTGATCACCCGGCGATAGAGATCGTTCAGATCCGAGGTGGCGAATCGGCCACCATCCAGCGGCACCAACGGGCGCAGCTCAGGCGGGATCACCGGGATGATGGTCATGATCATCCATTCGGGGCGGTTGCCCGATTCGATGAAGCTTTCAATGACCTTCAGACGCTTGACGATCTTCTTGGGCTTGAGTTCGGATTTGGTTTCCGCCAGGTCTTTCAGCAGGGTTTCCCGCTCGGCTTCCAGATCCAGCGTTTCCATCATGGAACGGATCGCTTCGGCACCGATTCCGGCGGTGAAGCTGTCTTCGCCATATTCATCCTGCGCCCGGTAGAAATCTTCTTCCGTCAGGAGCTGGTATTTTTTAAGTGGCGTCAGGCCCGGCTCGATAACAATGAAGCTTTCGAAATAGAGCACGCGCTCCAGATCCTTGAGCATCATATCGAGCAACAAGCCGATCCGCGACGGCAAGGACTTCAAGAACCAGATATGCGCCACCGGCGCGGCCAGTTCAATATGCCCCATACGTTCGCGGCGCACCTTCGACAAGGTAACTTCCACGCCGCATTTTTCGCAGATAATGCCGCGATATTTCATCCGCTTGTACTTGCCGCACAAGCATTCATAATCCTTGATCGGGCCAAAGATCCGTGCACAGAACAGGCCATCCCGTTCCGGCTTGAACGTGCGGTAGTTGATCGTCTCGGGCTTTTTGATTTCGCCGAACGACCATGACCGGATCCGTTCGGGGCTGGCGAGCGAGATCTTGATTCGATCAAAGCTCTCCGGCTTTTGGCCCGGGTTGAAGAAATTCATCAATTCCTGATTCATCTCAGAACGCTTCCCAGCTTGAGGCTGCCCGTTATTGGGTGTAACCGCGGACGGCGAAACCGCCGTCCGGGCTTGTTAGCTCTGGTCTTGATCGCTCGACAGAAGCTCGACATTAAGGCCAAGGCTCCGCATTTCCTTCACAAGCACATTGAAGGATTCGGGGATACCTGCTTCAAAGGTGTCGTCACCCTTGACAATGGCTTCATAAACCTTGGTACGGCCGGCCACATCATCGGATTTCACTGTCAGCATTTCCTGCAAGGTATAGGCGGCGCCATAAGCCTGCAAGGCCCACACCTCCATCTCGCCAAAGCGCTGACCACCGAATTGCGCCTTACCGCCAAGCGGCTGCTGCGTCACAAGGCTGTACGGACCGATTGACCGTCCGTGGATCTTGTCATCCACCAGATGGTGCAATTTGAGCATATAAATATAGCCCACGGTCACCTTACGATCGAACTGTTCCCCGGTGCGGCCATCATAGAGATCAACCTGCCCGGATTCGTCCAGCCCGGCCCGTTTCAGCATGTCGCAGATGTCCGCCTCAACGGCACCATCGAATACCGGTGTCGCAAAGGGCACGCCATAAGACATATTGCCCGCCAGCTCCACCACTTCACTGTCGGTCAAGACATTGATATCGGCTTCATACTGCTCTTTGCCATAAATGCCTTCCAAGCGCCCGCGGATATCAGAGACAACCTTGGTCTTTTCTTCGACATTGTCGTTATAGGCTTCGACCAGCTGATTGATCTGGCGCCCAAGACCGCGGCTGGCCCAACCCAGATGGGTTTCCAAAATCTGCCCCACATTCATGCGCGAAGGCACACCCAGCGGATTGAGAACGATATCCACCGGCGACCCATCCTCAAGGAACGGCATGTCTTCATTGGGCAGAATGCGGGAGACCACACCCTTATTGCCATGGCGACCGGCCATCTTGTCGCCCGGTTGCATTTTCCGCTTCACGGCCACGAACACCTTGACCATTTTCAAGACACCCGGCGGCATTTCATCGCCCCGCTGCAGCTTGTCCACTTTTTCTTCAAAGCGGTTCTGCAGATTGGCACGCGATTCGTCATATTGCTTCTTCAGCGCTTCAATTTCCGTCATCACATCGTCATCATCGACGGCAATGCTCCAACGATCCTTGTGCGACAGCGCTTCAAAGCCCTCTTGCGTAACCAGGGTGCCTTTTTTCATGTCCTTGGTGCCGGCACTCACCGTATGGCCGACAATCAGGTCACTCAAACGGGCAAAGATGTTGCGCTCCAAAATGGCGCGTTCATCGTCACGGTCTTTTTGCAGACGTTCGATTTCTTGACGTTCGATAGACAACGCACGCTCGTCTTTTTCAACGCCATGACGGTTGAACACCCGCACTTCCACCACGGTTCCGGCAACACCCGGCGGCAAGCGCATGGAGGTATCCCGTACATCGGAGGCCTTTTCGCCAAAGATGGCGCGCAGAAGCTTTTCTTCCGGCGTCATCGGGCTTTCACCCTTGGGGGTGATCTTGCCCACCAAAATGTCGCCCGGATGGACCTCGGCACCGATATAAACGATGCCCGCTTCATCCAGATTGCGCAGACCTTCTTCACCCACATTGGGAATATCGCGGGTAATTTCTTCCGGACCCAATTTGGTATCGCGGGCCATCACCTCGAATTCCTCGATATGGATCGAGGTGAACACATCTTCTTTCACGATCCGCTCAGACAACAGGATCGAATCTTCGAAGTTGTAGCCATTCCAGGGCATGAAGGCCACGAGCACATTGCGGCCCAGAGCCAATTCCCCCAGATCCGTCGACGGACCATCGGCGATGATGTCGTTCTTGGCCACCACATCGCCCTTACGCACCAGCGGACGCTGGTTGATGGCGGTGTTCTGGTTGGACCGCTGGAACTTGGACAGGCGGTAGATATCAACGCCCGGATCGCCCGGCCCCACATCTTCAGTGGCACGCACAACGATACGCATGGCGTCCACCTGATCGACGATACCCGTCCGGCGCGCAGCGATAGAGGCACCCGAATCCTGCGCCACCACTTTTTCCATGCCGGTGCCGACAAACGGCGCTTCTGCACGCACCAAAGGCACGGCCTGACGCTGCATGTTCGATCCCATCAGGGCGCGGTTGGCGTCATCGTTTTCCAGAAAGGGAATAAGCGCCGCCGCAACGGAAACCAACTGTTTGGGGCTGACGTCCATCAAGGTGATCTGCTCGGGAGGGGCCAGCATGAATTCGCTGGCGCACCGGGTGGAGACAAGATCGGAAACAAAGCGGTTGTTTTCATCCAGCTCCGCATTGGCCTGTGCAATGGTGTGGCGGCTTTCTTCCATCGCGGACAGATAGACCACATTATCGGTCACCACCCCGTCCTTGACCTCGCGGTAAGGAGTTTCAATGAAACCGTATTTATTCACCCGCGCATAGGTGGCCAGCGAGTTGATCAGACCAATATTCGGCCCTTCCGGCGTTTCAATGGGGCAGATGCGGCCATAATGGGTGGGATGCACATCGCGCACCTCGAAGCCTGCACGCTCACGGGTCAAACCGCCCGGCCCAAGCGCCGACAAGCGACGCTTATGGGTGATTTCACCCAGCGGATTGGTTTGGTCCATGAACTGCGACAGCTGCGAGCTACCGAAGAATTCCCGCACCGCGGCAACAGCCGGCTTGGCATTGATCAGATCGTGGGGCATCACCGTGTCGATATCCACAGAGGACATACGTTCACGGATGGCACGCTCCATGCGCAACAAGCCAACGCGATACTGGTTTTCCAGCAATTCCCCCACAGAACGCAGGCGACGATTGCCCAGATGGTCAATATCGTCCACTTCGCCGCGACCATCTTTCAGGTCCACCAGATGCTTCAAGACAGACAGAATGTCTTCCTTGCGCAAAACGCGCACAGTGTCTTCCGCATCCAGACCAAGACGCATATTCATCTTCACGCGGCCAACGGCGGACAGATCATAGCGTTCCGAATCAAAGAACAGGCCATCAAACAGCGCTTCCGCCGTTTCCTTGGTCGGCGGTTCGCCCGGACGCATCACCTTATAGATTTCGGCCAGGGCCTGCTCATAGCCTTCGACTTTATCCACCTGCAGGGTGTTCCGCACCCATGGGCCGACGGACATATTGTCGATATCGAGCACACGCAGCTCTTCAAAGCCTGCTTCATAAAGGCTCGACAGATGTTCTTCGGTAATTTCTTCACCGGCCTCGATATAAATCGCACCGGTCTGTTCGTCGATCAGATCATCCGCAGCAAAGCGGCCAATGATTTCCTCGGCGGGAACCAAAAGTGCTTTGACGCCGTCTTTTTCCAATTTCTTGGCCAGACGCGGCGTTACCTTTTTGCCGGCTTCGATCACCACTTCGCCGGAATCCGCATCAACCACATCATAGCCGGGCTTGGCGCCGCGCCATTTGTCCGCGACAAACGGCACTTTCCAGCCCTGTTCGGTGCGCTCATAGGCAACACTGTCATAGAAATAATGCAGGATGTCTTCCGACGACATACCCAAGGCATAAAGCAAAACCGTGGCCGGCAATTTACGGCGACGGTCGATGCGGACATTCACAATGTCCTTGCCGTCGAATTCGAAATCGAGCCACGAACCACGATAAGGAATCACCCGGGCGGCAAACAGGAATTTGCCGGAGCTGTGGGTCTTGCCTTTGTCATGGTCGAAAAACACGCCGGGACTGCGGTGCATCTGGGAAACGATAACGCGCTCTGTACCATTCACGACAAAAGTGCCGTTCTTGGTCATCAAAGGCATATCGCCCATATAAACGTCTTGCTCTTTGATATCGAGCACAGACCGGGCTTCCGTATCGGGATCAACTTCAAAAACGATCAGGCGCAGGGTCACACGCAAAGGGGCGGCCAGCGTCATCCCGCGCGCGCGGCACTCGTCAAAATCGTATTTCGGGCCTTCCAGCTCGTACCGCACATATTCCAAAGATGCGGTATTGGAAAAATCCGTAATCGGGAACACCGATTGCAGAACACTTTCCAGACCGGAAGCCTTCCGCTCCTCTTCGGTCGCGCCCGCCTTGAAGAATTGATCATAAGATGCCCGCTGCACCTGGATCAGATTGGGCATCTCCGTCACTTCGGGGATGTGGCCGAAGTTCTTGCGAACCCGCTTACGACCAGTGAAAGAAGTCGCCATGCTACGCCCTCGCTTCGCTTGCGCTCATAAACGAACAGCCCTGTGCCATTCGCCTGCCGCCCGGACCACATCACCCATTACGGAGAAGCCGGCCCCGGCATCATAAAATTCTTTTGGCGATCCACCAAAGATGGCGGCCTCACCTTCCGTGCTTCCGTTTCAGAAAGCCCCGGCGTCTAAAGAGACACCTACGGGCCGGGGACGATTAAGCGCCCCCAGCCCGAACATCGCGCGTGTCCGCGAGACGTTATTTAAGCTCGACAGATGCGCCGGCACCTTCAAGTTGCGCCTTGATCTTATCAGCTTCTTCTTTGCTTGCGGCTTCTTTAACCGCTTTGGGGGCACCTTCAACCAGATCTTTGGCTTCTTTAAGACCAAGACCGGTGATGGCACGAACTTCTTTAATCACGTTGATTTTCTTATCGCCAGCGGCGGTCAGAATAACGTCGAATTCCGTCTTTTCTTCAGCGGCATCGGCACCACCGGCGGCACCAGCAGCAGCAACAGCAACCGGAGCAGCAGCGGACACGCCCCACTTCTCTTCGAGAAGTTTGGACAGCTCAGCAGCTTCCATAACGGTCAGTGCGGACAGTTCTTCGACAATCTTTTCAAGATCAGCAGCCATTATATAACTCCATATGACCCGTATCGGGTCTCATTCCATCGGTTAATTAGATGCTCACGCAGCTTCTTGCTTCTCGGCATGAGCGGCCAGGACGCGCGCGACCTGTCCGCCGGGGGCCTGCAATACGCTCGCAATACGACTTGCCGGGGTCTGCAACAGACCAACCAACTTGCCGCGCAATTCATCGAGCGAAGGCAGTTCGGCCAGAGCCTTGACGCCATCGGCGTCGAGAGCACTGCCGTCCAGCACGCCACCCAGAATAACCAGCTTGTCATTCTGCTTGGCGAACTTGGCGAGCACTTTGGGTGCCGCCACCGGATCGTCGGAGTAGCCAATGGCTGTCGGGCCTGTGAACAGGTCCGAAATCGCCTCCGACGGGGTGCCTTGAAGCGCGAGCTTGGTGAGCCGGTTCTTGGTCACTTTAAAGTCGGCCCCAACCTCGCGCAGACGCACGCGAAGATCGGACATTTCCGCTACCGAAAGCCCTTTATAGTGGGCAACCACTACAACGGGGGCAGCAGAGAATACGTCCTTCATGGACGCGACCAGCGCCTTCTTTTGGGCTCGATCCACTTCTCGCCTCCTTCTGGGAAAGGCCAACGCCTTCCCGATTGCACCAGACATGCGAAACCTTCACATGCCACTCGCTGTCCGGGGGTTATGGCACCCACACTCACCATAAAAGGCATTGTGGAACACCGCATTCGGCCCGATGGACATCCATTTGGACCGCCGTCACCCCGTCTCATGCAGGAACGCTTGCGCGCTTTCGATTAAGTTTTCAGCCCCTCACCAAGCCGCCAAAACGACCCGATCACACGAAAAGCATCAAACCCCTGCAATCTTGGACAGAAGAACCGGGATCAACCGATCACCGGCCCCTTTGCACCAGACGCGGAATACAGCCCGCATCTGGTAATCTCATCGATCTCTCAGCCGATCAGCTCAGACTGGACACCGAAATCTTCAAGCCCGGGCCCATGGAAGAGGTGATCGCCACCCGCTTCAGGTAATTGCCTTTGGCACCCGCCGGCTTTGCTTGATGATGGCATCGACAAATGCTTGCACATTCTCTTCGATCTTGGCGGCATCAAAGCTCAGCTTGCCAACACCGGCATGCACGATCCCGGCCTTTTCAACGCGGTACTGCACCTGACCGGCTTTGGCATCGGACACGGCTTTTTTGACATCCATGGTCACTGTGCCCAGCTTGGGGTTCGGCATCAGGCCCTTGGGCCCCAGAACGCGACCCAGCTTGCCTACCACAGCCATCATATCCGGCGTGGCGATGATGCGATCGAAATCAATATTGCCATTGGCAAATTCTTCGGCCAGATCGTCTGCGCCCACCCGATCGGCACCAGCCGCTTCGGCTTCTTCGGCTTTCGGACCTTTGGCGAACACCGCAACCCGCATGGTTTTACCGGTGCCGTGCGGCAAAGAGACAACGCCGCGCACCATCTGATCGGCATGACGCGGATCGACACCCAAATTCATGGCAACCTCAACGGTTTCATCGAATTTGGTGGTCTTCACCGACTGCAGAATGCCAACGGCTTCCACGATGCTGTATTCTTTCAACCGGTCAACCTGCTCAAGAGCGGACTTCATACGCTTGGACTGACGCGCCATCTTACATCCCCTCCACAGTCAGGCCCATGGACCGTGCGGAACCGGCAACGATCTTCATCGCCTGGTCCACATCATGAGCATTCAGATCTTTCATTTTCGCTTCGGCAATTTCACGGATCTGATCCGCGCTCACCGTACCCGCAGATTCTTTCCCCGGAGTCGATCCGCCTTTTTTCACATTGGCGGCCCGCTTCAGGAAATAGCTGGCAGGAGGGGTTTTCGTCACGAAAGTGAAGGACCGATCCTGATACACCGTGATGACGGTAGGGATGGGCATCCCTTTTTCCATCTTGTCGGTAGAGGCATTGAACGCCTTACAGAATTCCATGATGTTCACGCCACGCTGACCGAGCGCCGGCCCAATGGGCGGCGACGGATTGGCAGCGCCGGCAGGCACTTGCAGCTTGATATAGCCGGTAATTTTCTTCGCCATTACACGTCCTCTCAACCCGGATAGGCCGGGCACCGTTTCGAAAGGGATGCGGTAGCGGTCATGGCTGACCTCCCGCACAATGAAAACCGACGCGCAGCCTTAAACCGCCCGCCAGCTCAAAACAATCAGGATTTTTCCACCTGAGTGTATTCCAATTCCACCGGAGTGGCGCGACCAAAGATCGACACCGACACCTTGAGCCGGGCCCGCTCTTCGTCCACTTCTTCGACCATGCCGTTAAACGACGCAAACGGCCCTTCCTTGACGCGGACTTCTTCACCCACTTCAAACTGGATCGTTGGCCGGGGACGCTCGACCCCTTCCTTCACTTGATGAAGGATACGGTCGGCTTCCGCCTGACTGATCGGCGTTGGACGGCCCTGCGGCCCCAAAAATCCCGTCACCTTTGCCGTGTTCTTGACCAGATGATAGGTCTGTTCGGTCATTTCCATTTTGGCCAGCACATAACCGGGGAAAAATTTCCGCTCCGATGTGCGCTTTTGGCCTTTTCGCATCTCGACCACCTCTTCGGTGGGAACGATGACCTCTTCGATCAGCGGCTCAAGACCCTGAGTCTCGGCCTGCTCCTTGATCGATTCGGCAACCTTTTTCTCGAATCCGGAATAGGCGTGGATGATGTACCAGCGCGGAGTAGCCACTTCAATTATCCTCCAAGACCGAGAATCGTCTTCACACCCCAGGACAGTCCTATATCCACAATGACGAAAAAGACAGAGGTAAGGGCAACCATGATGCCAACCATCACGGTGGTAATCGACGTTTCGCGACGTGATGGCCACGTCACCTTGTCTAGCTCTTGGCGCACCTGCCGCACAAACTGTGCAGGGCTTGTCTTGGCCATGTGTTCGTCCGTTTCGTTATCCAAAGCTACCAGATACGCAGCTTGGCCTTAAACCTTGCTACAATGAACGATCCGCCGACGCTGGCAGGAGTGGCGAGACTCGAACTCACAACCCCCGGTTTTGGAGACCGGTGCTCTACCAATTGAGCTACACTCCTTCACGCCATCGCACATCCCATGGAATGAACGATGGAGGGGATTTAGCGCGACAGGATCAGCTGTTCAACCTAATTCTTGATTAAACAGCGCTCCATATCGTTTCCCCGAAAAACTGATGGGGACGGCATCGAACCATCCCCATCCTTGATCGGGGCCCTTAAGTCCGGTTTTGACGCCGAACTGTCAAGCTTTTTT
>NZ_BKCL01000018.1:0-24359 GCF_008579125.1 Iodidimonas gelatinilytica | reverse complement strand
ACGCACCCTAAAAATACGCACCCGGCCCAACGCACTCGTCACCGCTGATCTTGAATCCCGCCCCACGGAAACGATCAAACCATGATCGCAAACCATCAGCGGTCCACCTGATCTGATTTGTGTTTTTGGGTGACAAAACAAAAAAGGCCCCCATCAGGACTTTATCTCAACTTCTTGAATGATAACTGGCGGAGGGAACAGGACTGGCATCTAACCTTCTCTACCGCGTGCCTCCCCTATTATACTGATTTTAAATATAAATCCCTAAGCTTGGTAGCGCACACGCACTCCCTCATCGGCAATCGCGAAGTGGTCCGCGTATCTTGGGTCATAGGGATTGGGAAGTAGCGTAAACGTTGGCGATATAGAAAGCGCATTGTTCACTCTCAGGATGAAAAAGACCTCTGTCACCTTTCTCCCCCGTCTTCCGCCAAGTTTGCGTGCACAGCGCACCTCCGATGATCCGAGAGTGAAATAATCAGTGGAGTTTGAATCGGTGGAGTTTACGGTAGACTTGACTTCTATGAAGTAGGTACACCCTTCATGTATAAACCAAATATCGCATCCACGCCCCTCATCAACGTTGGAAGAGTTATCTGGATAGGCCTTCTCACTATAAGCAGATACCCAATTTGAAGGGGAAACAGCTGCAGCACCATATTTTCGTCTTAGCCATCTGAACGCATGGATCTCACCTGCGGCTCCGATCAAATCTTCCATATTCTTGCTCTGCCGTTTCGATACGCGCGTCTTCCTGTCTTTGTCACGGGTGGTCCCGGGCTTCGGCTTGTCAGGCTTCTTGGGGATCTGCGGAGCGTGCAGATCAAATCCCGGCATGTCCGTGAGGCTCTCGTCATCAATTTGGTTGGCGATATGATCGAAAAGAGCAGATATGTTGGTTTCAGAGTTATCGAAGCCTGCCCCACAGACTTGGACCATAGACTTCCGCCGCGCGGCGTCTTGTTGGACTTTTTCCAACGTAGCCGCCGCTCCGTCTCGTTGCTCGGGCGAAACTCCCAGGGATTCTGAAAGTGTCTCCAGAGATTGGGCATTTTTCAGACGTTCGCGAAGGTCCTGCGGCGCAGCATCAGGCAAACCATCGGCAATGAGTTCGAAGACGGTACGTTGCGTCCAACGGACGGTGTAGATTGTACGGTTCTGCGCCATCAGAGTATCGGGTCGGAATCCGTCCAGCCAGTCTGCGGAGTGTTCGCGCCCCGCGTCTGTGTGCCATGCCGTCACAATAAGGCGGAACTCGTCAAGAACCTCCGCAACAAGCTTTCTATTGTCCCTTGACACATCTAACGGGTCAGCGATTGCCATTTGGTCGGTCTCATCGAGGTGTCGCGCTAACGCATCCGGAGAGTCTGCGGCCGCAACGATTTCGGATAGATCATCGGTAATACCGGTGCTTATGATCTCCTTTGCGATTGCCTTGAAAAACTCCGAAAATGGAACTCTCCAGAAAGCACGCGCTACATCGTTGGGGCAACCGACACTCTCGATACGTGGAATCGATTTAAGATAGGTTGGTCCATCCGAATTATCCGCTGTTAACGTCGCCACAATACGTCTGAGATGCAGAGCCGCTGCTTCTCGATGACTGGAAAACTCCTTTTCGGCAGCCGGATTCAACAGTTCGGGTTCACCGGCTTTTGCCAACTCAGCATTCCATGCCGCCAGTTCGACCCTGCTCCCTAACAAGTCGCGCACAGAGCGTCCGAATTCAAACATATCTCTCGCCTCCAGGGCGGCCTGCAAGACACGTTCGGCCTGCATATCACTGCCGAGCACAGCGCAGAGCGGAGCAAGAATAAGGTTCCTTTGATCGGCTTTCTGCAACTGCGCAGACTGCTCAGGGCACGACAACACCCACATTAGACGCGACAGCCTTTCAACCGCGGGGCCTAGGTCCCCGCGCCAGAGTTCAAACACTTCCCTGTAGTGCTCAAGCGATAAGTCCATTTGCCCGAGGAGACGCGCAATAGCGACCTCGTCGAGGTTGGGCCAAACCTCACTCAAACCCTTTCGGATCTGGAACTTGAGGTCTTCGCGTTCTATCATCTGGGTGAATGTGTCTGCCACCGACTCGATGTCTTCCTGCCATTCGCTGTCCAGCAAAAGCCGACGCTCGGCCTTCAGCCAGACAGATTTTTGCGCTCGAGGTTTTGCCACCTGTCGATCATCAACTTCGGGCACCAATTCCAAGTCCGGCACGATAGAAACTTGGGCCCTCCGAAAATGATCCAGATAGCGGTTGAAACTCGTCGCCGAGGTTCCTCGGGCATTGACACCATGAAACGCCGCAATTGTCAGAACAAAGGGGATCGCCTCATCTAGCCCCGGGAAAGAGGTCAACGGCACGCTATCTTCGGTTGTCCATTTGGCCCCCGCTGAAAGCGGCGTCATATGGATCTGTGCTGCATTGCGGACACCCGTACGGTAGGCCTCTTTAAACCCATCTAAAAGACGCTTTGCATCCGCCTGTTCAATGATGACGGCAGGAAGCTTGAAGTGGCGCAACGCCGACAAGGTGGTTTGCGAATTCGGCAAATATACTGGTTTGTCCGCAGTTGGCGTCAATGCTTCAAGGGTACCGTCTGGTTCGTAAACCACGATGCGGTCTGGAAAGTCTTCGACGGAGGTTGGTTGAAAAGCTTTCCAAGCAGTTCTGATTTGCCCAATAAATACATCCCTGTTCTGGTACGCTTGTTTCTCCGCCGTATGCGCAAGGCAGACCAGCAATCGCGGATCATCAGACGTTTCGTCTGGTGCGTAAATCGGCATCCCTAACGCGCTCAAGAAGGCCACGAGACCTTCACTCCGATCCAGCTTCTCCGCTATTGCTGCAGGTAGAGGTGAAAGATGCTCAAGGGTCCAGGCCCGCCCGCGAGCAAGGTGATGGCTCGGCACATACCAGCGCTCTGACGCTATAGTCCAAGTCCAAGTCCAAGTCTCATTGTCGTTGGGTTCGGCAATCCAATCAAGTGACTCTAGTGCCTGTAGCAGCGGCGATCGGATCGTGAAGAAATCTGAGGAGCCCTCAACACGAGTTATGGAGAGAGTTTTCCAGTTGCCCTGCCATCCGCTAGCGCTTGCCATCACGGCATCAAAAAAATCCGCACGAGTTTCTGCATCAAACTCCTCGTACCCTTCCAACCCTGGGATCCAAAGCAGATCACCAATTTCGTAGTAGCCTTGATTGTATCGGGGTTTAGCGTCTTGAATTGCAGCCTTTAAAGTCTTGTCCCATGCGGTCTGGCTAATACCAGGTGGTGGTTGTTTTGGGATCTGAAAATAGCGCTTGATCGCGTGAAATCTAGCATTCCAGCTCTCTGACGGGATCTCCAAGAGCCTTAGCCCGTCGTGAACTCCAGCGTCTCTCAAAAGATCCAAGATGGTATGCCCAAGCCCAGCCCAATCTCGATGTTCTGGAGACCGCAACATCTTTTCACGCACGGAACGGGTACTATCCCCCTTGCAGCGCTTGAGGTATTGGTCGACAATGCCTCCAGAAGTGCCCTCCCATCCCGCCCCAAAACTTGCGGTCTCGAGCCGATACCATCCACCTCTGCAAGGGACGGGCAACTTGGCCAATGCCTTATTCACGTTTTTCCCCTCGCCCCTGACCTGCATCGATTGCACCAGCGGATCCCGTAAAACAGGGCGTCACGGCAAAGATCAGCATCCGAACCAGCAGACCTCACCGGGAGGGAGGGTAGATTGGGTATTAAAACCTGGTTCAATACACTTTCACGCCGGAATGATCCGACCAGATCTGCTTTGCTTAGCTCGCTATGCAGTTTTGTGTTGTGCAACCGCCCCTGACGCAGTTCACTCACAGGAACTGCAGGATCAAGGATGGCGATCATCTGTCGCAGCGAATTGGGGATCTGATCGATGTCCAGATCGCCCGGCCCGTCGTCCTCGTCTGGCCCCGTTTGTCTGGGCTTGAAATAGATCGCGGATCCAGAGATGCCACCTGCGTGTAGCTGACCGTCAGTGCACAAAAGCAATCTACGTTTCTGAAGCGGTGACAAGTCATCCGCGAAGATATCCTGAACATCCTCCCAGAACCCTTTCCAATCGACAGAGTCCGATGAATGTAGGCAAGCAGCTGCACTCTCAACCGTTGCCGCCTGATCTTCCGGGAGTGGCAACCAGTCTATTCCATGAGCATCCGACAATGACTCTATGGAACTTGAGCGACCGGCCAAATTCGCTGCATAAACCGGGAACACGGCATGTTGGCGCAATATCTCGGCAGTAAGGACCTGCGGGTCCATGGGGAGTGGCAAAAGGGAAGCCTCGCTAAGTGCGACCCATCCTCTGTCGCTGAGAAACCATGGTGCATCCTTGATCTCGATTTTCCTTGTTTGTGCCGCATGGCACAGATGTGCCTGCCAGCGTTTTGCGGCAGGCTCATCACCGGAATTAGGGGAAAGAAGATCTATGATGTCCGCAGCCTCAGACCCAGACTTGCCCTGCAGATCCTCCTCGATTGCTTCAACGGCAAGTTCTGCGGCCTGGGAAAGCAGATAATCATTATAGACCGCATCGCCCTCCGACTCTTCAGACACATCCCCAAAGTTGATTAGGGTTCGACTCATGTCACCGAAGAACGGTGCATTGACATGGACCGCTGCTCCCGATTCCAGCTTTGTAGGAAGGAAAATACTAAGTTGGCCGGGCGCTGGCGTCTCGCAATCACCGACAGCAAAGTGACTTCTACCTTTGTAAGCTTCGGCCATTGACCAGGAAGGCCCTGGATTGATGCTCGGACAGCTTCTGGCATGTCTGCCACGTTAATCTCGCGCCGCCAGATACTAAACTTCTGCGAATGATCGTGTAACTTGATCTGGATTTTTGAATACTGACGAAGACCCTGAGGGCGAATTTTCTGAATTCTTTCGAAAACGTGATCGTTTCCATGAACGGAAATGATTAATTTCTGAAGCTTGTCGAGAAACAGCAGTGATTTAGAGTCGATTTCTGTTAGTCGACGCTCAACCAATTGAGCCGATTTCGATGATTTTAGAGGTAACGCGACTACAGTCGCAAAACCCATTTTCTCAAAACTGTCGATCGCATCTACACGATCTCGATCCATCAGAGGCCACGGCAGAAGATATGGCGACAAATAGGATAGTTGCGACCGAATCCAGTTCTCAATTGAGGTTCCAGCCGCATCCGCTTGCCGATGAATACTTGAATGCAACTTAGCCAGAAGCCCATCGTCCCAGTCGACGATATCTTGCAGCCATACTTCGGTTTGTGAAAGATCCTTTTTCCCGATCAGCGCCAAAATCGGCTCTAGGAGTGAACGAACCAAATCCGGATTGAAACTGAAACAATAACCGTCAAATACTTCACTGGATTGGACTCGCTTTGACCAAATTTGGGGTCGATCACAGATTTCCAGTACGCTCCGGAACCCAATACCTTTGTTGCCAATTGATGTCTCAGGGCTCTTGTCGCTTTGGCCAAGTTGGGACACGCTGATGAAATTACTTCTCGAAAATGGAAGTCCATCATTGGCGACATAGAGCGTGCCAAAATCGCGATCTTCAACGAGACGCATTTCGATCCTGCCAGCACCATCATTGGCTTGAGGATCGCGCGCTACAGCATCATACGCATTTTGGATCAATTCAATTGCAAAACGTCCATGATATTGATGCTGCACCTGCTCCGTCAGGCTGTGTACGGTTCGGTAGTTTGTCACTCCTTCAGCCAATTCATAGAGAAAGCTGCGCAGCTTGCCTCCAGTCTCGTCACGGACAAACCTGGCAAGATCGGATAGGGTATTTTCTGGAACGAGATTCATAAAATCAGCCTGAGAAAATTTCACCTGAATTCAATAGTGTCTGTATAAAATGTCTTACTCGGACGCATCTTTTAGTGTCTTGTTGTCAGAAGGCCTGCGCCAACTCTGCGGTCCGCTGCAATTGCCGTCCCTGATCACGCCACCAGCAGCACTGGAGCTGCTGAAGAGGTGGTCGCACGAAAAGCGATACAAGTCCGGATCACTGTCGGGGACGAGGATTCCCTGACGAACCAGACGGTCACGCTCCTCGCGATCCCGTTTCACGCTAGGGGAGCCATCGCGCATCGCCGTCGAGCCTTTGTGGACAAGGAAGCCGTCGGCCTCAGGGCGGCCATAGGCTTGAGCCTTCTGCGGACGCATTACAAACCAATCTTTCTTGCTCATGAATTTCCTCTTTTGTTTTGTGTGAATACTGGTAAAGCGCAAAGCGTATTCACCAGTTGCATCTGTTCGACCGTGTTGCATTTAGCCTCACGCAGGCGAGGTGCACCGAAGACCAATGCAAGGCCCTTGGCGCGTGACACCGCGACATTGATTCGGTTCAGCGAGAACAGGAATTCCATCCCACGCGAAGTTTCTTCTGCGGAAGATGCAGTCATGGAAACCAGGCAGATCGGTGCCTCCTGCCCCTGAAACTTGTCTACGGTCCCGACGCGGACGCCTAATGGAAAAGCATCCCGGAGAGCGTTCACCTGCGCGTTATAGGGAGCGACGACAATAATATCCGTCTCGCGCATAGGACGCGTGCTGCCGTCCTTCTCTGTCCAGCTTCCGCCAAATAACTCCGTCACGGTTTCTCTAATTGCTGCGACTTCTTCCTGCGCGGCCTGGGCATTGCTTCATGCACTACAGGCACCCAGAAAGCTCCCGCTTCAGGAAGCATCGTACCCGTCACGCGCTGGCGAGCCGTATCGGATGGCTGGTCAGTCTGCCTTCATAGACCTGTTCCGAGATGAACCCACAGACCTCCGGGTGCATCCGCCGAGAGGTGGGAAGGAAAATGCCCCGGTCGGCCGGGATCGTCGCATGCTCCCCCAGCATCCAGTCCAGGCACGAAAGGTTCGCGGGAGCGGGATGCGCACCCTGAATGACCTGCGGCAATTGGCGTGGATCACCTACCAGCACGATGTTCCGCGCGGCACGCCCCATGGCGACCATGTTGGCCAGTCCGACTTGGCCCGCCTCGTCTACAAACAGCCAATCAAAAGCCTGCACATTGTCTTCACGCGAAAAGAACCATGCGGTACCGCCTACGACATGGGCGTGAGTCAGCACAGGATCGGCGTACGATTGGACGCGGATAATCTCCGAAAATCCGTCTGGATAACCATCCTCACCGTCGCCGACCTTGTGCGCCAATTCGATATTTTCCAACATGATATCAGGATCATCACCCTGAAGGGCGAGAAGACAACCCATCAGAACATTGCGGATCGCCTCGTGACTGTTCGAAGAAACTCCGACGCGATAGCCTTTGCGGACAAGGGACAGGATCGCGCGGACACTGACATAGGTCTTGCCTGTGCCGGGCGGCCCCTGAATCGGCAGTACAGTTCCATCCATATCATTCACCACTGCAATGGTGCCCGCAACGGGATCTTCGCCCTCAAGAAGATCGGCGCTTGGCCCAGAACCGAGACGCGGTGCGATGCGCGACAGCAAATCATTCACCGCCGTGAACCGCCGCGCGCCACACTGATCGGTGATTACATCGCGCAATGCCGAGGCGATGACGCCTGTATTCAGCGGCCAGTCCGGATGCAGCGTCAGTTGATCCGCTAGGAGATGGGCCTTGCCCGGCCCCGCTTTGACAGTGATCTGGCGCGCACGACGATCCATCGCCTCGATGCCTACGGTCGTGGGTGGGCCATCGAACACCGGAACCGTCGCCTTTTTGCCGCCCCGCAGTTTCGTCTCTTGTTCTGGATAGGTGTAGCTGCGAACGAAGGATCGCTTGACGGGTTCGACGGGGCCCACCGCTTCGAGCCCGGCAAGAGCATCGAGATCGTCGAGCAGATCATCCCCGTCCTTTGCGGCGCTGTCGAACACAGCCCATTGTGCGGGTTTCACCTCGCGGCTGTGAAAAACGCCCAGATTGAACAGCATAGTCTGCCGATCCTGAGGCAAGCCAGACCCTGCCAGAATGTCCCGCAATACTTGCGTATCGGCGTCCTCTTCGGCCTCTTTATCTCCGGCGTCCGGGGCGAGTATCGGCCAAGGGCCGTTGGGTCGAATGCTAATGAGCCAGTCGCGTAACTCCTCGGTCGAGATACAGTCAACACGATTGTAATCTTCGATCTCATCTAGGATCTGCTGGTCCTGCGTTTCGCGCCAACGCTCATAGGCCACGACCGAGCCACCCGCCGTCTTGACCTCACCGTCCCGCTTGCGATTGTAGAAAGCCTCCATCGACTTGATGGAATAGTTCGGCTCCGACCCGATCAGTCCCCCGCGCACCACGGCAAACAGATCGACGAAACGGCGTTCCCGCAAAAGCCGGTCAAGATAGGCCTCTCCGATCCCGTATTTCGTCGTCAGACGCTTGAGTGCGGTGATCTCGTATGGCGCGTAATGATAGATGCGCGCATTGGGATACTCCGCAATCCTCGCGCGAAAGAATGACAGTAAATCGGACAGTGCTCGCGCTTCGGCATCATGATCATGGGCCCAGAAGGCCTGGAACTGCCCATCAAACCAGATCCCATGCAAATATTCGAGGCCGCCTTCGTAGTGCGGATCGCCTTCGATGTCATAGAACAGGTCACCAGGCTGGGGTTCTGGCAAAAGGTCGAAGCCCTTGCCCGGCTGTGCTGCGCGCAACTCAAAATCCGGCCCCCCGGTTTTGCGGGCCTGCTGCAAGCGCGCTTGGATAACCAGACGGGCCCGCGTGTTTTCAGCCATGCTACGGATCGGGTGATCCAGTTTCGAAAGAGCCTCCAACGTCTCCACACCCGCGGCCTCCAGCTTCTTCACCTGGCCCCGGCTGATACCCGCAACATTGGACAAGCTGTCCTCGTTCTTCCAAACCTCTCCGCAATGATCGGCCCAGCGGCACAGACCGCAATCGGCACATGGCATAGGGCGCGTCGGCTGCGGATCAGCAACAAAGGCTTCCAACCGTTGCCGCGCCATGCGCGCATAGGCGGAATAGTCGGCCAAGCGCAGCGTCGCGCGGGTGCCGTCGCCCAATTCGACATGGGCGAACTCGGGTACCATCCCCTGAATTTCTGCCAACAGATCAGAGTACAGAACCAGCTGAAGCACATGTTTGGGATCGGCACGACGTTTCAGCTTGGTATCGGCCACCTCATAGCTGAACTGTCCAAACGCCGAGGGGGGCTCGACACGCTCCAGGAAGTCAGACCAGCCACCCCAGTTCCCCGACAGAAACGCGCCCTGAAACACCACATCGGGGCCAGCGGCCAACGCCGCGCGCGTGGCTTCGGCGTTTTCGCCAAGTCCGCCGCGCTCGATCTCTACGACACTGCACCCAGCGTCTTTGAGGCGGGCCAGATGCGCCGCCTCATGGGCATCGCCCTGCTTTTGCAGCAGCGCTGCATCTTCGGTGTCTTCCCCCGGTTTCGGCCCCCCACCACGCATATGGCTCAAATCAAGGGCAGTCGCGTGCGGGCAGCCCATGAAACGCATGAGGTCCGAGGCAGAAAGAAATATGCGGCCGTCGAGATCCCTCATAGTCACTCCAGAGCTTGCATCACGTGGCTCTCCAAGGGAATCGCCTCAACAGATCGCAATGTCTTCAATAGTTTATGATGGTGTCAATTTCTGACATGGAGGTCAAATTGTCTTTCGCCAAAGCGCAAGATCTGCTTCGCCTCACACAAATCGCGGCGTCTAGGTGGGGCGGTGTCAGCCTAGAAGACATCTGCGCCGGATACGACATTCACGCGCACTGGAGGATCTCCACGACGGGCTGGATGTTGTTTCGGTGACGCCGCCACCAGAGCCATACTCCATTAATGAATTGATGGCGGATGGCTGCTTTCTACCAGAGTCTCGGCTAAAGCGAATACTTGGGCGATTGAGAGACAAGAAAAACCTGATCTTGCAGGGGCCGCCTAGCACTGGAAAGACATGGCTTGCAAAACGCCTTTCCTACTCTCTGATGGGCGAGAAAGCCGAGGCAAGAGTGCGCGCTGTTCAGTTCCATCCCAATTTATCATAGGAGGATTTCGTTCGCGGTTGGCGGCCAACCGGCAATGCAAGCCACGCCCCACTTGAGGTGCGTTTGGCCGCCCTGCCGCGCACCGAAGAAGCCTGCGATGCCGCCATGGCGCTGCTTCCCCACGCTGATCAAGCTATTGCCGATGGCGATGGCAAAGCCAGTGCGCGAATCGTCGAGCACCTGATCGCACATCCCAAAGGTACGCACGCAGCCCAACGCACTCGTCACCGCCAATCTTGAAACCCGACCCACAGAAACGATCAGGCGATGACCGCAAACCATCGGCGGTCCGTCTGATCTGATTTGTGCTTTTTGGCGAAAAAGACGAAAACCGCTTCAAAACAAAAAAGGCCCCCCACTGGGACCTTATCTCGGGTTCTTGAATGATAACTGGCGGAGGGAGAGGACTGTTCGACAAACTTGCTCGAAGTATGATCCACATCGCGCCAGCACGCCTTCGTATTCGCAAGTGAATCCTCGCCACCGCAGAATTTCTCTGTTCAAGACAAGGCAGCGCAGCGCCCGGCGTTTGGCGCTTCGGACAGTATTGCCTTGATAGTATTTTCACTTCACGCCTTCGTTGTGTCGCAGTCAAACTGGCCTGAGCGAAAGGAAACGGAAATGAAGGCAACATGCATAAACCAAATCCAATTGGCCGCGCGTTGGGGGATCAGCCATCGTACGCTTGAACGGTGGCGCTGGACCGGCGAGGGACCGAAGTTTGTGAAACTCGGCGGTCGAGTGGTTTACCGGCTATCAGATATTGAGGAATATGAGCAGACCATGCTGAGGACGTGTACGCCAGCGAACGAGAGGGCGCAGGCTCACGGTTAAGAGTTGCTACCGGACCCACATCGCGACTTGGATGGGTCCGGCAAAATAAAAAATGCAGTAGGCGATCCTACAGCAGAGTTTGATATTGACAGCAGGCTTGCGAGCACCTACTTTCTGTAGTGATAGCTACAGAGGAATTTCGATGCGCCTCGCTGACGCCTGCACAATCCATACCGGCTATACCGCTCGCGGCAGACTGGAGCCGGCGGCCACCGGGGGCGTGCTCGCAATCCAGCTGCGGGATATTTCCCCGAAAGGCTTCATCAATCCGAAGCGCCTTACGCGCGTCCAGTTGGAAGGCGTTGCAGACCGATATTTGGTGCGCGCCGGCGACGTGGTGTTCCGATCGCGGGGCGAGCGAAACACGGCCTCCGCCCTGGACGAGCGCCTGAAAGAGCCTGCCCTTGCGGTGCTCCCTCTGATGGTCCTGCGTCCGAACCTGGATGTTGTGACGCCTGAGTTTCTCGCTTGGGCGATCAATCAGCCCCCGGCGCAGCGTCACTTCGACATTGCGGCCCGAGGCACGAACATCCGGATGATCCCCCGGTCCAGCCTCGACGACCTCGAACTCGATGTCCCGGACATCGAGACGCAGGAAAGAATCGTTGCCGTCGATGCGCTGGCCGAAAGAGAGCGGGAACTGTCCCGGCTCGCCGCCGACACGCGAAGAAAGATGATGAGCCTGATCCTCGTCGAGCGAGCGAGCAGGATGCGCACCAGAACGAGGAAAGGAACGACGCGCCGATGACCGATCAGATTACCCAGCAGGAGATCAATAACGCCGCATGGGCGGCCTGTGACACCTTCCGTGGTGCCGTCGATCCCGCGCAATACAAGGACTACATCCTGGTGATGTTGTTCCTGAAGTACATCTCCGACCACTGGAACGATCACCTTGAAACCTACCGCAAGCAGTTTGGTGGGGATGAAACCCGGATCCGGCGGCGACTGGAACGCGAGCGTTTCCTCCTTCCCGAAGGTGCCAGCTTCTATGATCTTTACGAAGCGCGGAACGAGGCCAATATCGGCGAACGGATCAACATCGCGCTTGAGCGGATCGAAGACGCCAACCGCGCCAAGCTCGAAGGCGTGTTCCGCAACATCGACTTCAACTCCGAAGCCAATCTCGGGCGCGTGAAGGATCGCAACCGGCGGCTCAAAAACCTGCTGGAGGACTTCGCCAAGCCCGCGCTCGACCTGCGCCCGAGCCGAGTGACCGAAGACATCATCGGTGAATGCTACATCTATCTGATCTCACGCTTTGCCTCGGACGCGGGCAAGAAGGCCGGCGAGTTCTACACGCCTTCCGCCGTCTCCCGCCTGCTCGCCAAACTGGCGGCTCCCAAGCCGGGTGATACGATCTGCGACCCGGCCTGCGGGTCCGGATCGCTGCTCATCCGGGCGGCCGAGGAGGTCGGGTCCGAGAACTTCGCCCTCTACGGTCAGGAAGTGAACGGTGCCACCTGGGCGCTGGCGCGAATGAACATGTTCCTCCACGCCAAGGACGCCGCGCGCATCGAGTGGTGTGACACGCTCAACAGCCCCGCGCTGGTTGAAGGCGACCAGCTGATGAAGTTCGACATTGTTGTCGCCAATCCGCCCTTCTCGCTCAAAAAATGGGGCGCAGACAATGCGCAAACCGACCGGTTCAACCGCTTCTGGCGCGGCATCCCACCGAAATCGAAGGGCGACTATGCCTTCATCACCCACATGATCGAGATCGCCAAGCGCCAGTCCGGCCGCGTGGCCGTCATCGTACCCCATGGTGTCTTGTTCCGTGGCGGATCAGAGGGGCGGATTCGGAAAGCGCTGATCGAGGAGAACCTGCTCGACGCCGTTGTCGGCCTGCCTGCCAACCTGTTCACCACCACCGGCATTCCGGTCGCCATTCTGATCTTCGACCGCTCCCGCGAACAGGGCGGCGCGAACGAGGACCGCCGCGACGTCCTGTTCATCGACGCCAGCAAGGAATTCACGCCCGGCAAGTCCCAGAACGTGATGGACGAGACGCATATCAACAAGGTGCTGGAAACCTACGCCGCGCGGGCGGAGATCGAGAAATATTCCCACCGCGCCAGCCCGGAAGAGATTGCCGAGAACGACTTCAACCTCAACATCCCCCGCTATGTCGATACCTTTGAGCCAGAGGAGGAAATCGACGTCGCGGCGCTCCAGAAGGAAATCAACCAGATCGAGGCCGAACTGGCCGAGGTGCGCGGGCGCATGGCTGGCTACCTGAAGGAGCTGGGCGTCGATGTCTGAGGGCGAACTGATCCTATACAACACCGAGGATGGCGCCGCGACCATTGGCCTGCGGGCTATCGACGGCACGGTCTGGCTGACCCAGTTGGAGATGGCGGAGCTGTTCGACACATCCAAGCAGAACATCAGCCTGCATATCAACAACATCCTGTCCGAGGGGGAGCTGGCGGCGGAGTCAGTTGTCAAGGAATCCTTGACAACTGCTGCGGACGGCAAGGCATACCGCACGAAGGTCTACAATCTGGACGCCATTCTGGCGGTCGGCTACCGCGTCCGCTCCCCGCGCGGCACCCAGTTCCGCCGCTGGGCCACCACTGTCCTGCGCGAATACCTGGTCAAGGGTTTCGCCATGGACGACGCCCGGCTGAAGCAGGCGGAGCAATGGGACTATTTCGACGAGTGGCTTGCCCGCATCCGGGACATCCGTGCTTCGGAGAAGCGCTTCTATCAGAAGGTACGCGACCTCTACACAACCGCCATCGACTATGACAAGACGTCCGAGCAGGCCCAGGCCTTTTTCAAGAAAGTGCAAAACAAGATGCTCTGGGCGGTCACGGGCAAGACGGCCGCCGAACTGATCGAAAGCCGCAGCGACCCGGCGGCGCCCAACATGGGCCTGACCAGCTGGAAAGGCTCGGTCGTGCGCAAGGGTGATGTCGGCACCGCCAAGAACTACCTGAAGGCGGAGGAGGTCGAGGAACTCAACCGCATTGTGGTGATGTATCTCGACTATGCCGAGGACCAGGCGAAGCGGCGCCGACCGGTGACCATGGCCGAATGGGCCGACAAGCTCGACGCCTTCCTCGCCTTCAACGAACGCGACGTGCTGACCCATGCCGGACGGCTGCGGATGGACGTAGCCCAGAAGCTGGCCGTCGAGCGGTTCGAGGTGTTCGACGCCAACCGCCGCGCGGCTGAGGCGCTGGCGGCGGATGAAGCTGACATTGCTCAACTGGAGGAGATGGAGAAGACGGCGAAGGCACGGAAGAAGGGGAGCGAGGATGCTTGAGGGTTGGAAAAGCGTCGCGCTCTCCGAATTAGCAACGTTTCACTCAGGAGGCACGCCAAATAAGGAACGGTCATCTTTTTGGGGTGGTCCGATCCCGTGGGTGACCGTCAAGGACATGAAGGCCATGCGCCTAAATGGGGTGGGTGAAAGCCTCACCGAGGAGGGTGCCAATACCGTTCGAGTCGTCCCCGCCAGAACCGTTTTGGTGCTTGTGCGTGGGATGGGCCTATTCAAAGACTTGCCGGTAGTGCTGTGCGACGGGCCCGTGACCTTCAATCAGGACATCAAGGCTCTCGTAGCGAAGGAGGGTGTCGACAGCGAGTATCTTGCGTTCGCTCTCATCGCCAGAAAGTCCGACATTCTTCGGCATGTTGATAGCGCCGGGCACGGCACGGGTCGGCTCGATACTGATCTATTGAAATCGACACCACTCCCGCTCCCCCCACTCCCCGAACAGCGCAAGATCGCCGAAATCCTGCGGACCTGGGACGAGGCCATCGAGAAGCTGGAAGCGCTGCGCGCGGCGAAGCAGAATCGGTTCACAGGACTTAAGCAGCAGATCATGGGGCGTGGTGGCGCCTTCCCCGAGCGGTGGCCTCTCAAGGCCCTGTCTGCGGTTTCAACCCCAGTTCGGCGCAAGAGTGCAGGCAACAATCATCCCGTCATGACGATCTCGGCGAAGTCGGGCTTCCTCATGCAGTCCGACAAGTTCGCTCGCGACATGGCGGGTCGAAGCGTCGAGCGCTACACGCTGCTGCATGAGGGCGAGTTCGCCTATAACAAGGGTAACTCCAAGACCGCGCCCTACGGCTGTGTCTTCCGTCTCGACCGCCCCACGGCGTTGGTACCCTTCGTCTACTACTGCTTCGCGCTGAAGCCGGGGCTTGACCCGGAGTTCTACGAGCATCTCTTTGCCGCCGGCGCGCTGAACCACCAGCTCTCGCGTCTGATCAATTCGGGCGTCCGCAATGACGGGCTGCTCAACCTATATTCCGACGACTTCTACAGCTGCCGAGTGCCGGTCCCGCCGATTGACGAGCAGCGGAAAATCGCGCGGGCCATGACGGCCGCAAAGCAGGAGCTGGCGTTGCTCGATGAAGATATCGAAGCCCTGACCCGCCAGAAGCGCGGCCTGATGCAAAAGCTGCTGACAGGCGAGTGGCGGGTGAAGCTGGAGGTGTCGGTTGCCTGACTTCTCCGATTACATTGTCTATGCCGACGAGAGCGGCGATCACGGGATGGTCAATATTGACCCGCAATATCCGATGTTCGCCCTGACATTTTGTGTCATGCGCAAGGATGCCTACACGGCGGAAATCGTTCCCGCAATGCAGGGCTTCAAATTTGGCATTTGGGGTCACGACACCGTCGTGCTGCACGAGCATGAAATCCGCAAGAGCCTCGGCCCCTTCGGCCTGTTGCGCACCGACCGTGCCTTGCGGACACGCTTCATGAAGGAGTTGAACGCGCTCATCGAGACCGCGCCGATGACGATCTTCGCCTCGGTCATCCACAAGGAGAAGCACCGGGAGAGATACGCAAACCCCTGGAACCCCTACGAGATCGCCCTGCATTTCTGCATGGAGCGGTTGCACATGATGCTGGCGGAGGAGGACCAGCACGGGAAGACTGTGCATGTCGTCTTCGAGAGCCGGGGCGCCAAGGAGGATGCAGAGCTTGAGCGGGAGTTCCGCCGCATCGCCGGGAATGACAACCATTGGGGCTATTGGCGTCATGACTTCAGCCGCTTCGACTTCCAGCCGGTCTTCATTCCAAAGGCCGCGAACGCGTCGGGTCTGCAGCTGGCAGACCTGACGGCCCGGCCCATCGCGCTGTCACAGCTGCGCCCCGGCCAACCGAACCGCGCGTTCGACATCATCCGGCCCAAGCTGAGAGACCTCAAATGCTTCCCCTAAGCGCTTGTCAGGCCGAGAAAAACAAAGAGGCCCCGGAAGCTCCAGGACCCCTTTGTCGACCGGGAAATGCCCAATCCTTTGAACCATATATAGCCACAGAGCCCCTTAACCGCAAGTTATTCCGGAGCCCGGAGTGCGCCCCATGACCTTCATCGCCGCCGAGAAACACCAGTCCCAGATCCCCGCCCTTCAGCTGCTGGTGGCGCTGGGGTTCACGCCGCTGTCCCAGGCCGAGGCCGTGCGTCTGCGCGGTGGCCGTTTGCGCAATGTGGTGCTCGACGATATCCTTGCCGACCAACTCTTGAAGATCAACAGCTTTACCCATCGGGGGCGGGACTATCCGTTTGACCTCGAGGATGCGCATGAGGCCATTCGCCGGCTGAAACCCACGCCTGACCGGCAAAAGGGCCTGCGCGGGACCAACCAGGACATCTACGACACCCTCGTCCTCGGCACGACCATCACCAAGACGATCCAGGGGGACTCCAAGTCCTATTCGTTCCGCTACATCGATTGGGATACGCCGTCGAACAACGTTTATCACGTGACGGCCGAAGTCTCCGTCGAGCGCACGGCCAGCACCCAGACCAGGCGGTGCGATATCGTTGCTTACGTGAACGGCATTCCGTTCCTGGTGATCGAGAACAAGCGACCGACCGAGAGCCTTAAGAAGGCTGGTAGCCAGCTGATCGGTTATCAGAATGAGGACAACATTCCGCAGCTGTTCCACTTTGCGCAGCTTCTCATGGTGATGAACCGTGTCGAGGCGCGATATGCCACCGTGGGAACTCCATGGCAGTTCTGGCAGACGTGGCGGGATGAGGAAGACCTGGACGAGACCATCTACCGACAAGCCAATCACCCTCTTACAGCGGCGGAGGCCGATGCGGTCTTCTCGGGCGATTTCGCCTTCGCGCGCGCCCATTTCGAGGCGCTGGCGGCAGAGGGTCCGCGCGCGCTCACGGCGCAGGACCGTGCCATTCACGCGCTGTGCCGCCCCGAAAGGCTGCTGGACCTCGTTCGCCGTTTCACCGTGTTCGATGGCGGTGCTCGCAAAGTCGCGCGCCACCAGCAGTTCTTTGGGATCCGCAAGGCTGTTGAACGCGTCCGCCAGTTCAATCTGGATGGCCGCCGCAAGGGTGGCGTGATCTGGCACACCCAGGGGTCGGGCAAGTCGCTGACGATGGTGATGCTGGGACGGTCCCTCGCGCTCGATAAGGCCATTCCCAATCCGCGCATTCTGATCGTCACCGACCGCGACGATCTCGACAAGCAAATCAAGGACACGTTCAAGTCCTGTGAGCTCGAACCTGTACGGGCGACCAGCGGCGCTCATCTGATCGAGTTGATCCGTAACCGGACACCGCTCGTCACCACCATCATCAACAAATTCGATACGGCAGCCAAAGCCGCTGAAGATGTCGATGAGGACGCCAATGTGTTCGTCCTGGTCGATGAAAGCCATCGCTCGCAGACCGGGCGCTATGGCGGTCACAGCCAGTTCGCCACACGGATGCGCCGGCTGCTGCCGAAGGCCTGCTATCTCGGCTTCACCGGAACGCCGCTCCTGAAGAAGGAGAAGAATACCCTCTCGACTTTTGGCGGCCTGATCCACAAATACGCGATCGACGAGGCTGTTGCTGATGGAGCCGTCGTGCCGCTGCTCTATGAGGGGCGGCTTGTCGAGCAGCAGGTCAATGGCGGCGTGATCGACAAATGGTTCGACAAGATCAGTGAGGGCTTGACCCCCAGCCAGAAGGCCGACCTGAAGCGCAAATTCTCGCGCATGGACGCCCTGTCGAAGACCGGCCAGGCAATCCGAGCGAAGGCCTTCGATATCTCCGAACACTTTCGCCAGCACTGGCAAGGCACGGGGTTCAAGGCGCAGCTAGTGGCTCCATCCAAGGCGGCAGCTGTCCGCTTCAAGGAAGTGCTCGACGAGATCGGGCACGTCACCAGCGAAATCGTCATCTCACCGCCCGATGACAACGAGGGCAACGAGGAGGTCGATAAGGAATCGAAGGACCTTGTGCGCGGGTTCTGGGCGCAGATGATGGCCCGGTACAAGACCGAGGACGAATACACACGGCAGATCATCGAGGCGTTCAAGGGATCCGGCGATCCGGAAATTCTGATCGTGGTTTCAAAGCTGCTGACCGGTTTCGATGCGCCACGAAATACCGTGCTCTATGTGTGCAAGTCGCTGCGCGAACATAACCTGCTGCAGGCGATCGCCCGCGTGAACCGGCTCTACGAAGACGGCGCGACCGAGAAGCAGTTCGGCTTCATTATCGACTATGAGGGTTTGCTTGGGGAGTTGGACACGGCGCTTAACACCTACAGCGCTTTCGAGGGCTTTGACGCCGCCGATCTCGCCGGCACGGTCCACGACGTGCGCGAGGAAATCCGGAAGCTGCCCCAGCTGCACGATCAGCTCTGGGACCTTTTCAAGCCGGTCAAGAACAAGAAGGACATGGAGCAGTTCGAACAGTTCCTGGCCAATGAGGCGATGCGGCAGGAATTCTATGAACGACTGAAGGCGTTCAGCCGCTGCCTCCATATCTCGCTGTCGTCGGACAAGCTCTTCGACGTCTTCGACGAATCGAAGATCGACGCCATGAAGCGGGACTGGAAGCAGTTTTCCGAACTGCGGCGCTCGGTTCAGTTGCGCTACCAGGAGACCATCGACGTCAAGGAGTTCGAGCCGAAGATCCAGAAGCTGCTTGATGACCATGTGGTTGCCATGCCGGCCGAGACGATCATCGAGATGGTCAACATCAACGACCCGGACGCCCTGAAGGCCGTGGTGGAGGAAACGGGCGTCTCCGAGGCATCAAGGGCGGACCGGATCGCCAGTGCGACGCGCCGGACCATCACCGAAAAGATGGACGAGGACCCGACTTTCTACCGCAAGTTCTCTGAGCTGCTGGAGGAGACCATCCGCGACTATCGGGCCAAACGGATTTCCGAGCGGGATTACCTCAAGAACGTTGTCGATCTGGCGAGCAAAGTCGCGCGCAAGGACCGGGGGCGCGAGGTGCCGGATGCGATCAAGGGCAACGACGACGGGCAGGCATTTTTCGGGATCCTTGAAGGCACGCTCGCGACCAAAGACGGCAAACCGATCGAGGCGGATGAGGTTGCATCGATCGCGCTCACCATAATCGACATCATAAAGGCTCATCACATCGTCGACGTCTGGTCCAACGACATCGCTCAGAACAAGATGCGCAACGCCATCGACGACTATTTCTTCGACGTCCTTCGCGACGAACGCGGCATCGAGTTGCCTGTCGAGGTGATGGACGACCTGGAGCTCAAGATCATGGACCTCGCGCAGGCGCGGTTTCCAGGATGACAACCGAACGACACAGCGTCCAGTACGGTGAACACAGAATCGACTTCACCATCGTGCGCCGTGAACGGACGACACTGGAAATAGCTGTCGAGCCGGATACCTCGGTTATCGTCGCTGCCCCGCAGGATGCGCCACTGGTCGCGATCGAGGAGAAAGTGCGCAAGCGCGCTGCCTGGATCCGACGTCAGCAGCGATATTTCAGCCAGTTCCTTCCGCGCACCCCGGATCGCCAGTACGTGGCAGGGGAGACTCATCTCTACCTCGGACGCCAGTATCGGCTGAAGGTGGTGCCCCACGTCCAGGCGGGGGTAAAGCTCGTCCGTGGCTTCATCGTCGTTCAAACGCATAGGCCCGAGAGGGCCGAGGTCACGCGCGAGCTTGTCGAGGCTTGGTATCGGCAGCGTGCACATGTGAAATTCGCCGAGCGCCTCGAGATCAATCTTCTGCGCTTCCCTTCCCTCGAGGATTTCCGTCCCAAGGGTTTGATCGTTCGTCAACTTCGCCAGCGGTGGGGTTCGATGTCTCCGGGCGCTCGCCTGCTACTCAATCGCCGCCTGATCGAGGCACCACTGGATGCGATTGATTATGTCATCACGCATGAGCTTTGCCACATTGCCGTACCACACCACGGACCGGAGTTCTTTGAACTGCTCGACCGCGTCCTACCCGATTGGCCTAAGCGCAAGCACCGGCTTGAACAAAGAATGGCGTGAGCCTTCTTATGCGGAATGGTGCGATTAGTATTACTGCGCGAACTCAAGCGAAAGTTGTCGAGAGTATTTTTCCGACTGGTAGTGCCATATACTAGCATCAAATTCACGCCGAGAGATGGACAATAGATCTGCCGCGAAGCCGAACACATCGCGCAGATATTCATAGCTGCCGTCCTCCAAGCCTGCGAATTGAGCAAAGCCGCGAATGTGACGATCCACAGCAATGCAATCCACACCTACCAGACAGGCCATATAGTCAACGGTTTTTCGACCGACTCCTCTCACTCGCTGAATGTCTGCCCGAAAGCATTCATCTTGGAGCGCTTCTCCGAGTTCAAATGTGCTTTCAATTTCTGCCTCAGCCACGAAACCGATCAGGCTTTCGAAACGCGAGACCTTCTCCCGATGTTCCCATTGCAGGAACCTTGAACTTCCCTCCATCTCGATCACTTCGATCAAGATTTTCATGGTCGTGGCATGAGGGAACGTCCTAAGAATAGTTGCGATGCGCGGCTGCACTACTTTTGCATAATTAAGCCCAGCTTGTAGAACGGAGTCAGCAAGCACCGCTCCCATGTGATGATAGACAGGTCTGCAAGATACGCGTGAATCCAGAACGCCAGCTCGAACAGCATGGTCCGCAACGCGCCGGGCGGCGTACAGGACGTCCAAGTAATTCGTCTGTAATGTCATTTTTCTCATACCTGATCACGCGATGCCTGCTTCTACCAAGGCGTTCAGTCTCTCCACGCAGTTGGGGCAGGCCCCGCAAGGAAACGAGCTCGATGCCTGACAGGAGAACGTTCGCCCGATGGGCACCCCAAGCTCCAACGCTTGGCGGACGACATCGGCTTTGGTCTTCTCTCGGAAAGGCGCATGAAAGCGCACAGCGCCGACGCCACTGGAAAGCTCTTCAAGACCGTTCATGAAGGCGGTACTGCAGTCGATTTCCTTGGCATGGTTGCTATTGATAAAGCCCGAGTACACGTTGAGAACTTGAAGCGTCTGGGCACGAGCTGCCGCCGCAGCAAAGAACAGCATAGTCCGGTAGGGGACATACAGGTCGTCATCAGAGACAGCTTCCTTCCAAAGGTCTGCCTCCTGGATCATCCGTGATGACGACCCCTTGAAGAGATCCGAGATATTCAGGCGCTCGGGTGGCAACGCCTTCTGCGGAAGGACCTCTCGGACCTTCGCCCATTCTGTCTTGGCACAGTGCTGGCCATAGTCGAAGAAGATGGGGTAAACTTCTATCCCTTCGCGAACCAGCAGATAGCAGACTGTTGTCGAATCGAGCCCGCCGGAAACCATGACAACAGCCTGATTCATGGTCGCATCACCCTCAGCCGCGACAAAGCCTCGAAGAGGCCATTCAGGCAGGTATCGAGCTTATCCGAGTAAACCGTGCTGCCCGCCATTACCATGGTGTTGGCGTTCTCCTTGAGCGGATCATAGGTGATTACAGGCTTCTTGGCCGCTAGGGCTAGCCCGATTTCAACTAGGGTGCCGGGATCGCGCTCCAGAGGTAGCGCGAAGACAAGATCGCACTCCTCAAGAAGGCCAAGGTCACCCAAATACGTGGCGCGCATCTCATGCATTGGGCTTTGCGGGTTTAGCTCTCCGTTCTCTTGTACCGGACGGCGGAGCCGAAAATTGTGGTAGGCGAGCGCTCTCAGGGCCTCTTCGATGTGCGTTCGGTCGATGTAGGAAAAATCGGGCGCGGCGAAGTATATCTGGAAAGCTGGCCGTACGTGCCAAGGCAGGACCGTTCCGCCGAGGCCACGCATCTGATCGACGGAGAGCGCGAGGCTGCGCTGAACATCCCGTTTGAAGTCATCCGGGTAGGTCGTCTGGGCGTAGCAGGTCGCGGCGCGCGCTGCCTTCCATCCGGCGTCAAAGGCACCCTCGCCAAGCAGGGAGACGAATACAGCCGAATAGACATCACCAACACCGACCGAGTTGACGGTTTCGCCGAGAAGTGCCGGAACCTCCTCTATGCCGCCAGTACGGACATCGAACACGCGGCTACCGCCGCGATTTTCCTTCAGCAGAAAGACACGCGGCGACAGGTCACGCAGATCATTCAACAAGCCAGACACATCCTCCGATCCTCTTCCCTGGAACATCGGAGATGATGTGGAAATGATTATTGCGGCGAGGTTTTCCTTGAACGACGAGAGCAGATCAAGGTCGGGAAGATCATAGGCGATATCGAAACTTACCTCCACATCCTCGGAAAGTAGGGATCTCAGAAAGGTGAGATCGTACTTGCCGGGGAAAATCAGACAGGTCTTGAACGCTTTGATACCTGCGATATCGCCCAAATAGCTGACCGACTTTTCGTCTCTCAAGATGTCTTGGTAGGCTTGATCCGCAAGTTCGGTTGGATCGCCAATGGCCATGAGGTTTGGCGCACCCCTTACCTCCGCCAGCCAGATAAATTCAGTACACCCGAGTACTTCAAGGTAGGCGCGCGCTTGATCTACCAGATAGCCAGGACATACCGCGGCGACGGCAAACTTCACGTTGGTTGCCCATAGGCCACGTGCTGCGTGAACGATTCCGCCTAGCCGTAGTTTGCTGCCCGCATCTGGCTTCGGCAGGGTGAAGTCTACATAGATCTCGCCGACCAGAAGGAAGTCATAATTGGCATTCATATCCGGCGCGGCGCGAAGTCTACGTTGACGGATGCAACTGGAGTCGACGTCGAGGCATTGACGCGCCCCTCATAAGTGAAGCCTGCAGCCATGCAGTCGGCCAAGTAGTTGTACCTGGTTGGCAGTGCCCCTACACTCTGGCCACCCGCATCAACGGCGAAGAGCCTGCCTCGCTGTTCAATGGACAGCGCCGTGTTCGCCGGAGGCACGCCCCCGTTCGCGGAAAAGTAGTCGCAGTGCTCGACCTCTTCCAGGACGCATGAAAAGCTCGCGAACAACGGTCCTCCCCACTGGCGCCGCCACCCCCGGCTCCTTGGCCTCCTTCTTTCGGGCGAGAGCCAGGGTAATCCGAGAAGCTTCCAGAACCAGTGCTGCCCATATCATACCTCAAACCATTCCTTTATGATTAAGCAATGATCTTTCGCCTGATTCTGGATTGCAAGCGATTAATCGTGGCCTCCCGTCGCGAGCGGCAATCTCCGCTAGGTCTTTATTTGAAGTTTTTCGAACTCCGGGACCGCTTGCTCCCCGGTCCGCAGAAGCGCAAGAACTGGCCCGAACAAACACGATGTGCGAGCCTGTTGTGCAGATGGCAGAATCACCGGCACGCCCGTGCCTGATCCCGCATGACGCTATAGTCGGCGAGCATTTCGGCGATTGCCGACCCCTCTGGCAGCAGATGGAGCTCGTCGGCCGCACGCGCCTGGAAGTCTCGGCTATACTCGACCACCGGTAGGCAGACGGTCGCGATCGCGAGGACGGCGAGCCGCTGCATCGAGCATCCGGCGTTGGATTTCATTGGACTTCTCCGTGGTCTCAAAGCGTTCGGCGAGGCGTCCCGCACGCTCGCCGGAGCGCCGCAGCGCGAGCAGGAACAGGAGCACCGCAAGCGCGATGGCGCCGTAGCGCAGAGCCGCCCGCGCCCAAGGGCTGACGGCAAGCCCGGTGAGTAGCGCGGTGATCATCGACGACCCCGCCTCCAGTCGTCGTAGATGGCGACCGCGATGCCCGCTAGCGCCACGGCGATGAACACCCAGCGCAGCGTGTCGAGATAGGGCACGAGCGGCAGGATGGCGGACTGCGTCTCGGCCAGTGCGTTCTGCACCACCTCGACGCCAGCGGCGGGCGGCGTTTCCGCAGCGAATGCAGTTGCCTGCACCGGGAAGCGCTCGCCCCATTGCCGCGCCGGACCGAGATCAATGTGCATGAAGCCCGAACGCGGGTAGAAGCCGAACCCGAGAAAGCCTACCGCCCGCGCCGCCGTCTCGAACGCGACCGGATCGTGGTTCGCCATGGCGATGTCAAAGGCCGTACCCTCCATGTGCTTCGAGCGCGGTGCGCCGCCCACGGCCCGGTTGCGCGCCGGACTGCGGTAGGCCGAACGGACGATCAGCGGCTTGCCAAGCCGGTCGCGCAGCGCCTGGAGCTTGTCGAGCGCTTCTTCGTTGATCCGCAGAGAGCCACTGCCTCGGCAGGCGATCTCCGCGGGAGAGAAATTCTTCCAGCGCCACGCGCGCTCAGGCACATCGCGCCAGTGCTTGAAGTAGCTCGTCGTCATGCTTGTTCTCCGGGCACAAAAAAGCCCGCCGAATGGCGGGCT
>NZ_BKCL01000017.1:0-26285 GCF_008579125.1 Iodidimonas gelatinilytica | reverse complement strand
AGGCCGCCCTCCAAGAGAGCGGCCCTTTTTGAAAGGCTTGGCGATGATCCTTGTAAGATCAGCGCTTGGAGAACTGGAAGCTACGACGGGCTTTGGCGCGGCCGTATTTCTTACGTTCAACCATACGCGCATCGCGGGTCAGGAAGCCTGCGGCCTTCAAGGCGCCACGCAATTCCGGCTCATAGCGCTGAAGCGCTTGGGAAATGCCATGCTTCACCGCACCGGCCTGACCGGACAAACCGCCACCCTTGACGGTTGCGATCACATCAAACTGGCCTTTGCGACCGGCCACATCAAAGGGCTGGTTCACCACAAGACGCAGCGTGGGACGTGCGAAATATTGCGCCTGATCGCGGCCATTGACCGTGATCTTGCCAGAACCCGGCTTCACCCAAACGCGGGCAACCGAATCTTTACGCCGACCCGTTGCATAAGCACGGCCCTGTGCATCAATTTCAGGCTTGCGCTCGATTGCGACATCCCCTGCAGACCCATCATCGCTTGCTGCGGCTGTGGTCATATCCTTCAGATCCTGAAGGCTTTGCTTTTCCGATGCCATGCTATTACCTCACGTTCTTTGGATTCATGCTGGCAACATCGATCACCTCGGGCTGCTGCGCCTCATGAGGATGATCGGTTCCGGCATAGACTTTGAGATTGCGCATCTGCTGGCGACCAAGCGGGCCACGCGGAATCATACGCTCCACAGCTTTTTCGATCACGCGCTCGGGAAAGCGGCCTTCGAGAATTTGCTTGGCTGTTGCCTGCTTGATGCCACCCGGATGGCCGGTATGGCGGTAATAGATTTTTTGATCGCGCTTGTTACCTGTCAGCTTCACCTTGTCGGCGTTGATAACGATAACATTGTCGCCGCAATCGATATGCGGTGTGTACATTGGCTTGTGCTTGCCACGGAGGCGCATGGCAATCAGTGATGCAAGGCGGCCAAGAACAACCCCTTCCGCATCAACGATCAGCCATTTTTTCTCAACCTCACTCGCTTTGCCGAATAGGTTTTCATACCCGGTGATCCTTTACGCTTGGAAAATAAACCTGTCTTTAGGCCGCCCGCACCCATGACGAGGGAGACCCGAGATCATGGGTCGTGTAACGTCAGGATTTCACAAGGTCAAGGGAAAACTGCTTGATATCCTATATGCTTAAGATAACGGTATTATTTTACCGCTATTTTGACCTCTGCAAAATGCACTAAGGCCGGTCACTTTTCCGGTATATATGCAAAAAGGCCAGCACAGCAGCCAGAACCACCAGCGCCCCGCCTTGATGAATCGCGCCCAAAGCCACCGGCACCATATGCAGCAAGGTCAAAATCCCCACGGTGATCTGCACGCACAGAACCCCGAATACCAGCGCCGCCATGGCCTGCGCCCGCCCCGGTTCGCGCCGGAGAATGGTCCGGACAAGCAAACTCAGCGAAAGCGCAAACAGCACATAGGCCCCAAGGCGATGATCGAACTGCACCAAAGCCGTATTATCGATGAAATTCCGCCAGAACGGGGCCATGTCCATAATGCTTGCAGGCACAAAGCGGCCATCCATCATGGGCCATGTATTATAAGTATAGCCTGCCTTCAGGCCGGCCACCAATCCGCCCATGATCACTTGCAGGAACACAAGCGCCAAAAGCCATTTTCCAGAGCGATTCATCGCCTTATCGCGGATGGGACGCCGGTGCGACAACAGGTTCATCGCCGTCCAGAAAAGGGCTGCAAAAATAATAAAGGCCAATGTCAGATGGGCCGTCAGACGATAATGGCTGACCTCGGGATGGTCCACCAACCCGGATTTTACCATGAACCAGCCCAACAATCCTTGCGCCCCGCCAAGAACCAGCAGCCCCAACAATCTCCCTTTATATCCGGAGGGGATGCGGCCACGCAGCCAAAACCAGGCCAGCGGCAAAGCAAAGGCAAAGCCGATCAGACGCCCCAAAAGCCGGTGCAGATATTCCCACCAGAAAATATTTTTGAATTCGGCCAATGTCATGCCGCGATTCATGATCTTGTATTCGGGATATTGCTGATAGGCTTTGAAGGCTTCTTCCCACTGCGCCTGAGACAATGGCGGCAAAATCCCTTTTACCGGATGCCAATCCACCATGGACAAACCGGATTCGGTGAGCCGTGTGATGCCCCCCACAACAACCATCAAAAACACCAAAGCGGCAACCATCAAAAGCCAGCGCCCGATGGCCCGTTCCTGTGCGGCGCGACCGAACCCGCCCGCCGACGACGATCCATAATGAAATGTAACAGTTTTCATAAGCACTTGCTAAACCGCTCTCTTATAAGGTGCAAGCGCGACAAGAGCGCGCAGACCCCTGAAATGTGGGTTCCCCCCGAAAAGGCTTGCTTTTCAGGCACGCCCACTATCTAATTTCACGACTTTGGGGCGATAATAAAACACAGGCATCCCGAAATATGGGACGGCGAAATACCGATACATTGGATGACTTGGTAAGAACTGGCAATAAACGTCTGGTGCGCCGGATCGTTGGCACCTTGAACAATCAACAAGATGCCGAAGATGTGACGCAAGATGCTTATGTGCGATTCCTGCGCATCCGCGATCCCGGCCCGATCGGCAATCTGGCGGCCTTCATCGGCAAAAGTGCGCGCAATCTGGCCATCGACAAGCTCCGCCACCGGAAGCGCCGCGCCCATGTCGAGCCAGATATGGGAGATGCCAGCCCCGATGATCTGATGGCTGGCCCCGATGCCGACCCCGAACGCAGCCTTGCTGCCCGGCAACAATTGGATGCGGTGCGTGATGCCATCAACGCCCTGCCGCCCCGGTGTAGGCAGGCGTTTATTCTTCACAGATTTCACGGATTGTCTTATGACGCCATTGCAACAGAACTGGGCGTTTCCAAAAGCAGCGTGGAAAAATATATCATTCGCGCGCTGACAGCCTGTCGTAAGCGCGTTCTTTGAGCAAATATTCACTGAGGGACTTCACCTCCTGAGCGTCTTAAAGATAGGGACGCATGAAGGGAGAGCCTTCAAATATCGACCGAGACAGAATTATGGCCCATAAAACACGCAGCAAAGCTTTGGACGAGGCAACCCAGTGGTTTGCCCGGCTGCGCGATGATGCCATATCCAGCGATGAGCGCCATGCCTTCCAGATATGGCGGACAGCCAATCTGGCCCACAGACGCGCTTTTGAAGAAATCAGCGCCTTATGGGATTCGATGGATGGGCTGGAGCCAGATACGGCTAAGATGCAGCCCACTACACGCGCCAATGCCCGCGCACCCTTTTTCAAGACACAGATTGCCGCTGCACTGATTATCGGATTTTCCGCGCTTTTGGTGGGGCTGACGCATTTCGAACTTACTCCATGGTCACCCTTTTGGGGGGCAGAGCACTTCCAGACCGCCACCGGCGAACAACGCACCCTGTTTTTGGATGATGGCACCACCATCTATCTCAACACCCACAGCAAAGTGGCTGTTCGCCTGAAAGACAAAGAACGCCATGTGCGCCTGATCGAAGGGGAAGCCCTGTTCGATGTGCAGCGCGACCCGCAGCGTCCCTTCATTGTAGATGCGGGAAATGGCCGTGTCCGGGTTTTGGGGACACGTTTCAATATCCGCATGCATCCAGACAGCTCCGCCGATGTGGCAGTGCTGGAAGGCCATGTGGATGTAACTCCGCGCGCTACCAAAAAAGCCGTGGCCTCCATTGATCTTTATCGCGGCGACGGGACCAGCATTTCCGCTGACCGGATCGGCCCCGTGGAAAAAGTGGATGTGGCCCGGATTACCTCATGGCGCGATGGCCGCATGATTTTCCGCGGCACGCCCCTGTCCACTGTGGTGGCCGATCTGAACCGGTATTTGGCAGACGATGTGCGCATCGGCGATGACAGCCTTCAAGATATCACCGTTACCGCCGTGATCCGCATCGAAGATCGGGCCGCCATTCTGCATGCTCTTGACATGTCTTTGCCCGTCGATGTGGTAACCCTGCCAAGCGGCGTCACCATGCTTTATGACGACCGGATCAATCAAGACGCTCGCACGACACAAAAAAACGGACCGTCAAAAAAACTTTGAGGGCTTTGGGCGCTGGGCCGTCTGATGAATCAGAGGCTGCGACCATAAGCGGCCACGGATTTATTTAGGGAGAGAACAGTGGCCCATACCTATCGCCTGAAACGCACCATGCGCGCATCGCTTCTTGGCTCCGCTCTTGCTGCCAGCACCGTGCTTGGCACTTTGCTCGTCCCCGGCATGGGACTGCATGCGGCATCGGCCGCCGAAACGGCACAGTTCGATATTCCAGAACAATCCCTTGATGATGCTCTGATTGATTTCAGCGTTCAGGCTGGCATGTCGGTGCTGGTTTCCGA
Source organism: Iodidimonas gelatinilytica (assembly GCF_008579125.1). Classification (NCBI taxonomy): domain Bacteria; kingdom Pseudomonadati; phylum Pseudomonadota; class Alphaproteobacteria; order Iodidimonadales; family Iodidimonadaceae; genus Iodidimonas; species Iodidimonas gelatinilytica. Next base: position 21,908 of record NZ_BKCL01000017.1, on the reverse strand, counting down.
CAATCTGGTACGTAATCTGCGCTCCGTCGCAATTACAGGCACCCTGGACCGGGAAAAAGCCCTCAAAACCCTGTTGGAAGGGTCGGGCCTGACTTTTGAACTGGTGGACGACAGTACCATTTCCATCAAACAAGCCGCCATTCAGAAAAGTGAAGTCGAGGGCCGCCGCCTTTATGCACAGGCTGCCCCCACCACCGATGCCAATCTGCGCACACCCGATGCGCGCCCCACCGGCTTCTCTGTTGAGGAAATCGTTGTCACCGCCCGCCGCCGCACGGAAAGCCTGCAAGACGTGCCCATTGCCGTCAGTGCCTTTTCCGGCGATAGCCTCGACCGGTTGGGCACCGTGGATATCACTGGCCTCAACCAGATGGTTCCCAATGTCACCATCGAGGTTTCGCGTGGCACCAACACCACCCTTACCCCGTTCATTCGCGGCGTTGGCCAGCAAGACCCGGTAGCCGGTTTCGAGCAGGGCGTGGGGCTTTATGTGGATGATGTCTATCTCAACCGTCCGCAAGGGGCCGTGCTTGACCTTTATGATGTGGAGCGGGTTGAAGTGCTGCGCGGACCGCAAGGCACGCTTTATGGCCGCAACACCATCGGCGGCGCCATCAAATATGTCACCAAGCGCATTGCCGACGAGCCGGAATTCCGGGTTCGGGCATCGGGCGGCAGCTATCGCCAGCGCGATTTTGTGGGCACCTTCGCCCTGCCCCTGAGCGACAGCTTCAAGATCGGCGGCACGGTAGCCAGCTTCCAGCGCGATGGCTTTGGCGACAATCTCAATCTGGAAGGCCTGGAGAATGGCAGCAAAGACATTCTTGGTGGCCGCCTGAGCATGGAATGGACGCCGACAGAGGATCTGTATATCCGCCTGTCTGGCGACTGGACCGATGACAATTCCGATCCGCGCCAAGGATCGCGGTTGACCCCGGGGCTGCTGAGCGGTGCGCCCGTTCTGGACAATGTGTTCGATACCCGCGCCGGATTGAACAACCCCATTGCCAATGTGGTCAATCGCGGGGCATCAATGCTGGTCGAATATACCCTGAACGACAAGATCCAACTGAAAAGCATCACCGCCTATCGGGATAATAAATCCGCCTTGCCGGAAGATTTCGACAGCTTGCCAACAGTGGATGTGGATGTTGCTTTGGTCACAAGCGATGACCAGTTCAGTGAAGAACTGCAATTACTTTATAACAGCTCGAAACTGAACGGGGTTTTGGGATTCTTCTATATGGACGCCAATGCGTTCAATGCCTTTGATGTTGTCCTTGGGACCACAGGCGATCTTCTGGGATTGCCGGGATTGAATGCCTTTACCCTGGGCGATGTGGATACCGAAACATGGTCGTTATTTGGTGATTTCACCTATGACATCACCGATACATTGGCCCTGTCAGTGGGTGGCCGTTTCACCAGCGATAAACGGACGGCGAATATTGTCCGCCAGACCTTCCTGGGGGGCTTTTCCGAACTGCTGGGCGGCGAACCCCGCCTTCCCATTGCCACAGCCACCGATTTCAATGGCAGCGAGACTTTTCATGATTTCACACCGCGCGCCAGCCTGAACTGGAAGCCGGTGGAAGATCATATGGTCTATTTCAGCTTCTCGCAGGGCTTCAAAGGCGGCGGATTTGATCCGCGCGGCTCGGCAACGGCAGCGCCCGATCTGGATGGTGATGGAATCGCAGGTGCGGCGGACCCGGACGATGTCCAGGAATTCCTGATGTTCAAGCCCGAAGAGATCACCACCTATGAAATCGGCCATAAAGGCAGTTTGTTTGATGGGCGGTTGAACAGTTCTTTGTCGGCCTTCTGGAGCTCTTATGATGATATCCAGATCCCCGGCTCCGTGGGCGTTGATGCCGATAATGACGGTGTTGCCGAAAGCTTTGTCGGGGTCACATCCAATGCGGGTGAAGCGCGCATCCGCGGGATCGAGCTTGAGCTGACGGCCGCGATTGCGGAAAACATGATGGCCAATGGCGATAGCTTGGGCGCCACGGCTGCCGTGGGCTATATCGACGCCGAATTCCAGGAATTCATCAACGCTTTCGGGCAGGATATCGCCGATCAGGCCACCTTCCAGAATACCCCGGAATGGACGGCGAATATCGCCCTCGATTACAACACACCTTTGACACTGTTTGGAACGAGCGGATCTCTTTCGTTCTTGCCTCTGGCCTCTTATCGCTCCACCACCAACCAGTTCGAAATTTCCAGCAACCAGCTGGATCAGGAAGGTTATATCCTGTTCGACCTCAGCATTGTCTGGACCTCGGACAATGAACGCTGGCAGATCGGGTTCCACGGAAAGAACCTGACCGATAAGGAATATATCGTTTCAGGCTTCGATTTTGTGAACGACGATACCTTCGCACCAGAGCTTGGGCTTGAAAGTACGCTGACCGCCTTCTTCGGCAATCCGCGTACCTTTACCGGCACGGTGTCGATGAAGTTCTGATTTTTGCCATGACTGCGCAAAATCATAAAAACCAATCCGGACCGGTGTCTTTCAAGGCACCGGCTCCGCTTCTTCCCGATTATCTCTCGCTTCATGCGCGGTGGCAGGCCAATCATCCGGCCTTGGTCACCAGCGATGGCTCTGTCAGTTGGGCGGATTTTGACAAAGCCACCAACCGCATTGCCAATGGCCTGAAAAAACAAGGGCTGGGTCCGGGCGATCATGTGGCGGTGGTGATGAACAATGGCCGCGCCATGATGGAAGCCTTGTTCGGCATTATGAAAGCGGGCTGTTGTTCGGTGCCGCTCAATCTCTCTGTCAGTGATGATGCGCTGGCCGCCATGCTTGCCGATTCCGATGCCAAAGGGATCCTTGTCACCGATCAGCAACGCCCCCGGCTCGATGCCATTTTTCAAACGGCCAAAAGACCCGCTTTATGCCTGTGCGCCGATGAGGCCGCTGCCGATTGGCTATCCCTGTCCCAATGGATGGGCCGGTTTACCGACACATCGCCCGCCATTGCCATTCCGCCCGATGCACCGTGCAATATCATTTATTCCTCTGGCACCACGGGTCTTCCAAAAGGCATTGTGCACAGCCATCAAGGCCGCCTGCACTGGGCCTATGATATTGCCCTTGCCTATGGCTATCGGGCCGGCGCCAAAAGCCTTTGCACCATCGGGCTTTATTCCAACATCATGTGGGCCGTGATGCTGGCCACCCTTCTGGGGGGTGGAACAGTGGTGGTCCATGATGCCTTTGATGCCAAACAGGCCCTGGATGATATCAAACGCCTTCGCATTACCCACACCGCCATGGTGCCGGTACAGTGGCAAAGGCTGGTGGATGCCGGGGCGGACACCCAAAGCCTTGCCAGCCTACAATCGGCGATCACCGTTGGCTCTCCCATGCCCGTTGATCTTAAACGCCAAATGTTGGCGCTGATGCCCACCGCATTTTTCGAGCTTTATGGCCTGACGGAAGGTATTTTGACGGTTCTCGCACCCGACGACATGACCAACCGCCTGACAAGTGTCGGCAAACCCATTCCCGGGTGCGACATTCGCCTGATTGACGATGAGGGGCACCCCTGCTCCCATGATGAGGCAGGGGAAATTGTCAGCCGCGCCCGCTATGTGATGCCCGGTTATCTGAACCGGCCAGATGCCACCGAAGAAAGCCAATGGCGCGATGAAAAAGGCGATATCTGGCTGCGAACCGGCGATGTGGGCCGTCTTGATGACAAGGACTATCTGTATATTGTGGATCGTAAGAAAGACATGATCCTGTCCGGCGGTCAGAATATCTATCCCGCCGATATTGAAGCCGTTTTGCTTCGCCATGATGCCGTAAGCGACTGTGCAGTGATCGGCGTGCCAGACGACCGCTGGGGAGAAACCCCCATCGCCATCGTGGTGGCGGCGACCGCAATCACCGCTGAAGATTTGCAGCAATGGCTCAATGAACGGTTGGGCAAGCAACAACGGGTGCGGGCGATTGTGTTTGCCGATACGCTGCCCCGAAATCCCAATGGGAAAATTCTCAAGCGTGTTTTGCGCGCGCAGTATCAGAAAGGGCTTTATGACCGATTATCTGTCCCGCACTGTTATCAGCGCTGATGGCCTGCATTTGCATTATCGTGACTATCCGAACGCAGAAACAACCGCCTTGCCCATCCTGTGCCTGCACGGATTAACCCGCAATAGCGCCGACTTTCATGATCTGGCGCTGCATCTGGCCCCGCGCTTTCGGGTGTTGACAATGGATGTGCGCGGACGCGGCCTTTCCGAACATGATCCCAACCCTGAAAATTACCATCCCGGCACCTATGTCGCTGATGTCCTTGCCCTTTTGGCACAAGAAAATATCTCGAAGCTGGTGGTGGTCGGCACCTCCATGGGCGGATTGATCGGGATGGCACTGGCGGCGCAAAATCCGGCCTTATTGGCGGGATTGGTGCTCAATGATATTGGCCCGGAGATCGACCCGGCGGGCCTTACGCGCATCAAAGACTATGTGGGAGCGGTTGAACCTGCAAAAGATTGGGATGATGCCATCGCCCATATGAAGGCCATCAATGGCCATGCCCTGCCCGGCTTGAGCCAAGCTCAATGGGAACGCTTCACACGCGGGCTTTACCATGAAAATGCCGATGGCCGGCCCGTTCTGGCCTATGACCCGGCCATCTCTATGGCGGTAAAGGCGGGGGATGTGGCCCCGCCCTCCATGTGGGCGCTTTATGAGACCCTATCCGTCACGCCGGTCTTGGTGCTGCGTGGTTCCCAGTCGGATATTCTATCCACAAAAACCGTGCAAGACATGGTCCAAAAGCATCCGGATTGCACAGCCTGCACCGTCCATAATCGCGGTCATGCGCCTTTATTGGATGAACCGGAAAGCCTTGCGGCCATCGATGCGTTTTTGAACCACACGGCACGATAGCCGTTTTGCACACAGTTCAAACCCCTTATCCATGCTGTACGCCGCATGGATTTATATTCTTTTACATCTTCCTATACGCCCAGATCATAAAACAGTGATATTCTGCCAAAAAGGCCGCAATCCATCACCTGCCGCTTGGCACAGGTGATGGATGAGGTGTAGGAAAAGAGTCACCAAATAAAACGCAGGGTTATCAGGGATGCGCTCGTATCAGAGTGCAAAGAGGGGGTGTAGAAGCACCGATCACCCTTGGTCGCCCCTTCTCTACGTCACGAGTGTCTCGGATTTTTGTTACCCGTTCAAATGCATTGGGCCCGATATGTCACGTCTGATTTCCGTTATCCTTACCTTGTTCGCGCTGAGCATTCTTGGCGGTGGAATTTATTTATATGTCGCAAAAGACGACATTGCGGACCAGCGCCGCTTTGGCGACAAAGCCATCCCCGTTCAGGCTGCTGAAATCACCACCCACCCCTTTGCCAACCGCATCGAGGCCATTGGCACCACCGAAGCCAATGAATCGGTGACCATCAGTTCTCGCGTCTCCGATACCATTGAAAGCGTGAATTTTTCCGATGGGGATATTGTGGAAAAAGGCGCTATTCTGGTGCGTCTTAACCGGACCGAACAAGAAGCATTGCTGGCAGAAGCGGAAGCCACAATGCTGGAAGCCAAGCAGCAGCTGGAGCGCACGCAGGATCTGGTGAAACGGGGCAATGCCTCGCTCGCCGTTCTGGATGAGCGGGTGCGGCTGGTGGAATCGGCCACGGCCCAGGTGGCCGCTGCCAAGGCCCGCATCGCCGACCGCGTGGTGCGTGCGCCTTTTGCCGGTGTTCTGGGCGTCCGTCAGGTCAGCCCCGGCGCCCTTTTGTCACCGGGAACCCCCATCACCACTTTGGATGATGTGACCCCTATCAAGCTGGATTTTGCTGTTCCTGAACAGTTCATTTCCGCACTGAGCCGCGATCAAAGAGTGGTGGCCCGTGCTGCTGCCTATCCCGGCGAAACCTTCACAGGGAAAGTGACCAATGTCAGTTCCCGCGTTGATCCCGTTACCCGTGCCATCACCGTACGCGCAGAAATCGCCAATGAAGACAAACGCCTGCGCCCGGGCATGTTGCTTACCGTTGAAGTGATCAACAATGAGCGCCTGTCTATCGCCGCACCGGAAGGAGCGATCATCCTGTGGGCGAGGACCAGTTTGTCTTTGTGGTGAAGCCCGACAACACAGTGGAACGTCGCCAAATCACTCTGGGGCTTCGCCGTCCCGGCGTGGTGGAAGTTTTATCCGGCTTGAAAGTAGGCGAACTTGTGGTCACTGCGGGAACCATGCGCTTACGGCCCGGAATGACTGTAAAAGTACAAAATCGTGAGGCGCCCGCCGCCCGCCCCCAAGCCTGAGGTCTGGCCATGATTCTCTCTGATATCTCTGTCAAGCGGCCTATTTTGCCACGGTGATCAGCTTGTTGCTGGTGGCCTTCGGCATTATCAGCTTCACGCAATTGCCCTTGCGCGAACTGCCCGATATCGACCCACCGATTGTCAGTGTGAACACCAATTATCCCGGCGCCTCTGCTGCGTGTTGAATCGCGTGTGACACAGATTGTCGAGGATCGCATTGCCGGGATCGAGGGCATCAAATCCATCAGTTCCTCCAGCCGGGACGGCAGCTCGCGGGTGACCATCGAATTCACCCTGACCCGCGATATCGATGCCGCGGCCAATGATGTGCGCGACCGTGTCAGCCGCATTTTGAACAATTTGCCTGAAGAAGCCGATCCGCCGGAAATTTCAAAAGTGGACAGCGACACCGATGCCATCATGTGGTTTTCGCTGGCCAGCCCCGTGCTGGATGTGATGCAGCTCACCGATTATGCGGATCGCTTCATTGTGGACCGCTTGTCTGTGGCCGATGGCGTCGCCACCGTTCGCATCGGTGGCCAGCAGCGCTATTCCATGCGCGTTCATCTGGACCGGCAGGCCATGGCAGCGCGTAATCTTACGGCCACCGATATTGAAAATGCTTTGCGCAGCGAAAATGTCGAACTGCCCGCCGGGCGGATTGAATCCACCGATCGCAATATTACCGTTCGGGTGGAACGCGATTATAAAACCGCGCAAGATTTTTCCGAACTGGTTCTGGGCGTTGGCGATGACGGCCATCTGATCCGCCTGGGCGAAGTGGCCCGTGTGGAATTGGGGGCCGAAGACGACAGAACTTTTTCCGGGGTAACGGTATTGCCCGCGTGGGTCTGGGCATCATCCGCCAATCGACGGCCAACACACTGGATGTGGCGAACGCTGTACGGGCAGAGGTTGAACGTATCCGCGAAACGCTTCCTGAAGGTATGGATCTGGATGAAAGCTTTGATGGATCGGTCTTTATCGCCGAAGCCATCAACGAGGTCTATGTAACCCTTGGCATCGCATGGTTCTGGTTTTCCTTGTGCTTTATTCCTTCCTTGGCTCCTTGCGCACAGTGATCGTGCCTGCGGTAACGGTGCCGGTATGTATCATTGCGGCCTTTACGGTGATGAGCCTGTTGGGGGTGACGCTCAATCTTTTGACCTTGCTTGCCCTTGTGCTGGCCATCGGGCTGGTGGTCGATGATGCCATTGTGGTTCTGGAAAATATCTATCGGCGCGTTGAAGCGGGTGAACCACGCCTTTTGGCGGCCTATCATGGGGCGCGGCAAGTGGGCTTTGCGGTGATTGCCACCACCTTGGTGCTGATCGGCGTTTTTGTGCCCATCGCTTTTCTGGAAGGCAATGTGGGACGCCTGTTCTCGGAACTGGGCATTACACTGGCCACCACCGTCGCTTTTTCCAGTCTCGTCGCCCTGACCCTTACCCCCATGATGTGCTCAAAGCTGTTGCGTCGCACGGGGCCCAAGGGCTGGGTAAATGCACATGTGGATGATGGCTTTGAAAAGCTGCGGCGCGGCTATCAAAACGCGCTCACCTATTGCTTTCACAACAAAACCATTATCCTGTTGCTGTTCGCTGCGATCACGGCATCGATCGTGGGGCTTGTAAACGCCATTCCCAAAGAGCTTGCCCCCCGCGAAGACCGCGGCTCTTTCTTCCTCGTCGCCCGTGGTCCTGAAGGGGCCGGCTTCAACTATATGCGCGAGCAAATGGATGAAGTCGAAAGACGCGCCATGTATCTGGTGAACGAAACAAAAGAAGCGCGGATCGTGATTGTGCGCGCCGATGGCGACAATTCGGGCTTTGCGGTGATTGTGTTGAATCCCTGGTCCGAACGGAAGCGTAGCGCCGATGAAATCATCGCCGAACTGCGCGGCCGGTTGGCCTCTATGACCGGGGTAAGCGTGTTCATCAATATGCGCCAAGGCATTTCTGCTGGTGGCGGACGCGATCCGGTGAATTTCGTGGTTGGGGGCAATACCTATGAAGAACTGGCGAAAATTCGCACCATTCTGGAAGAGGAAGCCGCAAAACTGCCCCTGATCGGCGTGGATACCGATTATCGGGAAACACAGCCGCAAATACGCGTTGCCATTGATCGCGACCGTGCGGCGGATCTGGGTGTGTCGGTGTCTACCATCGGCCGCACCCTGGAAACCATGCTTGGCGGCCGTCGGGTCACCACCTTTGTGGAACGTGGCGAAGAATATGATGTGATCGTACGGGCCGATGACAGCAATCGCCGCGAGCCATCGGACCTGACCAATATCTATGTGCGGTCGGACCGGTCCGGGGATTTGATCCCTCTGTCCAATGTGATCACCTTGCGTGAACAAGCGGCCAGCGCGACGCTCAATCGTTATAACCGGGTGCGCGCCCTGACGCTGACTGCACAGCTTGCCGATGGCTATTCGCTGGGCGAAGCCTTGACGGATCTTGAAAATGTGGTCCGCGAAAGCCTCCCCGATGTGTCTTCCATTGATTACAAAGGGGAAAGCCGCGAGCTCAAAGAAGCGGGCAATGCGGTTGTTTTCACTTTCGCCATGGCCTTTCTGGTGGTGTTCCTGATTTTGGCAGCCCAGTTTGAGAGCTTCATCCATCCCTTCGTGATCATGCTGACGGTGCCTTTGGCAGCGGCCGGCGGGCTTTTGGGGCTGTATCTTGCGGGATCAACGCTGAATATCTACAGTCAGATCGGCCTTGTGATGCTGATCGGGCTGGCGGCAAAGAACGGTATTCTGATCGTGGAATTCGCCAATCAGCTTCGTGATGAAGGCCTTGAAATCCGTGATGCCGTTATTGAGGCGTCCCTGATCCGCTTGCGCCCGATCATCATGACCAGCCTGTCCACCGTGATGGGCGCGGTTCCCCTGATCATGGCAACCGGACCGGGATCGGCCAGCCGCCTGACCATCGGCGTGGTGATTTTTGCAGGCGTCTCCATTTCCACCGTCCTCACGGTGTTCATGGTGCCCGTGTTCTATGATATGCTTGCGAAATATACCCGCTCGCCCGGCTATGAAGCTGCGCGTCTTAAAAAGCAGCAAGAAGAACGTGCCCAAACCGGAACCATCGGCGTACAAGGAACGCCGGCGGAATAATCTGCGGGCTTGATCAGATCACGACAAAAAGGCGGGCATCTTGATCCCGCCTTTTTTCATTATATGTCTATAGGGATAACCAACCAACAGGAGACCGTTTTGGGCCGCTTGCGCGTTGCCAGCTATAATGTCCATAGCTGTATCGGTATCGATCGCCGCTTTGCCCCCGAACGCATTGCCGAGGCCCTGCTGGATATTGATGCCAATGTGGTGGCCTTGCAGGAATTGGGCTGGCATCATCGCGGATTGAGCAATTTTGACCAATTCGCCTATCTTGAGAAAATGACCGGTTATCACGTCATTCAAGGCCCTACGAAATTCCATGCCCGCGCCCATTATGGCAATGCGATTTTAATGCGTGAAGCGGCACATACCCATCAGCTTATGGACCTGTCTTGGCCGCTGCATATTCCGCGGGGCTGCATCCTTGCCCATACCCACTGGAAAGGCGAACCGCTGGTGGTCATCAATGTGCATTTGGGGCTGACCCCTTGGGACAGGCGGCGTCAGCTCAAACAACTGGTTCATGAAATTCAAAGCCATCGCAACAGCCATGTGGTGCTGATGGGTGATTTCAACAATTGGAAACCGGCCTCCGTGATGTTCAAGCCGCTGTCGCAGCTTTTACCGGAATGCACCGACCAGCCCACCTTTCATACGCGCAAGGCCCATGCGCCGCTGGACCGCATTTATCTATCGCCGGGCTTGCGTTTTGATACAATCAAGGTTTGGCACACCCCCATTACCGCCAAAGCCTCGGATCATCTGCCATCGTGGCCGATATCAGCTTTTAGCCCAAAAATGAAAGAGGCAAGCCGCCTATGCGCCCTGCCCCTTCGCTCCGTTTCAAATACAGTCGGGGAAATCAGCCGCGCATGGCCATGGCGCCAGAGGTATCGGTGACTTCCAAGCCAGCATCTTCCAAAGCCTTCACCAAGCGTTCGCCGTGCATCCGGTCTTTTGTTTCCACCACCAATTCGATCTCGGTGTATTTCACCGGAGCCGTGGCAAACTGCCGTTGATGATACACTTCGGCGATATTTCCGCCCACCTTGCCAACAATCGCCGTCACCCGCGCCAAGGCACCGGGCAAATCCAGCGTCGTGACCTTCAGGCGGGAAATACGTCCATCGCGCACCATCCCGCGCATCACGCAGAAAGATAAGGTCCGTGGATCGATATTGCCGCCGCACAAAGGCAGCCCCACCTTTTTGCCCCTGAACAGATCGGGGAATTGCAACACCGCCGCCAAACCGGCAGCGCCCGCGCCTTCCACCACCACTTTTTCGATTTCCATCAAGGCATCAATGGCATCTTCGATCATCGATTCCTTGACGATCAGAATATCATCCACCAATTGCCGCACCACCTCGCGGGTGATTTGACCGGGCTTTTTCACAGCGATCCCTTCGGCAATGGTGACCTTTGTGGGATGGATTTCGCGGCCTTCGAGCGCCGCCTTCATCGCCGGATAGGCTTCGGTCTGAACGCCGAGGATCTTGATATCGGGCTTGATATGCTTGGCCGCAACGGCAATCCCCGAAATCAGCCCGCCACCGCCAATGGGCACCACAAGCACATCCAGGTCCGGAAAGGCCTGCAAGAATTCGATAGCCAATGTGCCTTGGCCAGCCATCACCAAAGGATCATCGAACGGGTGAATGAACACCTGTCCTTCCTTGGCTTCCAGTTCCCGTGCCGCATCGGTGGATTCCGCCAGTGTTTCCCCGCTAAGGACCACAGTCGCCCCCAAGCGTTCGGTATTGCGCACCTTGGTAAAGGGCGTGCCTTCGGGCATGAAAATGGTAGCGGGGATGCCCAACCGATTGGCATGATAAGCCACCCCTTGCGCATGATTTCCCGCCGACATGGCAACAATACCGCGCGCCCTTTCTTCCGGCGTCAAAGCCGTGAGACGGTTGAGCGCCCCACGCTCTTTAAAAGATGCGGTGAATTGGAAAATCTCGAACTTCAACGCAATATCCGCGCCCGTCAGCGCCGACAATGTTTCAGACCGCGTGGCCGGGGTGTTGAGAACAGCCCCCTGAATGGTGCGCGCAGCATCTTCGATATCGGAAAAAGAAATGGGCAAGGGAGGCAATGAACTGGCGGTCATAAACTTTACCTGATTTAGGGTGTGAGAACGATCAAAGATACAAGGCAGACGGAAAGACAGACGCTAAGAGAGTCACTCAAGATCCTGACGCGCACAATGCGCGAACTGAAGGATAAAATCCGCTCCATATTGCAAGGATGGCGTGCGAAATCCAGCCAAGACATCACCAGCCTCGATACGCCTTACAATCTCGAGCGTTGTCATGGCTGTCAGGCTGTACCCTTCCGGCGTGGTAAGAACCGTGCGTCTGGTTTCGCCCGCCGCATTTTTTACAATCCCAAGCATATGAGCGCGCCCTGCCATGCGCTCTTCAGCTGTCGGGCCTGCGGGCCGTTGATCTATCTTGCGCTTTAAAAAGGCTTGCGCCGGCGCAGTGGACAAGAGCCAACGCATCAGCGGCCCCATCTTTGCCATCTGCTTTAAGGCGCCGGTCTTTTCAAAAAATACGGTGATATCGGGAATCCCCGTTGAATGCCAAGCGGTAGACACATCCCCCCAAGAAACGGAAATCCCTTGCTTGGTGCTGCCATCGGGGAAATGAAATGCCTTTTCTTCCGGCTGATCCAGATCAACGATGCAGTTATAACGGCGCGCCCGGCGGCTTTTTTTAAGGCCCTCGATACCGGTTTTCGCCGTGCCCCGGGACATTTTATTGAGACCCGTGATCACCAGTTCCAAAGACGTGGCATCGGGCAAACGGGTTTTCATATGGGCAGCCAAACAATCAGAAGGCACCACATCGAAACCGCAACCGGGCATCAGCATCACGCCCGCCGCTTTGGCTTCGGCATTGCGGGCGGCCAAGGCTTCAAACACATCGATTTCACCGGTGATGTCCAGATAATGGGTGCCGGTTTCGATACAGGCATCGGCCATGGGTTTTGATGTGGCGGAAAACGGTCCGGCAAGATGCAGAACACTGTCCACATCCTGAAGGGCTGCACGCAGCTTTTCCGTCTCATCCAGAGAAAAGGCTGTCCAGTCAAAGCCATGACGTTCGGCAATGGCCCGCGTTTTTTCTTCGTTCCGGCCTGCAACAATTGGCGACAAACCGGCTTTTGCGGCCTCTTCGGCAACAAGCTGCCCGGTATATCCCGTCACCCCATAGATCAGCACCGTCATCCCTTTTCTCCTGTCAAAAATCCGGCGCCGAAGACCGTCGATGCACAATTTGAACCGACGGCACTCTCTTGTTGCCGCCGGTTTTCAAGCCGCTTTCGTCGATCAGTCGTTCAGCGTGGGGATGAAGAAATCCGCTCCGGCCCGCACGCCCGTGGGCCAACGGCTGGTGACTGTCTTGGTCTTGGTGTAAAAATTCACACCCGCCGTTCCATGCTGGTTGGTATCGCCAAAAGCCGATTGTTTCCAGCCGCCAAAGGTATGGAAGGCCACCGGCACCGGAATCGGCACATTGATCCCGACCATGCCCACTTCCACCCGGTCGGCATATTCCCGCGCCGCATCGCCATCACGGGTGAAGATGGATGTGCCATTGCCGTAACGGTGTTTGCTGGGCAATTCCATCGCTTCTTCAAAGGAGTTCGCCCGCACGATCTGCAACACCGGACCGAAAATTTCATCCTGATAGCTTTGCATATCGGCGGTTACCTTATCGAACAGGCTGGCGCCCATGAAAAAGCCTTTTTCATAGCCTTGGGTCTGGCAGCGATAACCGCGGCCATCCACAATCAGTTCGGCCCCTTCGCGTTCCCCCATATCAATATAGCTTTTCACTTTTGCATGATGCTCGGCAGAGACCAGCGGCCCCATTTCCATTGCCGGATCAAGGGACGGGCCGATTTTCAATTCGGCAATGCGGGGTTTCAAACCTTCGATAATGGCATCGGCCACTTTATCGCCCACCGGCACCGCAACGGGATTCGCCATGCAGCGCTCTCCCGCCGAGCCATAGGCCGACCCGATCAGGCTATCCACCACCAGATCAATATCCGCATCGGGCATGACGATCATGTGGTTCTTGGCACCGCCCATGGCCTGCACCCGTTTCCCGGCTTGTGTGCCGCGGGCATAAACATAATGGGCAATGGCCGTGGACCCCACAAAGCTGACAGCTTCAATATCGGCATGATCAAGGAGCGCATCCACCGCCACTTTATCGCCATTGACCACATTCAGAACGCCTGCGGGCGCACCGGCTTCCAGCATCAGTTCCGCCAAGCGCAAAGGCACCGAGGGATCTTTTTCCGATGGCTTCAAGATCACCGTATTGCCGCACGCAATGGCAATGCCGAACATCCACATGGGGATCATGGCGGGGAAATTGAACGGCGTGATACAGGCCACAACGCCCAAAGGCTTGCGCATGGAATAGACATCCAGCCCCGAAGCCACGCCATTGGAATATTCGCCCTTCATGAAATGCGGAATACCGCAGGCAAATTCGATCACCTCAAGGCCGCGTTGCACATCGCCCTTGGCATCTTCAAAAACCTTGCCATGTTCCGACGCCAGCAGCCGCGCCAGATTATCCTTATCGGCCGTAGCCAGTTCCAGAAACTTGAACATCACGCGGGCGCGGCGCACCACCGAGGTTTGCGACCAGCCCGGAAAAGCGGCTTTGGCCGCAGCCACAGCATCATTCACTTCCACGGCAGATGCCAGCGGTGTCTTTCCCTGCACCTCGCCAGTCGAAGGGTTGAAGACATCGTGAAATTTTCCAGAACTGCCTTCTACCTTGTTTCCGGCAATGAAATGCGTATGAACTGCGGTCATATTGATCCCCATCGAATGTGGTTGTTATATCTGTCGGGTTATACGCCTTTTGAACGACAAGGAAAAGCCGTGCGACCATATGCAGCCGCACCCGATCATACCCTCTTCAAAAGCGCCGAACGGCTTCTCAAAACCCGTTTCCCGATGGTATGAAACAACCATCCTCACCACAATCAACGAAGTTTGAAGGACCGCATGATGACCCAGCTTTTTCCCGGACGCTTTCCCGCCACCCGGCTCCGGCGGACACGCGCTGAAAGCTGGTCGCGCCGTCTTGTGGCCGAAACGGCCCTGTCCCCCAATGATCTGATCTGGCCCGTCTTTGTTACCCATGGTGACGAGAATGAGCCGATCGCCTCCATGCCCGGTGTCGAACGTTACAGCCTTAAAAATATCGGACGCGCCGCAAAAGAGGCATATGATCTGGGTATTCCGCTGATCGCGCTGTTTCCTTATACCGAGCCTGACAAACGCAGCGATGATGGCCGCGAAGCCTGTAATATTGACAATCTGGTCTGTCGCGCCATTGGCGAAATCCGCAGCCATGCCCCGGATATCGGCGTGATGGCCGATGTGGCACTGGACCCCTATACCAGCCATGGTCAGGACGGTCTTGTGGATGACATGGGCCGCATTCTCAATGATGAAACCGTCGCTGTCCTGTGCCGCCAGGCCATCACTCAAGCGCGGGCGGGCTGCCATATGATTGCCCCGTCCGACATGATGGATGGACGCATCGGCACGATCCGAAACGCCCTTGACGAAGAAGGATTCCAGGCGGTGCAGATCATGTCTTATGCCGCCAAATACGCATCGGCCTTTTACGGCCCGTTCCGGGATGCTGTGGGCTCTCGCGGTGTTTTGAAGGGCGACAAGAAAACCTATCAGATGGACCCGGCAAACAGTGAAGAAGCCCTGCGCGAAGTGGCAATGGATCTGGCAGAAGGGGCCGATAGCGTGATCGTGAAGCCCGGCATGCCCTATCTGGATATTGTCAGCCGCGTCAAACAACAGTTCGGCGTGCCCACCTTCGCTTATCAAGTGTCGGGCGAATATGCCATGCTGGTTGCTGCGGCCCAAAGCGGCGCGCTGGATCAGGATGCTGCGATATTTGAATCGCTTTTGGCCTTCAAACGCGCCGGTGCCGACGGGATTTTGAGCTATTTTGCGCCCAAGGCCGCCCGGATTTTAATGCAGCACGACACCATCAAACCATAAAGCCACGTTTCGCGCCCCTCCCTGTGCAATATAAAGAGGCATGGGGAGGCCCTTCCCGAAAATTTGACCAAACAAAGAATAGACACATTTATATTTATAGATGATCAAACCATCTAATCTGAAATCCATTGGGCACTAATTGAGCAAACGCGAAAAATTAACAAATCGTTAAATATACATTTTCATTTCTTGTTTTCTATATTTATGTAACAGAGCGCGGTCTTTCGTGTTGCGTAGCAGGAGTTAAGATGAACATGCTGTTCGAAAAGCATATTGTGAGCTCTCCTGTACATCTTAGGCGCGACATGCTCCGCGAGCTTTTCACTTATTGGAATTCCTTGCGGAACGGTCGCTTTGCTCCCTCGCGGAATGATATTTGCCCATCCCATATTCCAAGCTTTTGCGCCATATCCTGTTGGTGGACGTGGCCGAAGGTCAGCACAAACTCCGGGTGCGTTTGATGGGAACACGCCTTGTCAATTGTTTTGACCGGGACCTTACGGGGCAAATCCTGCAAAATACGGGAAACGATCCCTTGGGCAGTGTTTTGGCCGGATATTGCCGCTCTGCCTTGCAAGAACGCCATCCCGTGGCCTTCGGGCCAATGCAATGCCATATGCAAGACAATGATGTCTTGATCCATGAAACTTTGGCTTTGCCCTTATCCGCCGACATGATGCGCATCAATATGATTTTGATGGGTATTTCCAGCCAGCCCCGTTCGGCCATCGGCCCTCTGGCCGGTTGATCGCCTCTTTGATCTGCCGTCTTGCCCCCTCACCCATCCTTGAATGATGATGGCTTGCACTGCGGCCACAAGGCTGCAAAAATCCCGACGAGGTCGGGAATAATTGCAAGGGGGTCCGTTATGACAAAGCCAACCGTATCTTCCATCAGCCAACACGTGTCTTCATCCGGTCAAACACGCCGCGCGGTTTTGTTTGGCGGGGCGGCGATGGGCCTTGCCGGGGCGACGGCCTCCCTTGCCCAACAACCGGGCCCGGTCACCCCGGATGCCAAAGCCGCAAAAATGGACGAAGGCATCGTCTCTCAATGCGAGCGCATGATGGATCTGGCCTATACGGACGAGGAACGCGCCCAGATTGTCGCCACCATGGACGATCAGTTGGAAAATATTCGTGCGGTGCGGGGTATCCATTTTGAAAATAGCGATGCACCCGCAACCGTGTTCAATCCGCGTCTGCCCGGCATCTCCTATCCCGAGCAAGGATTTGGTGTGACCAATGCCGTAGCGCGCGACAAAGCCATACCGAACAGCGCCGAAGAAATCGCCTTTGCCCCGGTCACCGATCTCGCCCATTGGATCAAGACCGGCCAGATTTCTTCAACGGATCTGACCCAGATTTATCTGGACCGTATCCAGCGTTACCGCCCAATGCTGGAAAATTTCATCACCGTCACCGCGGATTTGGCACTCTCGCAAGCAAAACGGGCGGATGAAGAAACCGCCAATGGCACATGGCGCGGCCCCTTGCACGGCATTCCCTATGGCCTGAAAGACATCATCGACACCAAAGACATCCCCACCACATGGGGGGCCACCCCCTTTTCCGAACGCGTGGCAAAGCACGATGCCAGTATCGTTAAAATGCTGGAAGAAGCCGGTGCGGTTTTGCTGGGAAAAACCACCAATGGCGCATTGGCTTATGGGGATATCTGGTTTGATGGCGTCACCCGCAATCCATGGAATCCGCGCGAAGGCTCATCCGGGTCATCAGCCGGATCGGCCTCTGCCACGGCGGCAGGCTTATGCGCTTTTTCCATCGGCACCGAAACCCTTGGGTCGATTGTCAGCCCTTCGGCACGCTGCGGAACAACAGGATTGCGCCCCAGCTTTGGCCGGGTGCCCCGCACCGGAGCCATGGCGCTGTGCTGGTCGCTGGATAAACTGGGGCCGATCTGCCGTTCTGTTGCGGATACGGCTTTGGTGCTGGATGCCATCAATGGCCATGATGCTGGCGATCCGGGGAACGTCCTTCACGGCTTTGAATGGGATGCCCAAACGCCCGTCGAAGGCATGCGGCTGGGCTATGATCCGAAATGGTTTGAAGCCGGAAACGCACTTGACCGGAAGGCGCTGGAAGCCGCCCGGTCTTTGCCCATTACCCTTGTGGAAATGTCGCTTCCCGATTGGCCCTATGGGGCTTTGTTGCCACAATTGGAAGCGGAAGCCGCCGCTGCCTTTCAAGAGCTGACTCTAAGCAACCGCGATGACGAACTGGTTTGGCAAGAAGAAAACGCCTGGCCCAATAGCTGGCGGCGAGCGCATTTCTTTTCCGCCGTGGATCTGGTGCAAGTGGATCGTTTCCGCAGGCGCGTCATGCATATGATGCATCAAAATTTTTCCGGTCTGGATGCCATTTTAAGCCCCAATTTTGCTGGTGGCCTTTTGGTAATTACCAATTATACCGGCCATCCTTGCCTGACCTTGCGGGCCGGATTTGCCGACACGCCCACCCGCACGGCTTATGGCCAACCCAAGCCGGAACAGCCTGAAAGCGTATCTGTTCCTCATAATGTCACCCTATGGGGGCCTTTGTTCGAAGAACGCAAACTCCTCACTTTAGGGGCGGCTTTGGAGAAAAAACTGGCGGTTTCTGCCATGCAACCACCCTTGGAGACTTGGCGCACCACATTGGAACTGTGACAGTGATCCGAACTGCATTGGGGCAAATTCTGACGAAATTTACCAAAAAATTACAATTCTGCGTAAGCATTCCAATTATTCTGGATTGAACAAATGGTTGCATTTTATCTGCCCGTTTTTATGTCGTGAAAGACTCCTATGCTCAACACCAAAACCGCGCGAAGATCACGTCCTTGGGGCACGGTTTTGGTGGCATCCGTTATTGTTGCCAGCGCGGCCTTTTTCAGTTGGGAGATTGAAAAAGAAGCGTCCCAACGTCGCCATCAGCAAGAGCGCATGGCCACCTCTGAACAGCTGAATGCCATTGGCGCCCGCATTCAAGGCACTGTGCTGCATGATATTGCCCTTACCACCGGCCTTGCGGTTGAAATCGCCATCAATCCCGATAGCACATCCGATGAATTTTCCCGCTATGCTAGTGCGCTGCTTGGCAATAGCGATACCGCCATCGTCCACACCGCAGTGTCGCAAGATCTAAGGATCACAAAAGTTTATCCGCTGGCCGGAAACGAGGAAATCCTGGGGATCGATTACAGAGATTATCCCGCCCAGTTGAAAATCATCAAAGCCGCCATGAAATACCGGGCACCCTTTGTTTCCGGCCCGTACGACCTTATCCAAGGCGGGACCGCCTTTATTATCCGCATGCCCATCCTTGATGAGCATGAAGGAGGAAACAGCTTCATTTCATCCGTAATGGATTATCAATCCCTTCTTGATCGCACAGGATTGTCCGACCAGAACCACCCTTTGGCGGTCACTATCTCGGCCATTAATCCAGATGAAAAAGAAGGACGGCGTTTTTTTGGCGATGCCCAAATCATTGACCAGGCGCCCGTTTATATGACACTTCAATTTCCCATAGGATCATGGGAACTGGCGGCGCTGCCCAAAAACGGATGGACCGAAACATCCCCCCGCTTCGCCAATATACTTCCTCTGCCGCTCCTGACCCTGATTGCCGCCATTGCGGTATGTTATTTCAAAATCCGGCGGGACAAAGAAAGCGCAAAAGCAACCCGGATTCTACAGCAATCCGCCAAGCGGTTCCGGTCATTATTTGAAAATGCCAGCGACGGTATTTTCATTATCGAACAAGACGGCGGCCATATCCTTAACGCCAATGAAAAAGCCGCCCAGTTATTAGGCGTATCGCCCGAAGCTTGAAAAACCGGCTCTTCAAGAGCCAATTTGCCACACAAAGTGGTAAAAGCATCGCCGCCAATAAAAATGGGACAACCGACCTGAGCGACGATGCCACCTTGCCCGGCTTATTCCAGACACGCCTTATACGAGACGATGGCAAAACCATTCCCGTCGAAATCAGCACAGCCAAAATTGAAGATGGCGATACGCCCTTTATTATCGCCCATATGCGCGACATCACCATACGATCACGCTATGAAGCAGAACTGGATTCAGCGCGTCTTGCGGCAGAACGTGCCAATGACCTGAAATCACGCTTTCTCGCCAATTTCAGCCATGAAATCCGCACGCCGCTCAATGCCATTGTCGGTTTCTCGGAAATCATGCGCAAAAGCATGTTCGGAGAGATCAAACCCACGCGCTATGCGGAATATGTGGAAGACATCCACCATAGCGGCAAGCATCTTTTGGAGATCATCAACGACATTCTTGATCTATCCCGCATTGAGGCGGGTGAAATGCCTCTTGCGATGGAATGGATCGATCTGTCATCCTTTTTAGAAGACTGCAAAAGAATCACAGTTCAGCTTGCCAAAGAAAAGACCATTTCCTTCACCTGCATTCCCCCCACGGCACCCGTAATGATCTATGCAGATCCGGGACGTTTGCGGCAAATTCTGATCAATCTGATCGGCAATGCCATAAAATTCACCCTCCCCGGCGGCTCGGTAGAGGTCAGCGGCATTGTTATGGAAAATGGCGGTGTTGATCTGACCGTACGCGATACCGGCATTGGCATGTCGGAGAAACATCTGAAAGATGCGCTGCGTCCCTTTGGCCAAATTGCTTCGAAAAAATCCGTCGATCAATCCGGCACCGGCCTTGGACTGACCCTTTCACGGGCTTTGTGCCAATTGCAAGATATTCAATTTTCGATCGAATCAGAGCAGGATGAAGGCACGATTGTGCGTCTGTGTGTGATGCCGGATCAAACGAAACTGACGGCCATGTCCCACGCCATCAGCAATTTGGCTACCATATAAGCCCCTCTTTTCACCCACGGCGCCAGATCATTGGAAGAGCCGGGCGAATGCCTAACCTTAAAATCGCCAGCGCAGGCTCGCTTCAATCTGGGCATCGAAGGGGCTGCGGCCCGGCGTGTTCGGGCGGTCATCCATCAAGCGCACTTCGATCCGCCCTTCGCCCCAATCGAAGGGAAGTTGCGACCCCATTTCCACCAAATTGACCACTTCTCGGTTGCTACTCACCTCGTTGCGCGGCCCATCCGAGCGGTTCACCTTGGCATAGCGGTACCGCAGCAATAATTGCGGCTTTGGCGATCAATGGCCGTGGCTTCCAGCGTTATCAAGGTGCTGTCGGTGCTCAATGTATGACCGATGGTACGGTCGAGAAACTCGAACCCATCCGTGAAAATGAAGTTACTGAAGGTCACATTGTTCAACGGATCGCCGCCAAGACCGAAAATATTGCCCGCCTTGGTATCTGCGGCTTCGGTACGCAACTGCCATTGAAGCTGCTGGCTTTGCCAATAGCCGCCAAGGGTTGCGCCCACCGACAGGCTGTATTTATCCACAATGGCTGATTTTCATCTTCGGCGATAGTTTCCGCATAAAGCCCATATGTCATGGAGCCGATCACCCCACTATAGCGAATATCCGCCCCAGCGATCTGGTTCCCCGGTTCATCGGTGGTTCCGGTATTGTCACGGTCACCCAGGCCGATCAGCGCGTCCGTCCAGTTGGAAAAGCCGCAGGACCGGCCTTGGCCACAGGTTTGGATGGCCCGGCTAAAGCTGATATCCAGCCGGTCAATGGGCTGAAGAGACACCCGAATATGCGCCACCACCGGATGATTGATATCGGTGCGCGTTTCCCCGCCGTCCAACCGACCAACAGTCAGATTGACATTCCAGTTACCAAGCCAGCTCAGCCATTTCGTTTCAAAGGGTTTGGGGTCGAGCCTTTGGATACCGACTTTCGGATAGGGCCGTGCATTATTGGACAGGATCATACCGGAATCCCAGCCACCGCCCCACCATTGGTCGACCGTACCGGCATAAGCGACCCAATTTCCCAATGCGGCAGCAAAATAGCTGTTGTCAAAGCTGATATCTTTGCCCGGCTGTCCATCGCGCCAGCCCACACTGAGCTTGGCATAGCTGGCCCCCCAGTGCTTTTCAGCCGACACACCCACTTCGGCATTTTCGCGCACACCACCATCGAAGCCGCGTACCATTTTTTCGCGGCTGGTTGCCCCGGCATGGGCTTCCATACCCATGGAACGATAATCTTTTGTGGTTGGCGCACCGGCGCGCACCCGTGCAAGCGCTGCTTCCACATGGGCGGGAAAGGCTCGGTCCGGCATCTCGGCTATGCTACGCATCACCTGCGCCCAAGGCAGCGGCCACATGGTGATTGGACCATCAATGATATTATAGGCGGCCAACAGCTCGATATCCGTGCGCATCCGGGCGTCGCCCGCCTCGATCCAAGGCTCTGCCATTGCTTGCGACGCAAGAAGGGCCACCATTGCCCCGCCAGCCCAACCCCAAAACCGTTGCCGC
>NZ_BKCL01000016.1:0-28160 GCF_008579125.1 Iodidimonas gelatinilytica | reverse complement strand
CTACCCCGCCACCCCGCCAACACCCCCCCGCAGCTCCCCTGGCCCGGATCGACGGACGGCGCTTACGCGCCACCAACCGCACCACGCAGCTCAACATCGCCGTCCACCCGGACACCAAGGACCGCTTCTGGACCCTGGCCCATGCGGCCGGTGCCCAGACCGGCGAGGATTTCCTGAAGCGGTTGTTGGATGGGTTCATGAGAACGGGAAAGGAATGACGTAATGAGCGCCCAGCACAGACCTTGGGGCAGGCCGGAAGCGCGGAGCCTATTCATTGAAATTTAAGGGCTTTCTTGCTATGCAATAATATAAAATGCACGAGTCGGATTGATCCAAGGGAACGGCTCGGCAATTCCGGTTTTCGAATCCTTGGAATGTTTTATTATGTATGAGCCGCTGGACGTGTCATATCCAGCGAACGGAAAGGGAGTCATGGCAGCCTCGAAGCATCTCATAGCGCTCTTGCGAAGCCACATTGATGGCAACAATGAGCAATTTTTGTCCGTGGCCATGCAGGTCGCGGCCCATGAGGCACGCCAGGGGCACGGCAATCTCGCCAAACAACTCCGCGATTTGGTCGACGAAGCCCGATCTCTCAAGGCCAGTCGAACCAGCAGGCCGGTACCTTTCGCCCAGCCCAAGGGCGATTTGGCGGCCCTGATCTCTGCCAGCTATTCGGAGACACGCCTTGCCTCCATGGTGCTGCCGGAAACCCTGGCAACCCGTCTGAAGCGGATCGTCACAGAACAGCGCCAGCACCACCGTCTACGAGAACACGGTCTCCACCCGCGCCGGAAAATCCTGCTGATCGGTCCGCCGGGCTCCGGTAAGACGATGACTGCCTCCGCCCTGGCGGGAGAGCTTACCTTGCCGCTGTTCACGGTGGCCTTCGACTCGCTCATCACCCGCTTCATGGGCGAGACCGCCTCCAAGTTGCGGCAGGTCTTCGATGCAATGGCGCAAACGCGGGGGGTGTATTTCTTCGATGAGTTCGACGCCATTGGCGCCCGCCGAACCGAACGCAATGACGTCGGGGAAATCCGCCGCGTGCTGAATTCATTCCTCCAGTTTTTGGAAAACGACGACAGCGACAGCCTGATCGTCGCCGCGACGAACCACCCAGAACTTCTCGATCCTGCCCTATTCCGGCGGTTCGACGATGTAGTCCGCTACGATTTGCCCGAAGCGTCGATCGCCGAGGGTATCCTGAAAAACCGTCTGTCTGGGTTCGATACCAAGGGGATGCGCTGGAAGGAGGTTCTTGCCTCGATTTCCGGGCTAAGCCAAGCCGAGATCGCCCGGGCAGCGGACGAGGCCGCGAAGCGGGCGATCCTTGATGACCGCACCCGGGTGGTGAAAGACGACCTCGCCAGCGCAATTACCGAGCGCAAAGCCACCACAGACCATTAAGCGGAAGCGCGCCCAGTATGCCTGAAAACGAACAGCGCCACTTACCGCACGTCTATCTGCCTGGTCACGGCGATAGGGAAGAGTTTACCTCACCTCGAAGCGGCGGCGGCGGTGGTCCAACACCGCTTCGCGACCGCGAACGCCACGCGCATTTGCTCCAAGACATGCTGACCCGAGCGGTGGCAACCGCTCAAGAGCGGATAGCCAACCGTGATCCTGAGATCAGCGGTGGGACACCGGGCTTCTACCTCGAATTCGACCTGCCGACGGACCAGAAATCCATTGTCGAAAAACTCGAGAACGCACAGGGGAAAGAGCATATCGAACTCGTCGCCACACGACCGTCACCCGAAGACCCCAATCTCCTTTATGCAACCGTTTTCATTCCTGAATCGCGCGCTGAATTCTACCTCAAGAAGGTCCGCGCCTACGCTGAAGAAGACAAGATCAACTACGAAAAAGACGACGACGGCAACGTCTTGCTGGACGATACCGGCAACCGGATCGAAAAATCCCGTCGTCCGAAAAATGAGGCCCTGGTCGCAGCCCTGGAAGCGGTGCGGATCGCCGATGCCCGGTCTCTCTATACGGACACCCCGAATCTCTTTCCCGAGGCCGGTCAGCAAGTCTGGTGGGAAGTATGGCTGCGGCTCAATGGCCGTCCCGTTTTCGAGCATGCAGCAGCCCGCTTAGAGATGGATATCAGGGACCATTCGGTCACCTTTGCGGAACGCGAAGTGGTTCTCGTCCGCGGCACCCCGGAAGCCATCGGTCGAATTGTCGCCAATACCGATGCGGTTGCCGAGCTTCGCCTATCCCGCGATACACCTGCCCTGTTCATGGAGATGGGTGGTGCCGAACAGATCGCGTGGTCGGTGGAACTGGCAGATCGGCTCGTCCCACCAGCCCCCAACGCTCCGGCCGTGTGCCTTCTCGACAGCGGCAGCACCCGCCGCCACCCGCTAATCAGCCCGGCGCTGGATGCGAACGATCACCAAGCCTGGCACGCGGATTGGGAGCCAGAAGATATAAGACATGGCCATGGTACGCAGATGAGCGGCGTGGCTCTTTATGGCGATCTGACCGACATGCTGGTCGGCACGGGACCAGTCGAGATGCAGCACCGGCTCGAGTCCGTGAAGATTTACCCCGACCGCGGCGCCAACGATCCAGACCTATACGGCTACATCACAGCCAGCGCCATGGGTCGAGCCGAGGTTCAGGCTCCAAATCGCCGCAGAGCCTATTGCCTAGCCGTAACCAGTGACGGAGACCATTGGCGTGGACGTCCGTCGTCCTGGTCGGCGGCATTGGACGACCTTGCCTATGGCGATGGTGAGGATCAACGCTTGATCGTCGTGTCGGCGGGAAACATCTCCGTCTATTACCCAGCTGCGGAATATCTGAATCAGAACGACACTGCCCCCATCGAAAGTCCAGCCCAAGCGTGGAACACACTAACCGTCGGCGCTATCACCGAGAAATGCACCATCACCGATCCGAGCTATTCGGGATGGCGGGCCATGGCTCCGGCGGGGGATTTGTCCGCTTTCAGCCGTACCTCTGTGGAATGGAATCATGACTGGCCGATTAAGCCGGATGTCGTGTTTGAAGGTGGCAATCACGGCATTGATCCGGCTACATCTGGGATTGACCATGTAGACGAACTTGCCCTCCTGACCACCTTCAACAGACCGGAAGAACGGGCTTTCACCGTGACCGGAGACACGAGCGCCGCGACGGCACAAATTGCTCGAATGGCCGCGCAAATTCTCTCCGAACGCCCTGACCTATGGCCCGAAACCGTCCGCGCCATGATCGTCCATTCCGCCGAATGGACTCCGACGATGATGGGCCATTTGCCTCCAAATCCGAGCAAGACGGATCAACGGCTAATTCTGCGCCGTTACGGCTATGGCGTACCCAGTCTGGATCGAGCGCTGCGCAGTCTATCCAGTGATGTGACGCTGGTCATCGAGGCCGATCTGCAGCCCTATTGCCTCAACGGCTCTTCCACGCGCACCCGTGACATGATGCTCCACGATCTGCCATGGCCCTCAGACGTGCTGAGAGCCCTGGGTGAAACGGAGGTCGAGATGCGGGTGACGTTGAGCTATTTCGTCGAGCCGAACCCGGGGGAACGCGGTTGGACCAAAAGGCACCGCTACGCCGGGCACG
Source organism: Iodidimonas gelatinilytica (assembly GCF_008579125.1). Lineage (NCBI taxonomy): Bacteria > Pseudomonadati > Pseudomonadota > Alphaproteobacteria > Iodidimonadales > Iodidimonadaceae > Iodidimonas > Iodidimonas gelatinilytica. Next base: position 24,572 of record NZ_BKCL01000016.1, on the reverse strand, counting down.
GCCTGAGGTTTGCCGTAAAACGCCCCGAAGAGAGCCTTGAGCGGTTTCGTCGCAGGGTGAATGCCGCCGCGCGAGAGGACGACGAGCATGTTTCTGCGGAGGGCAATGACGATGGCTGGGTGCTTGGGCCGAGGCTTCGTGACCGAGGAGCAGTGCATTCCGATGTTTGGCGAGGGATGGCGGCAGATCTTGCCGATCGCCATGCCATCGGCGTTTATCCGGTCGGTGGTTGGTGGCGCGAAAAGCCCAAGTTAGAACGCGCCGAACGCCGCGTGCGCTACGCCTTGGTCGTCAGCCTCCGGGCCAGCGAGGAGATTGATCTTTATACCGAGATCGCCTCAGCGGTTAGCGTGGAAGTCGGCATTGAAGGTTCATAACAATTTCCCAGAATATTGCAGCCATGAAAGGCTGGGATGACCTTAAGAAGCACCTACGTTCCGTAGATGTTTGTCATACGCCACCTCGAACCACCTGAACCACAAGACCTTTTCCCGTTGACGTTCGTATGACGGTGCGCGCGCCCCTGTAAACGCGCTGAACCCCTTACAAACCTTATGTTTCCGCCACCGCTACACCGGTAGCGACAGGTGTGGAAGAATTGCCGTCGTAAGACGTCCATCCATAGCGGGGAGGCGAAGCCTACGGAGCTATCGGCTAATCCACAGGGGTTCAATCGTGTTCGGTCCCCGGTTGGGGGACTGGCAGGGGGAAGATTTACGGGAGCTTTTCGCGCCAGCGATCGTCACCTGAATAGGCGGAGACGCGGAACGCGGCTCCGTTCCGAACGACGCAGGAGTGAGGAATAGAGCGCGGTCCGCTCGCAGAGCGGAGACGCCCAAACTGGGAACCACGACAATCGGCCCGGGATCAAAAGACGAAGCGCCCAACAAAAACGCAAGCGGCAACCAAGTCCTAATTGGACCTTGTCGGCGCGATGCCGATCAGCGGGGGCCGCCGTTAGGCGGCCCCCGCTCTCACTCGGTGTCCGATCAAAAAGAGAGCCCCACCGGATGGCTCCGGCGGGGCGTGCGGTTCAATATCCCAGGGCGCTGATGAGCTCTTCGAGTTCCGGGTCGAGGTCCGGTTCTTCATCGCCCCCATCGAAATCGTCGGCCCAGGAGCCGAACAGGCGCTCGATCTCTTCCCAGCGGTCTTCCTCGGCACGGGCGCGGATGATGTGTTGTTCTTCGGTCATAATGTCCTCCATCGGGTTCAAGTCATCGAAAACGCCGATCGGTGGGGGTGCGGCGGGACCGCGGTCAGGGACCGGAGGCCGCGCCAGCGGGGCGTGGGGGAGCCGAAATACGCAATGGAGCGCCAGCGCAATGAAGTATTTTGGGGGAACCGCGCATCCTTGACGGCGGTTTCGCCGCGCCCCAAGCTGGAAGGACCAGAGAGGATGCCCACCAACAAACAACGTCAAAGCCGCTCGCGGCTTTGTCCGCTTAATAAACACTCGGCAGGCGAACAAGAAAAAGGCCCCGCCGGAAAGCTCCGACGGGGCCGTATGGACGATCAGCTATACTTCTTGGCCGGGATGCCGAGGTTGCGGGCCTTGTCGACCAGGTTCTCGGTGATGCCGGTGCCGGGAAAGGCCAGGACGCCGATGGGCAGGAGGTCGAGCATCTGGTCGTTGCGCACGAACCCAGCGCGGGACTTGCCGTAGCGCTTCCAGTCGGGCTTGAACACCACCTGCGCGACGCCCCGGGCCTCGGCCCATTTGGCGGCAATCAGATCGACGCCCTTGGGCGCGCCGCCGTGGACCAGAACCATATCGGCATGCTTGGCGCGGGCTTTGTCCAGGGCGTTCCAGATCAGGGTGTGGTCGGTGAAGTCCATGCCGCCGCTGACCACCACCTTCGGGCCTTCGGGAGCCAAGGACTGGGTCTTGCGACGCTCGGTCGCGGCCAGGAACTCGCGGCTGTCGATGACGGCGGCGGTGAGGCCCGAGTTGCTGACCTTCGAGCCATGGCCGGGCATCCAGGGATGGCCGGTGGCGGTGGCAAAGAGATCGGCTGCATGGTCGCGCAAGGCCTCGAAGGTGTCGCGGGCGTCGGAGGTGGACCGGGCGCGGAGTTCCAGTTTCTCCAGTTCCACCGATTTGACCTCGGTGCCGTCTTGCTCACGGATGGCGCGGCGGATCTCGAAGCCCAGTTGGTCGAAGCCCTTGTCCAGGCGCTCCAGCTTGCGCTGGAAGACATTGACCGTGTTCCACAGCACGTCGGTGGTCTCCCCTTCCAGGCAGGTGTCGGCGAACAGGGCGCTTAAGGTCTCGAACACCGCCTCCAGGGCGGAATATCCGTCGTCCAGTTCCGGTAAGGGGCGGGGGTCTTCCTCGTCCGCCGGGGGCACGGCCCCGAACAGTTCCATGCGGTTCATGATGTCGGCGGTGGCGCTTTGGCCGGTGAGATCGTCGAAAACGTCGGGTGTTTCGGAATACATCGTTCAACTCCTTTATCTGGCGAGCGGTCGATCCCGCTCATGGGGCTGACTCTGCGGATCGGTTCGGGACGCAAATCACCTGAAAGGCCGCAACGCAGTGGAGGACGGCGCAAGGCGGCCTTTTTTGTCTCGCGAGGAATGGGCGCCCCGCCGAAGGCGCTAAAGAGGCGCGCCCAGGGGAAAAAAGCCGCCAGCGCCGTTGAGTTCGCGTCCCCCGATCCGCGACAGCCCACCTCATGAGCGGTATCGAACCGCTTGGCGTGTGAAGGCCGAACGAGGTTCCGATGCGCCCTGGGCGTTCGGCTCACCGGCAGGAACGCACGGCCCAAGAAACACTTGGGAACGCTCGGGGACGAACCGCCGGTTGGCGAGCCCCCTCCTATACCGAAGACGGCGGACTCCGCCCCTGGTGGCGGCGACCGTTCATGCACTCCCGGAGCCCTGCCGGAATGGGAAGACCGCCGATGGCGGAACCGCCGCCTGTCGGCGCGTGCGCCGGACCGGGATTGACCTAGCCAAAATCGCCACGCCATCGCAACATGACTGGACCCAAAATCGGCAGGATGTAGCGATGGCCTCGCCGCCCCCTCGTCACCACCTCGCGCGCACCTATACGTCGGCTAGGCGGAACCTAGGCCCGCCCTAGCCGTTTCCTCGGCCAGACCTGGGTACTCGGCTTGCAGCCAGTCACGCTCTTCGCGCAGCCCCAAGCGACGATGCAGATGGTTTTGCAGCGCGCCGCGTAACGCCGCCCGGATGGGCTGTTGATCTACTTTTGCCAACCCCTCATCCGTTTGTCACATATCGCAAAGCATCAACTTGACAAATAACCGTATGTCTCGTACATTTGTACGGTATACAGAACAAACTCAGGACAATAGACAATGACTCCCAAAATTAACCGCCTCGAACTTCGGCTCGACGACAGCACACTCGAAAAAATAGATGCCTGGAGATTATCCCAACCCATCCAACCATCACGCTCAGAGGCTGCACGCCTCCTCATTCAAGAGGGATTTGAAAGCACAACAAATCAGCAAACTTTCACAATGGTCAAACTGCAGGTCCTTGCCATGAGCTTAACAAAAGACACCAAGGACACGATATCTGATGCTTATGTTTTTGCTTGGTGCAATGGCGTTTACCCGCTTTATCACAACAACGATTCCTGGCATGAGCCATTTCAAAGTTTTTTCGATGTCAGCAAAGAAATGATCGATGACTTAGGTGCTTACCTTGATGAGTTTTGGACTAGCGACACCGCAGCCCCCACCTTTTATGATTTGGAAAAACATTATGACACAAGGCATGGGGCAACCGCTTGGGATCGCTGGAAGTTAATTGTCGGATGCAGGTACATGTACCTTAATGGAATGTTTGATGACAATTTATGGAATGCACTCCTCACCCCCACCAACCATCCATCGGAAGCCAAAGGGATCACACGGCCATTTAAACGTAGCGAGAGTGCTTACGTGAATTAGGCGTTTAGTCGTATTCTAATCGGTCGCGTTCAGCGATCAGGCTGGCGCGATTGCACAAAAGAGCTTGCAAAGCACTGCGCAGAGCCGAACGGATCGGCTTGTGTTTTCCAATGCCAGGGCAAGCCTCTCGGATTGAGCGACACAAGTCTAGGGTCTGTTGACAATTAAGGGATTCCCAAACAGCCTGATTTATGATTCAAGATTCCTTTTAGGGATTTTTTGAATGAATACGGACCGTTTTGTCATCAGTGATCATATTTGGGAACGGATTGAACCCGTTCTTTTAGGCAAATCAACTGATTGTGGCGTTACAGGCAAAGACAATCGCCTGTTTTTGGAAGCTGTGCTATGGCGTGTTCGCACAGGTACTCCTTGGCGTGACCTTCCTACGGAATTTGGCAACTGGAACAGCGTTTTTAAACGGTTTCGACGCTGGGCTGAACGCGGCGTATTTGACCGAATTTTCGACAAACTCTCATCAGATCAGGATTTTGAATATGTCATGGTTGATGGTACAATCGTTAGCGTTCATCAAAAGGCTAGCGGGGCAAAAGGGGGACTCAAAATCAGGCCATCGGGCGTTCAAAAGGCGGATTAACGACCAAAATACTAGCATTGGTCGATGCCTTGGGGTACTTGGTCAGTTTTGTTCTTCTTCCCGGTCAACGCCATGATATCGTTGGTGTTCCTCCTTTGATTGAAGGGCTTGAGTTCGAAGCATTTCTTGCGGATAAAGCCTTTGATGCTGACTGGTTGCGAGAAGAAATAGACAAACGTGGGGCAAGTGTTGTCATTCCTCCCAAAGCAAACAGGAAATCCGAAATTCCTTTTGACAAAGAAACTTACAAATGGCGGCATCTCGTCGAAAATTTCTTTGCCAAGATAAAGGAATTCCGAGGTATAGCCACTCGATACGACAAAACGGACGAAAGCTACAAAGCCAATTGGTTCCTGACTGCTGCCATCATTACAGGGAGGTAATTGTCAACAGGCCCTAGGATTTCGCCGCGAATGCCCTTCAGTTCCCCGGTGATGTCTTCAAGGCGCAAGCGGGCGGATTCCCGGGCTTGCCATTCGCGGGCGTCCTCGGCGCTTCGTTCGGCCAGGCGATCCGCCTCGCGAGCCGCGCCAATGAAATCGCCGTCCCAGACCTCGGTCACGTCAAGCACGAACCCTTCGCTTAAGGATTCACCATATCCGGCGACGAACCGTTCGCACCCCTGCCGCCCGGCGGGCAGACGGAACACCGCGCCACGAAAGGTCTCGTCCTGGAATTCGTCCGCGTACCATCCGGTGTGACGCAACCGGAGAACATCGTCCGCCCAGGCTTCGAAGCGCAGACCGGCGTCCTCGGCGCTGCCGAAAAACCGCCGCGCCGCGCAGGCGCGGTCGTTTGCATCCACCGGCCAATGACGAAACGCCAAGGGGCGAAAGCCTGGCGGTAGGTTTCAAGAATGCCGCCGTAGTGCGGATACCGTTTGACCTGAGCTTTTAACGTTTCCAGCCGCTTGCGCGGCGATGCGCCCAACAGGGCGATGAGTTTGCTGTCCATGATCTCTCCCTCCGAAACGGAAAACGGCGGAGGCCGATAAGCCCCCGCCGTGGTTTTGCGTGTTGTTCAAGGAAGTACTCAGAACGGGATCTCGTCGTCCAGATCGGCGGGAGGAACGTCCTGGCCGCCGGAGGGCGGCATGTCGTCTTCGCCCCGGTCGTCGAGCTTTTCCAGGAACTGGATTTGGCAACCGGGGGTCACGAGGATTTCGGTGGTGTAGCGCTCGACATTGTTCTGGTCGGTCCACTTGCGGGTGCGCAGCATGCCCTGCACCGCCGTCAGGCGGCCCTTGCGGGCGTGCTTTTCGAGAACCGACACCAGGCCCTGCTGGAAGGTCACCACCCGGTGCCATTCCGTGCGCTTGATCCATTCGCCGGTGTTCTTGTCCTTGTAGCTGTGGTCGGTGGCGATGGAGAGCGTGGCGGCCTGCTGGTTGTTCTGCATGGTGCGGATGTCGGCGTCCGCGCCCAGGTGGCCCACGATGGTAACGCTGTTGATGCTGTACATGATCTTAACTCCTCTTTAGGGTGAAACTTCACCCTTCTCTTTCCCTCCTTTCGCTCTGTATGATTGCAGCCAGGAACGGCCTTGCCATTGAGGCGCGGTCGTCCCGTTGGGAAAGATCGAGGCATGCTCCAGTTTCACGTCACCGCCAAACTCGCCAAAGCCCTGAAGGTCAGGCCGGAAGAACCGCCCGTCCCCGATGGGACCGACTGGCTAGAGTGCTGGTATGTGAGGGATATCCCGTTGGACCTGCCATTGGACGCGCTGCTGTTCACCAACGCGGAAACGCTTTACTCCCTGGTCCATCCCTTCGACCGCCGCGAGCCCATCGACGAAATCGTCGGCGTGTTCCAACACCGGATCGAACACATCACGGGACGGGATTTTACGTCCGACCCCGGCGCGTTCCGGGTTTGCAAGACGGCGTCACGCCGCGTAACCGGATGCATGAATGAGTTGGCGTTGATGGTCGAATACGAAATCGAACGCCACCTTCAAGGAGACGGCGTCAGGCTCGAAGTGATCGAGCAAAGTCTGAATGCCGGCGTGATTGGCGGGAAGTTTCCCAAAACGGAGTTTGCAAAACGGTTAAATGATTGAAACCACGGAATATGGAGCCATTGACGTCAATACGCTGAGAGATCCCGTCATTCAGATGAACGGGCTTTTCAATGCCGATGCCGTCTACACAATTTACTACGACGAAACGAACAACATTCGACGACTTCATGTCCGTCCGGACGGGTTGAATGTCGGCCATCCTGAATGTTTTGTCGTCGGTGGAATTGCATACAGAGGCCCAGTTCGCGTCATCGATTTGGACGGTCTGCATTCAATCCTGAATCTGCAAAAATCCGCCAAAGAGATCAAACTCAAGCACGTAGCCAAGGGCGATTTCCCATCGCTATTGAACGCGAAGAAGCTGGAGGGCTTTCTTCAGTGGCTGCTCGACGAAGGACTGTTCGTACACTTTTCGGTGCTTGATCCGCTCTACTGGTCGATCGTTGACGTAATCGATTCAATTCTCGGTGAACACGGCGAGCGCCAACTGTTCACTGCACACATGGAACTGAAAAACGATCTCTACGCAATCCTCAGGCATGACCTGGACGGGACCGTCGATTTGTTCCAGCGCTACTCGTACCCCGACGTTGGGCGGGAAATGCGACGGGCTTTTGTCGCCGAACTTCGGGCCTTGCTGGAACAACGAGCCGACTTGCTCCCGCACTTTAACTTCATGATGTTGAAAGGCGCATTACAGATCGCCGAACGCCTCGAAGCCCTACCCTTCCTGGAGGATGAAACGCCAAACGTCCTGATCGACGGGTTTGGTCCGTTCTTTGTCCAAAGGATTTGCCTCTTCAAAAATTCCGAACACATATTCGATGTCGAAGAAGTCGTGAAAACCAATATCGCCACCATGAAATTCGTCGATGGCGCGCGAAAACTTACGAATTACCGGTTTGCCGATTCCAAAGACGAACCCGGCGTCCAGGTTTCGGATGTGATCACGGGTCTTCTGGGAAAGATGTTTACCTTCCTGAACGGAACGACTGCTTCAGATTTGACGAACATCCGCACTCAGTTGACGGATCAACAGCGGAGAAATCTGGGGTTATTGGAAACCCTGCTCGATCACGCCTTGGAAGAGAACCCTGCGTTTGCCCATTATACCCTGAGCCTTGAGGATTTACGGCGGAAGAACGTCCTGTTCAGCAGGACGTAATACTGAACATCATTTCTTGCTCCACATGGGACCGCCGACCACCCCAACTGAAACGATCTCATCAAGGTAAATTACCAGTTCCTTGGCGTGGTCCGCCAGCAGCGCACCGTTCGGCTTGATGCCGTCGGCGGGAATGCCGGGCAGTCCATCGGGACCATAGACTGTAGCTTTGATTCTGAAATCCGCACCCTGCGGAGTTATCAGCCGGTTGCATGTTACCGGTATTCTTTTTCCTCCACGAACCGGCTGGTAGGGGCAAATCGCCGATGTCCCGCGCGGCACTGCCGGATTGTCCCCAAGAGGTACGTTGAGCGATATCATCATGTCCGCGCGACCAGGAAGTTCCGTATCGACATACGGTTCCAATACAGCAGGCGAGGCCGTCCGACCATCAACGAGACGCTGTAGCGCCACAAAGGTCTCTTGCACCCAGGCTGCGTCCTGCGCAAGAACAGGAAAACCGCATATAAAGACCGTAGAGGCGATTAAGGCAGAGAACAGAGCGGAACGGCCATAAGTCATGATTTTCTAAACCTCAATCCGAAATTCCGTTCATTCAAAACCAAAAGGCTTGAACGAGCGGACAAAAGGCCTGTTGACAGCCTAACCTAACCGTTCGGCCACTCAGAAGGCACCAGGGCGACGCCTCCACGCCACTCCTCAACGATGGAGTCCTCGAACCATTCATCCCGCAAATGGGCATGATCCAAAACAATAAGCTGAAACGGCAAATCAATTTCTTGGCAAGCGGTATGCATCAACTCAAAAAGAGCTTGTACCGCCAAACGGTCACTATCCTTTTCAATTTGATCTAGGCCGCCCTCGATTCGATCCGGTGGATAGTATGCTTGGGTCGGTTGATCTAGAATGAGGAAACTAGGAACAGGCCTGTTGCGTTTTCGCAGCCACCAATGGAGCGCCAGATGCGCCAAGACATGATATCCGACCCAATTTTCGCCGCTACCCATACGGTTAAGGGGAACCGGGCCATCATCCGTATCGGCCACGACGGTGAGTTTTTTCACATCGAGACGCAATGAACTCCCGCTGTGTTCGAGATCCAAGCCGCTGGAATAGGCCGTCATCTTCTGCCCAATGAGGTTAAGGAAGGTATCCATTCTAGAGGCCATTTCCTCAGAGTTGAGCTTTGCTCGGATAGCGGCAATCATCTTCTGCAACTCGCCTATCTGATCCTTGGCATCCTCGGAATCATCGTCAGGCTGAAAGGTCTCAAGAAAATCGGTTAGTTTCCCGACATACTTCGCGCGGGCAATAAGTTGGTTCTGAGCAGCTCTTGCATTTTCGTCTTCGGAAATAGCTCGCGCCAACTCCCGTTGCACTTCCTTTAGTTGGTCCGACAATCGCTCTATTTGAGCGCTTAGTTCCGCGATATGAGATTGAATATGCGGGCTTTCGCGGTGCGCCGAATTAAGTAGGTTATCCACGCGCTGAAGCGAGGTCGTGATTTGTTCAACGCTTGGCGTCAGTGTTTTCAATTGTGAGCTACAAATCGGACATGTTGCTCTTTCTTCGGCTTCTGTTTTGTACAATCCAATGCTTTTAAGCCGCGCCGATTGCTCATTCGCCTCACGTGTAAAATCCGTTTGAACGGAAAGAAACGTACGAGCCGCTCGGAGGTCTTGATTTAAGTCCGTTAGCCGACCCTGGATAGTGGTTTGTTCGGCACGCAAGTTTTGGATCGTCTCTCCAAAATCTTGCATTACAGTCGGCGCGTCTACAGGTGTCGACGCAATGTTCGCGAGATAACCAAACACGCTGTCATCGACAGCTTGGTAATCTTGAGAAATCAGCCCCAAGCGTTTGCCTTCATTGACGACCCTGACGATACGATTTCGGCTGAGCTCAATGGCTTGGAGTCTTTTTGATTCCTGAGCTTCGAGGATGCGAAGCTTAGCATTTAGCTGATCTAGCTCCGCCAAATGCTTAAAGTGTTCCTCATCCACCGCTCCAAGAAAGTACGGCAATGTATCCTTCAGTGCCTGAGCAATCCAACTGTCATTCGTTCTGTGAAACAGATGATCTTTGCTTGCGACCATTCCTTGCGGTTGAAAACAGAACAGTAGGGCGTGAGAAATGTTCGCACTCAACGGCGGTCTCGTTCCGCTGGTAGGTCGGAATTCGTTCTCGACAATACCCGCGAACTGGGTCGTAAAGGTCTTTAGGCTAGCTTCAGTCGTGTTTTTCGAAATTTCGTCCAAAGACGGGTAACTGTCGATTTTACCTCGCTGGTAATAGACCTTTGAACCCGTTCCAGTGCCGGGGCCGGGGTTGTCCCGGGCGATGAAAACTTCATCGTCTCCCTTGGCGAGGTGCAGACCAAACCAAGACACTTTTCGGCGAATTTCACCTTCGGCAACGTTGTAGCTTCCACGCCCCAGGCAATAATCAACAATGTCAATGATTGCGGATTTTCCGGTCTTAGACTGGCCGGTAACGATGTTAAGGCCACGTTTTTTGAAAGGCAGTGTCCGGATTTGACCTTCGTGACCGTAGAGCACGATGGCGATGATCGAAAAACTCATGGCTTAATTCCCCAGCACGCCAAGATGGAACTCTCGGACCCAGATTTAGCGAACCAACGCGCCATAAATTTTGTACCGTCGATTACATCTTTTACCTCTTGTGTGGTCGCGCGCATAAAACCAGCAGAGAAGTGGCCCTTTTTCTCTCCAAGCCGAACCAAATGCCCTTCGCTGAATCGAATTGTTTGGTGTTGCAAAGAAAAAAGCATGGCCTCCCGAACGTATGGAAGCAATCCACACACCCGTTCCCAGAATCCAATCAGAACGTCCTCATTGTTCTGCATCCATTCATAAAGAGACGAAACCGTGGAAGACGGGAGCCTTTCACGAGTCTGCTGGTGCAAGACTATTGATAGAACAAGGGGCACGAAGGTCAGCGGGACACCCTCTGGTTTGCTTTTTTCATACTCTTTTGCCATCTCAAAAGTTAGAGAACCGATGAAGGCTGGATTGAAGAGATTGGCCTCTTCCGTGGGTCTCCGGTCCCAGACTTCAAGAACCGCCATTGCCTGGGCCTCCCTTGAAAATTGTCTCGTAATCTGGATGCCAACCAATCTTCAAACGGTCGGAAAGGCCATGAAAAGAACCGGAGGTGATCCAAGTCTCTACGACGTTTCTAAGGGGAACAGATTGCTGGGTTGCCCAAAGACAAATCGACTTCCCAAATTCTAATTTTTCATTATCAGCTGCAGGCGAAACTGTGGCCATCTCCGCGTCGAATTTACGGCCCCACCGATCCTCAAGTTGAGCGTCATACTTGCCTAGCTCTTCATCAAGAAGCAGGTTTTCGCGTGCCCATTTAGAACGTTGAGCCGATGCACGGTAATAATCTTCAACCCCTCGACGAACAATGCGGTCAGGTAAGTTCACAACACGCATCTGTCGGACAAAAATCTGAGATTCGTCCTCGTCGCTATAATTCTTAACACCAAGGCTGTTAGGGTCATCGACTGGCAGAGCATCGCCGCCAATCGTTTTGCCAATCTCATTCGCCTTAATGACGAGATGCTGAACAGGGATTGAGGCGCTGGCCTCCTCAACGAGGCATTTACCAACCACTCCCATCCACCATCCTTCAAGGTAGCTAGCCGCTAATGAGGGGTTCGAAGGGGCTATCAAAATAAGCTCCCCTTCAATTTCGGTCATTACATCGGCAAGGTTGGAGTGCCGATCCAAGATTTCGACTTGGCTGAGCAATGTGCGAGCTTGATCATCTGTCAGCGCAAGAAAATCAGCTCGAGCAACCGTCGTCGTTTTATTTTCAGAGGTTGAGGCAGCTTCCCGAAGCAGTGCCAAGCTTTTCTCACGGTCTTCCGACGATGATCCCGCGCGCAAATAGGATGCTGCGGAACCGTCACTTGCCGTAGCCGTGGTGATCAACACAAATTTGGTTGAGTTGAAGGTGATGATCCCACCAGCCAACTGATCCATCCAAACCTTAAGCGATTTCCATAGATCAACTGAGGCGTTGTCCAGAGATTTAGGCTTGATGCTGTGTTTGGCCTGCATTAAGCATTTTGAGAAATCCTCACTCTCAAAGGCAACATCGTCAAATTTTTCAATGGAAATTTGACCATTTGGCTTTTTCTTTGCCATTTGCAAGCCGCGCAAAAGGGCCAGTCGGCACTGGAACAAATATCCTGCCATAGCCCCGCCTGCATTATGTTGAGATCCACTGCTCATCAGAATCCACCTATCCTTGGAACTACGGTATGAGATTCTCGGTTTGGGAGCAACCGCTGATGGAGCCACATTGCAGTGCACACTCTCTCAATTTGTTGTCAGAAAGCCAGATCGAACATATTCCACGTGCGTTACCGGAAAGACGCCTGTTTGTTTTATCTGCTGCCCTTCGCCGCCATCCAGTCGTCATTGAAATCCCCCAACCTGGGAAACGCAATCTGCGCCGCCACACCCTGCGCCATAGCGTGGGCGCGGAGTTTGGCGGCGACGTTCCGGCCCGCCGGGCCGTTATCAGTTGCGATGGTGAGGCAGCGCACGTTCTGCGGAATGATGAAGGCCGCCATGTGGGCGGCGCTCATGGTGGCGGCCAGATCGCATCCGGCGGCGTATTCAGGATACAGCAGCGCGAACGACAGGGTGGACTCCAGGCCCTCGCCGACGATCAGGTGGCCATCGCCGGAGGATTGGGTCCGACCGCGCAAGCGAACGGCATGGCCGTTCAGCCGCCCCAACGCGCGCCGCTCGATCAGGCCCGCCTCGGTGTCGAAGAAGAAGCGCGTAACGCCGGTGAGGTTGCTGGCATTGTCGCGCGACGCCGCCAACAACGCCGGACGGTGGTTGTGTTCATCGAACCAGGCGCGGGGGTGGAACCGTAAGGAGGCACCCCAATCGGCTTGTTCGATTCCACGGGATTTCAGATAGGCTTCGCCCAAGGTGCCCGCCACCGGACGCGCTTCAGCGAACAAACGGCGGGCGATCTCCGTGCGGTCGGTTGGATATGCTTCGCCAGCCAACGGGGCTGGGCGGTACGCGGCGGGTTGGCCCAGGAACCATTCCGTCTCGGCCATGGCGGAGGCGATATCCGGTAAGCCTTGTGACAGTTGGATCAGGTCCAACAGATCGCCGTGTTCGCCAGTGGCGGCGTCGGTCCATTTGCCGGGCACGCCGGGCGGGGCGAGGCGCACGAACAGGCTTCTGCCTTTGGCGTTGCGGATATCCCCGGCCTGCCAATACCGCCCGGCCCGCCGTCCGTTGGAGAGGTAACGCCGGCACACCGCCTCGGCATTTCGGGCGAGGCGGCGCGAGAGTTCGGAGGCGCGCATGGCTCACCCCGCGACCATCGGGAAACGATCCAGGACCTTGGCCAGGATGTCCGGCCCCTGGGCGCACACGGGGATGAAGGCGCGGCGGCGGTACTGGATGATCTCGGTCATGCAGCCGAGATGGATCAGCGTATCGAACATGCCCGGCCCGCTGCCCACCTCGATCTCGACCCGGTTCTCGCCCATGATCCTGGAGCGGCGCAGACGCAGCCCCTGGACCAGGGCGTAGGACGCGCCGTCTTCGAGAACCGACGTCCATGCGGCCTCGATGGCGAGTTCCGGCGCGTCCAGCTCCAGGGCGGCATAGAACCGGGGCAGATCCTTCTCGCGCAGGACACGGCCCAACAACCGCTGGCCGTCGTCGGCTTGCAGGCGGAAGATGCGTAAGGAGCCGCCCCCAACACCGGTATCCATGCGGTCCCAGATCGGCAGCAACAGGCCCGTCACCAAATAGAAGGTCGAGGTGCGGTACTCGGGCAGGTTCGCCAGTTCCGTTTCCCAGGCGTGTTGGAAGCTTTTGCCCTCAGCCTCCTCCCAGGCCGAGGCGGCCAATTCGGTTTCGGTGAGGGTGTGACTGTCCAGGGGCCGGAGCAGGCGGACGCAGCGTTCCACCGCGCCCGCTTCACTCATGCGCGAGGGGGCCGGTTTGCACAGCGCCGCCCGGTTTGAGCGGACATTGACCAGCAACCGGGTGTTGTCTCCATGTTGTGCGGCGGCGTCTTCGAAGGATAACGGCGTCACCTTGTCGCGCCGCTCGATGGACAAGCACCGGGTTTCCGCCCCGGTCCGCGTGTGGGTGTAGACGTCCCGGCTCTCGGTGACGGTGAAGCTGTCGGCCTGCAAGGTCTCGACGCCGACGTCCAGGCCGCCCGACGCGCGCAAGCCTTCCAGGATTTGCTCCAGCACCGTCTCGAAGGCCTCGAACAGCGCGTTTTGCCGCCCGATGGTCAAGGCCAGCACCCGATTCAGAAACCGGCTCATGGGCGGCAGCTCTTCGCGCACCGACCGTCGCCGTCCAACAGGGACAGGCCGGTTTGATCTTCGAAGGTTTCGAGAGAACACTCCGGCACTTCGCCGCGCACGATCTTCATATAGAGCTGACGCAACGCGGCGCGGGCGTAGGGACTTTCCAGGTTGTCCTCGGCCCTAAACATCCCCTGCCCGCCGGTCTGGCGCTGGCCCTTGGTGATGGCGCCCAGACTGTCCAGCCGCCGGGCGATGGTGGACAGAAACCGCTTCTCGCCCTTCACGTCCGTGGCGACGGGACGAAACAGCGGCGCACAGGCTTGGTTGGTGCGGTTGGACCGTCCCAGCCCCTGGATGGCGTTGTCCGCCCGCCAGCCCGGCTCCAGCAGGTAATGCACCCGGCGGCGGGAATTCTTGACGTCCCGGTCGGCGTGATAGGACCGACCGGTACCCCCGGCATCTGAAAAGATCAAGATGCGCTTTTTATCGTCCATGTAAGCCTGGCTTCCGACAGGTTGCTCGACGCCGGGCGTTTCTCGACCTTGAGCACGCCGTTTTTGCGCACCAGGCGCAGGCTGCGCCCGGTGACCTCGGCCACCGCATCGCTTCCAAAGTGGTGCAGGAGCTGATCGAGCGCGGTGGGCACCGCCGGAAGGCTCGCCAGATGTTCGATCATCTTGTCGCGCCGGGCCTCGGCCTCGCGGTTGATCACCGGATTGCCTTGGGCGTCGAACATGGGCCGCGAACGGGCGTTGCCGTCTTCGTCGGTGTAGATTTCGAACAACTGGGTCGGGAAGGAATGGGCCAGGTAGTCCAGCACGTATTCGCGCGGCGTGATATCGACGGTGAGATCGTTCCATTCGGCGCTCGGAACCTCAGTTAGGCGACGTTCCAGCAAGGCCTCGCCGGTGGAGACCAGTTGCACGATCACGGCGTCGCCGCGCTCCGTATCCGCCGCGATGGCCTTGATCAGCGACGGGCACTTCATCGCGGTGAGCATGTGGTTGAAGAACCGCTGCTTGGAGCCTTCGAACGCCGACAGCGCGGCGGACTTGGCGTTCTTGTTCAGCGTCCCCTCGTCCGAGGTGATGTTCAGCGCATCCAAGGCGGCATGCAGGTTCTGGTGGATGACGTGATAGGCCTCGGCGAAGCTGTCGTAGATCTCGATCTGCTCAGGCGTCAGGGCGTGTTCGAGGATGTCCACCTCGACCCCGTCGTAGCTGAGCGAGCGGGCCATGTAGAGCCCCATGGCCTTGAGATCGCGCGAGATCACCTCCATCGCCGCGACGCCGCCCGCCTCCATCGCCTGGACGAAGGCCGCACGGGTGGCGAACGCGGTCTCTTCACCCCACAACCCCAGCCGTTCGGCATAGGCCAAGTTGGACACATGGGTCGCCCCGGTGGCCGAGACGTAGACGACGCGGGCGTTGGGCACGGCGCGTTGCAGGCGCAGCCCGGCTTGGCCTTGGGCGCTGGCGGCCTTAACGCCGCGCTCGCCCTTCTCGCTGGTGGCGTTGGCCAGCGCATGGGATTCATCGAACATCAACGGACCGTCGAAGTCGGGGCCGAGCCATTCGACGATCTGGTCGAGGCGCGACTTTTTTCCTTGCCTTGCACCGGAGCGCAGCGTGCCATAGGTCAGAAACAAAATGCCGTCGGCCAAGTCGATGGACTGGCCCTGCTTGAACTTGGACAACGGCACCACCTGGGCCGGATCGCCGCCGAGCGCTGCCCAATCGCGCCGGGCGTCTTCCAACAGCTTGTCGTTCTTGCTCACCCACACCGCACGGGTCCGGCCCTTCAGGCGGTTGTCCAGGATGATGCCCGCCACCTGACGGCCCTTGCCGCAGCCGGTGCCGTCGCCCAAAAACCAGCCCTGGCGAAAGCGAACCGAGCGTACGGCTCCGCCGTCCCCATCGTCGTCGGCCCCATCGGCTTCAATCTCGCTTTCCCCGGCCAGGTCGTAATGGCGGTTGACCGCCCATTCGCCCGGCAACAGACGCTCATGGGCCTCGCCCGCGTAGACGATGCTTTCCAACTGGGCGTCGGACAAAACGCCCTCGTCCACCAACCGCCTGGGCAGCGTCGGCACGTAGGACGGCTTGGGCGGCGCGACCGAGGCCATGGCCGCCGACTGCACCAGCGGCGTCGGGTGATTGCCCGCCCCTTCGATGGCGACGGACTGCGGCGCATAAGCTTCATAAAGGCATTCGCGCAGTTCGCCATCCGGGGCGGACCAATCCACCGTTTGGTAAGCTAACGGCAAACCTTCGGTGATCGTGACAGGCTCAGGTTTTTTGACTTGAGGCGCAGGCGCGGAGGAGATGACCAAAGCCTTAACCGGAGCGCTTTCGGCGCTATGGCCGTTCACCGGCAATCGGTCAGGAACCTGTCGCAGCACCAGCTTGAGCAAATCCGCCGCAGAACCGACCAGATCGGGCACGTAGGCCGAAAAGTCGCGCGGGTCCTCCGCCGGAAGCCTGTCGATCACCGTCAGACGGGTCTCGAAGCTGGTTCCATGCTTGGCGTAAATACCCCCAGGCAGAGGCGCGGAAAACACCACCCGACCAATGCCCTGGAGCCGCACGAAGGCTTCGCGCCATTTGGGGCTATCGGGCGCGAAGGTGCGCCCGGTGATCGCCGCCAACCGTCCACCCTCGGCCAGACGGTTGAGCGCGGAGAACACATGCCGACCGGCCACCGCCGGGGAGGTTCCGGCCATGGTCGGCGAGGTCGAGAACGGCGGGTTCATGATCACCGCCGAAGGTCGAAAGCCGCGCGGCAACAGATCGTCGATGTACTCGGCGTTGTGGTCGGAAACCGGAGTATCGGGAAACAGAACCTTGAGCACGTTACGACGTCCAGGCTCAAGTTCATTAAGGCGAAGGGCGCGCGCGCCTTCGGCGAACCCCGCCAACAGGCCCGTTCCGGCCGATGGCTCCAACACCACATCTTCCGGCCCGATCTTGAGCGCCTCGGCCAGGACGAAGCCCAACGCCAAAGGCGTCGAGAACTGCTGCCAGCGTTGGGAAACATCCGAGCGCCGGGTGTGCGTCGCCAACAGGGACTGGAGTTTTTCCAGGGTCGCAAGGCGGGCCAGCGGTTCACGCTGGGCTAGAGCATCACGGTATTTGCGCACGAACAGCAGGCTCGCCAGCTCCTGGGCCTCATACGCATCCTTCCACGCCCACAGCCCTTGGGCGTCGCTGCCGTCGAAGATCGCCTCCATCGCGGCGCGCAAGATGGCGGTCGTCACTGCCTCCCCCCGGCACAATACCGCCAGCACATCTTCCGCCACGGCGATCAACCGGGCGGCGCGCTGTTGATATGCGCTCGGTCTTTGAACCTCGGGAGCATGGGAAAACAAATCGCCGTCCAGAACGGACGGCGGCAGGGATGAAACGGACGATGTTTGGGTGGCGGCGTGTACGGGCATGATCGGGAATCTCCTTAAGGTTGGCGCCAAGGGCTCCGCTCGCTCCCGGCTCGTTCCCCCAACCTTTTCCGGCCTCTGACTCTCAAAAGAAAAACCGCCCACGGCGCGAGCCGGGGCGGTTTTGAGATGGACCGTCCGTCTGTCCTCAGGAGGCTTCCGGCAGATCCATGTTGAAATAAAGCGATTTTGTTTTGGCGTCGAACCCGGCGGGTTTGCGGCCTTGCGTGATGCGGATGCCCGCATGGCAAGGCTGGCCGTGGTCGGAGGCGAAGGACCGGGCTTCGGCGACGATCTCGTCCGCGCTTGAGGCCTGAACGCGCTTTCTCGGCAGGTCCTGCCCGAATTCGAACCGGGTGACGAAATACCCCCGCTCCATCGTCGCGGGGTAAAGGGTGACGACAAAGTCACGCAGTTTTTTGCTCATGGTATTGCCCCCGCTCAAGAAAGGTGTTCGACGATGTACCCGGCCCTGGCGGCGGCGGCGACATAAGCGCTCATGGGCGCGCTGGCCTCGAAAAAGAGGTCGCGTTCCAATCCCAACCCGGTCAGGTTGTTGTGGAAGTTCTGCAATTGGGAAAGGGACACCGACCCCAGTTCGGGACAGCCCATCCCCAGGTCCGCCAAGCCGAACGCGATGTCCGGCGCTTCGGGGTCGATTTCCGACAAAAGCCACGTCGCCGAGCCTATGGGATTGAAGATTTTGACCACCGGCGGATGGTCCTGGCCGCGATTGCGGCCGTTGGCCAACAGTTTTTGCTCGATGTCTTTGGTGATAAGTTTCATCGCGTTGCTCCTTGTGAAAATGGAAAGGGCGAAGCGAACTTTTCCGTTCCGCCTCGCCCTGACCTTTCCAGCCTCCACCTCTTCGCGCCGACGTCTCACTCCGCCGCCGGAAGGCGAAACGCCTCCGGCAGATCGTCGGGAGCGGGTTCGCTGGGCGCAGGCTCACCGGCGTCCGGCGTCTCGCCGCGCGGATAGGCCATGCCGTCGGGCAGCCAGCTGGCGGCCACGAAGCTTGTTCCGCCGCAACGCCGGGGGAACGGTTTCCCGCGAAATTCGCTTCGAGCGTCTCTGCCAATACCGCTTTCTTATCGTCCTTATGGTTACGCGCCCAAGTCTCGCCCAGGACCTCCTCGGCAATCGCCAAGGCCCGGTCTTTCTTAAGACGCTTGAAGAAATTCTCCGCCGTCGGCCGCCAGTGCGCGGCGACGTCGACGCCGAGCCTGCGCCCCACCATCTCGTGCAGATTATTGCCGGAAACGTTACCCAGGCCGCCCCGAAGGTCAGCGCCACGCAATGGGCGAACAGGCGGCGCTTGACCTCGGGCGGCAAGGCGCACATCGCTTCGAACCCCTCCTCCGGCGGCAGGTCGAGCCATGCGAGGTCAAAGTCCGGCGGCAATTGGACGCCTTCGGTCCCGAAGCGTTCGGCAAAGCCATGAGGCAGCGTCGTCGTATAGCTGGCATCGAGCGGCTTGCCGGACAGATACCCGACATCCAGCAAGCTGTGGGCCATGGTGAACAGCATCAGATCAAACGCGCAGTCGAAGTCCCGCGCCAGATACGCCTGAGCGATTTGCAAACGGAACGCGCCGAGATCCTCCGCCAGTTTGGCGCTGTAGTCCGACGCGCCAGCCGCCCCATCACCCACGGCGGCCGTTTCGGCAGACCGGTCCTCGGGACGGACCAGCCCCCGGCGGACGGACAGCTCGCCATTGTGGTCGATGGAGACAAACGCCCCGGCCCGCGCCAAGTCTTCGGCGGCGTAGGCGCGCAGGGCGTCTTCGATTTCGCCATAGCGCGCTTCGAGCTCCGCGACCTTTTCTTCATCCTCGGGACTGAGGCCGCCGTCGGCGTCGATGGCCTCATAGATTTCCAATCCCTTTTGCAGCCGTTCAAGCTCGGCGGCTTGTTCAGGCGTCGGCTCTTGGGCTTGCGGGTAGACGGTTTGGCATTTCTGGATCAAATCCCAGGGAAGATCGGCCGCAGCCTGCACCCATTTCCATCCTTCGGCCTGTTTCAGATCGCGGGCGGCGGTGTCCAACTTCGCTTGCGCCAATCGCTCGATCAAGGCGCGATCCTCAAGCCAGACCCCGGCGTCGCCCTCGGCAAACAAATCGCGGGTGATGGCGCCGCCCGCGGCCTGATAGGCCTCAAGCCCAACGAAACGGACCAGTTTGGAGGTCGCCGCGATTTTCTCATCGGTCAACAGGCGTTTAACGTGACTGGCATGGATATAACCGTCTTTGACCTCGTTCCACACCGAGAGCTGCTGGCCGTGATCTTCGGTCACCGCGAAGGCCATCAGCGCCTCAAGGGTGATCTCGTCGTCCCGATAGGCTTCACGAATCTCCGGCGCGACACGGCCGAGGCGTAATCGCTGACGCACCAGTGTTTCCGAATGGCCGAACCGGCTGGCTATTTCGGCAACGCTCTGCCCTTTATCGGCCAAAGCGGCGAAGGCTTCGAACTGGTCGAGGGCGTGCATGGACAGGCGCACCACGTTTTCGGCCAGCGAGACTTCACCCGGATCGCCGTCGTGGATCAGGCAGCGCACCGGGCAATCGGCGGGGATGTGTCCCTCGGCGGCAAGCGCTTGCAGCGCCGCCAAACGCCGACCGCCGGCGAGTACTTCGAAGCGTCCGTCATCGGCGGCGCGCACCACCAAGTTTTCCAACAGGCCGTGCGCCAACAGCGACGCCTTCAGTTCTTCCTGCTCCGCCGCGCTCGGCGGGGTCTTGCGCACGTTCAGCGGGGAAAGGACAAGGTCGTTCAGGGAAACGGCCCGAGAATGTGGATGGGGATGCGATTGCGTTTGGAACATGGTCGGGAACTCCAAAGAGCGGCGGCGAAGGCCTCTCCTTCCCCTATCGACCGCTCACCCGAACCTCTGCCCGCCTCTGACTCTTATAAGAAACGTCAAGGTAGTAACCTTTACGCCTCAAAAAGTTCGAAGGTCGGAAAACCTATCCTCAAACCAGGGATACTATTCCGCCAGCAGTAAAACGCAGGGATCACTTTTTGGTGTAAGAATAGTCGTGTGCCGCTTTCCTCGCGTCACACTTACCCGGAGGTTTTGGCGTGCTTGATCATCAATATTTTCCCGCGAGTTAAATCGCACAATGCGATCTGCATTAAACGGCGGTTGGCCCTTACGCTTAATCGGCCAGCCCTCGAAAATAATGACTTCATCAAATTGCTTGCCCTTGGCCTTATGCATATTCATCACAACCACACCTGTCTCGGGTTTGGCGTTGGACGAAAAATGATCTTGGACAAACGCCTGCCTAATGATTGCCAGCGCGTTGCGATAGGCCCCATTGTCCCGCCAATCTTGAGAAAGCGTTTGACGGAGTTGGGTTCCCCGCTCCAGCACGCGGATATTCCGCACTTCTTGAGCCATCTCCTTCAGTCTCGAACAGACCCCATCCTCCAAAAGGCGTCGCATGGCTCGCCAGTCCTTGTCCGGATCACCTGTCAGTTTGAGTTCTTGCGATTGACCATACACGGCGAGCATGGCGACCAGGATGCTGTTCTTTCGGAGCGCTTTGCCGGTGGCGAGGCCGGTAAGGTATTCCTCAAAGGCCTTCTGGATGTTGGCGGCCTCTTTCAGGGCGCCTTTGGTCGGCGTGTCACCGCCTTTCCCTTGGAAGTAGTTGCGCATCAGCGAGATGAACTGCTCGAAGTGACGGCCATCGGTATCCGGCTGCATGAGCAGAGCGATAACCTCAGCACCGAGGATAGCCGCCTCCAATTCGATAACCGCCGTATGCGGAATTTCGGTCATCCCGCCCGGCGGCGACCGGAAGGCGTCCGATACCAAACGGGTCATCTTCTTCGTCGGCACGAGGATAGCCAGAGACCAGTCCTTTATCCCAGCATTAACAAGCCGCGTTCGCGCCTTGTACGTCGTAGTTACAAGCCCGGAGAACGCCTGATCGGTATTGGGTGGATAAACGTAGATTTGCACACCCACATATGGCTCCTCGCGGAGCTTGCCCTTGAGGATATCATTGCCGAAGGCCCCGATGTCAGTGCCCGCACTGCGATGGTTGTCGGTGCTGAGGTCCACTTCGGCTGGCGCAAACGCGGCCCTGAAGTGGTCGAGGCGCTCCGGATCAGCGCCAATCCAGTCGTAGATGCGCTGTTCAGGGTCGGCCAGCGCAATAAGCGTGGTGAACTCTCCGAGCGCTTGGACGACGCGCCATTGCTCCGCGTTGGTATCCTGAAACTCGTCGAGAATGATGACGGGGTACATCGTGGCCAACAGCTTGCAGATGCGCTCACTGCCATGAAGGATGTCTCCAACATACGGAGCAAAAAGGTCGAAGCATATCCCGCCGCACTCACGGGCCAATCGTAAGCGCTCTACGTCTTCCGCCGTCGCCTTCTTGGCCTTCTCAGCCTCGGTTAGCTTCGACGCGGCGGCATACCCGTTGCGAATATCCGAGAGCGCAATCGCCTCGGTCGGTGGCGTCAAAATATCAATCCGCCGCGGCAGGCCAATCAAATAACCGTGCGCCTTCAGGATACGCCAAAAAAAGGAGTGGTAGGTCTCGACGTCAATCCGCCGCTTCTGCTCCCGGGGAATTTGCTGCTCGTACTCGATAGCCTCGACGACGCGGGAGACGGTCGCCCGGGCGAAGCTGAGAAACAAGACCTTCTGCCCCGGCCGCAAATGCTGCTCGGCAATCTGTGCGGCCTTGAGAATGGAAACCGTGGTCTTGCCGGAGCCCGGCCCTCCCGTGACAAGGAGGTGGCCCTCGGTCGCCATGATCTCAAGCTGCTTCTCAGTTAGCTGCATCCGCACCGGCTCCCGGCTCGATCGGCGCTTCGCCGCCTTCGGCGGCGGCGGGAGCGGGCGTACAGGTGCCCTTGACGGCGATACATGCTTCACGAAGCCAGGCAGGTATCTCGGCTTCGGTGCATTGGGCGAGGAAGTCTGCGATACCCCAGTTGGCCTTCGTCCAGCCGAAGTAGTCCCTGAGTGCGCCGGAGGCCGACGCCTCCACGTCGGGGTACTTGGCCGTGAGGTGCGGCGGCCAGTCGACGAGCTTGGCGAACCGCTTGAGGGCTTCCTCAGTCGTGTTCTTCAGGACGAGGTCTTCAAAGCCCTTCTCCTCATGCATCAACAACAGATCGACCTGGGCCTCGATAAGCGCTTGGTTCTCCGCGTCCTGCTTGTCACAGATGGCGAATACGCGCTTACCCAGTTCACGGTAGAGCTTGGCCATGTCGGGGATGCTGTTCTGGCTGCCGGCGTCGATCGTGCAGATGCCAAGAGCCTCTAGCGAGGAATAGGTATCGGGATTCAGCTCCGATAACCGGCGGCACACCACCGGAAACGCCGCCGCCTCAGTTGCCCCTTCGGCGACGAGGATGCGGCGCGCGAGCAACCCTTCGCAGAAACGGGTGCGGAACTCCTGCCGATAGCGTTTCGGCTTGACGCTATCGGGCAAGGTGATGGCCCGCTTGCCGAGTACGCCCTCCTCATCCCGCCCCAACACGACAGTCTCATCGAGCGCGAATTCTTCCAAAACATAGGGCGAATGCGAGGTGAAAATGGTCTGCGACGCCAACTTGCGGATTTCATGAACGATCCGCTTTTGGGCGTAGGGCGGAATTGCCGTCTCAGGCTCCTCCATCGCGAAGATGACGTTCTGCTTGTCCTCGGCGATTTGGGACAGCATGGCCAGCACAAGCATGTTGATGGTACCCGTGCCCTGTCGATAGAACGGCGCCGCGTGGCTCCCCTCGCCTGTGGCGATGAACGCGGTGATGACCTTCCGCAGGTGTTCTCGGGTGAGGTTGGACACCTTCAGGTGAGGCTCGATCCCCCACTCTTTCGGGACGTACTTCTTCAGCGCGGTGTTGATGCTCTCCAGCACGCCGGAGATGCCAAGCTCAGGGTCGCTGGCGACCGAATAACTGGCGAGCGTGGTGATGGTGTCCTCCCACATCTGTGGCCTGACCTCTTTCAGCCGCAGGATGATGTCCAGCAAGCTGCCCCGTTCCAGGCTCAGGGCGCGGGAGCCGGTACGAAGCGAGCGGAGATAAAGAAAGCCGCACACCTGCTTGTCCTTCTTGGAGAACGGGACGGGGGTGTCGCTCTCCGTGAGGCTTCGGGTGAAGTAGGTCCTGCCCTCGAAGTCGTCCTCCTCCGGGTCGTACCAGCCGTGAAAGGTGACGCGGAGTGCCTCGGTGACATGCGCCGCATCGACGCCTGCCGGATTGGCCTCGTCATAGAAGGTGTCTGTCGCAGCATCCCAAAACTCGGTGTAGTCCCCGAACCTGGCCTTCTGCTCCTCGGTCAGGTCAGCGATGGCCACTTCGATCTCGATGCGCGGCGCGTCTGCGCCATCAGGAGCCGCCGCCGCTTCGGCCGCGTCACCTACACCGGCTGCCTCCGGCTGGGCAGCGTCCGGCTGCGCGTCAGTGCCCTCATTCTCTACCGCTTCACCATCTGCATCAGCGGCCTTGGCAAGGTACTTGCCCTGGAAGAAGTCGTGCTCATCAATAGGGGGCTGGCGGTTCAGACGGTCAGGCCCCAGCACGAGGTCAAGAGCCTCAAGGAGCGTTGTCTTTCCGGTATTATTGTCGCCAATGAGCACTGCGTGCTTTGGAAGCAGTATGGTCGCAGACTTCACCCCGCGAAAGTTCTTGATGTTGAGGCGACATATCTTCACGTCCCGCTTTCCTCTAGTTATGTTGAGATTGCCTTTCTGGTAGCATGATACATGCACACCTCAATCTATAAAAGAACTCGCAGTTTGGCGGTCACAGAGAGCCGGTCACAAGGCCAAATCGGCTGACGCAGTTGAACAGATCACCCCCCGCGAAAGGCTACCCGCTCGATTTTCTCGTTGTCTGAAGATAGCAGAATTTACCGCCCATAAACTTCCGAGAAAATTCCGAACCGGTGTTTCTGGAGTTTCGGCGCAGAATCAAAAAGACCGTAACTCATTGGAGTTACGGTTTTTTTATTGGTTGCGGGGGCAGGATTTGAACCTGCGACCTTCAGGTTATGAGCCTGACGAGCTACCGGACTGCTCCACCCCGCGACAGGGATTTTGTTTTGCGGATTGAGACCGCTTTATCGGCATTTTCACTGGTCTTTTCCAAGATTCTGCGGAG
>NZ_BKCL01000015.1:0-34199 GCF_008579125.1 Iodidimonas gelatinilytica | reverse complement strand
TGAATCACTGCAAATCCCATTCGGTCACGGGCGGTCAATATATCGCGTCCGCGCAGGCCAAAAGCGAAACTTTCCGTACGCAACCGCCCGATCCCGGAAACCAGCGAGGAGGTGGCCCCTGACAGGCTGGTGGTGCCGGTGAGATAGCGGCCAAAGCCTTCAATGCCCGATCCGAAGGGGACCACCGCATCCAGCGCCATAAAAGTGCTGCGGGCGCCTTCACCCAAGGCAAAGGCCCCACTGGTGCGGGTGCCGAGAAAGGCTCCATCTTCCGTTTGATTGCCTGCTTGAAAGCGCAGGCGCGTGGCCCCCAGTTCAATGCCCAGTTGGGCAATGGCGGTGCGGGTATCAAGGCTTGTGCGGTCGGGTGCAAAGGCTTGCCGTGTGTCGCCTTCTTCATGGGCGCGGGCCAATGCCACATCCAACGTCACATGGCGCGACAGACGCCGGTCGATGGCCAGCGTTTCGGTTTTATCGGAAAAGGCAAAAAACGGCGTGTCGATCCGCGCCGACAAGGCAAAGTCATCCGCCGGGTCCGGGGCATCACCACGATTGAGCAAACGGGCCGGGGAAAAGCCATAGGCCAAGGCGGCGCTGCTTTTTTCGTCGATACGGCCCGATAGATAAGCAATGGGTCGTGGGCTGTTTTCTATGGCCGCAGCGTGTGAACTGAGATTGGCGCGCGCTTCGGCGAACTGGTCGTCATAGGCGGAAAAGGAAAAGCGCGTGTCCGCTCCCAA
Source organism: Iodidimonas gelatinilytica (assembly GCF_008579125.1). Lineage (NCBI taxonomy): Bacteria > Pseudomonadati > Pseudomonadota > Alphaproteobacteria > Iodidimonadales > Iodidimonadaceae > Iodidimonas > Iodidimonas gelatinilytica. The sequence goes on along the minus strand of NZ_BKCL01000015.1, from coordinate 33,459 downwards.
AGCCACATCGCGTCCGGCGATCTGGCGGGGCCGATTGACAAGGGATTGCAATGCCAAAGCCGCCGGGGCGCGGTCGATGGTTTTGGCCCCGTCAATGCGGAAACTGCGGCGGAATTTGTCGATCATCAAAATGCCGTCCAACGCTTTTGAGGCGGCAAAGGCATCGCCAAAAGCGGCAGAACTGGCAATGCCGGTATCATCGGCGGCTTGAGTGCGTTTTGCCTCCGGATCTGTGGGGACCGATGTGGTGCCAACGGGCTGGATGGCGGCGGCCAGATCCAGCAGACCAAAGCCGAATTCCGCATCAACGCCGGGTGCGCCCAGATCGCGGGCCGTTTCACGTAGAATTTGGCCGATCTCCAACCCGGAAAGATTGGGAAACATTTGTGCCAGAAGGGCTGCGGCACCAGCAACATGGGGGGCCGCAAAAGACGTGCCGGATGCTCGCGCCAGGCATGTGCCGGGGCCGGGGTCGCATTGATCTTGCGGGAAGGGAGCCAAAATGCCGTCACCGGGGGCGACAAGGAAGACATCCGCCAATTGCCCGGCGCGATTGGAAAAATCTGCCAGTTGATCCGATGAATCGGTGGCTCCCACCACCAGCACATGTTCGCGGGCAAAGGGATCGTCGGCGAGGAAGGCAAAACCCGAAGGGTCTACTTCGCCATCATTTCCCGCCGATATGATGATCAGAACATCTTGTGCTGCCGCTTCGCGCACCGCTTGCAAAATATCGGGGCCAAAGCCTTCGCCGCCCAAAGAAATATTGATCACGCGTGCGCCATTTCGGGCTGCATGGCGGATGCCTTCCGCTATGTCGTCATCGAAAAAAGTGCAATCGTCTTCAGAGCCGCATGAACCGGGATCATCGGCGCGCACCGCCAGAATGGTCGATTCAAAGGCCACGCCCATGGTGCCCACATCATTACGTTCGGCAGCAATAATGCCCGCAACCAATGTGCCATGCCCGTCCGGATCATCCACTGTCCGGTTGTCGCGATTGGCGACGATATCGATGCTATCGGGTGAGATATTGTTGATCAGTTCAGGATGTTCCAGATCAATACCCGTATCGATGGTGCCGACAATGATGCCGGCACCGGTGCCGCCTGCGTCAAATGCAGCGATGGCGTTGATATTGGAAAGACCATCGGACCGCCGGAATTCCTGTGTATCGAAATTTTCAGGCGGCGGAGGGGGCGGAGGAGCCGGTGGTGGTGGCGGAGGGGCCACAGGAGGGCGCGTTGTGGATGAGCCACCGCCGCAGGCAGATAGCGCCACACACAATCCGGCCAGAATAAATCGCGCTTTCAGCCGTCCCTTGTTTTTTTCCATCATCAGTGGCCCGATATTTTATTCCATTGCCGGTTAGTATGGTGAAGAAATCTTAGCAGAGCGTTTCTATTTCCAACATGCTTTAAATGAAATGCGGTTATGGCCAAGATATCAGGCCGTGCAAGAAAAGGATCAGGCTGGATGGTGCAACAGGATACAAGTCTATTGGCCTCAGTGGTGCAAGCGGGCTCTTGTGGCTTTGAGACGGGGAAAAGCCTTGAGAAATTGGCGGATCTGACCGCGGATGCGGCAAGGCAAAAAGCGTCTCTCGTGGTTTTTCCCGAAGCCTTTATCGGCAGTTATCCCAAAGGCATTGATTTTGGTGCACGGCTTGGCTCGCGGTCGATGGAAGGGCGCGACCAGTTCCAGCGATATTTTGACGCCGCCATCTCCATCCCCGGCCCGCAGATGGAGCATCTGGCAAGCATCGCAGTGGATCACGGTATTTATCTGGTGGTGGGGGTGATCGAACGGGATGGCGGCACGCTTTATTGCACGGCCTTGACCATCGGGCCGGATGGCACGCTTTTGGCAAAGCATAGAAAGCTTATGCCCACAGCCCTTGAACGGTTGGTCTGGGGCTTTGGCGACGGCAGCACAATGGATGTGGTCGAAACGCCTTTGGGGCAGATCGGCACGGCCATTTGCTGGGAAAATTATATGCCGCTTTATCGCAGCCATCTTTATGCCCAAGGGGTGACGCTTTATTGCGCGCCAACGGTGGATGACCGGGAGGAGTGGCAGGCCAGTATGCGCCATATCGCCTTGGAAGGCCGCTGCTTCGTGTTATCTGCATGCCAATATTTGGAACGGTCCGATCTGCCTGCGGACTTGGATTGCCGGGAGGGAAATGACCCTGAGATATCCCTTATAAAGGGCGGGTCCGTTATCATTTCGCCGTTGGGGACATGCCTTGCGGGTCCGGTTTACGGGAAAGAAACGGTTCTGGTGGCGGAACTGGACCGGCGCGATCTTGCGCGGGGAAAATTCGATCTGGATGTGGCAGGCCATTATGGCCGCCCGATGTGTTTCGGCTTTCTGTCAATCGGGGCGACGGCTTCCCTTGACCTGCATTTCCTTCGTTCCCAAGGCATCGGCCAGCCGTGCTTTGGCGCTGCCCGGTTGCTTGGGACGGGGCTGATTGGGACCGGGCGCCCAGCCGGTGAGAAACAGCACCTGAAAATGCGCGAGGATACGGCCTTCCGCATTGCTGTGTCTGTCGCAATAAAGGCGGCAGGCTTCCAGCAACACATCACGCCGCCACATGGTTTTTTGCCGGTCATGCACCGCATTGGTTTCACCCATGGCGCGCAGATCGCGCATCAGGGCCAAAGGATCTGCATAGCTGACGGGGATGGTTTCCGCATCGGCCACCGGCATGGCAAATCCGGCCCGTTGCAACAGCCCCCCCAGATCGCGGACCTCTGCCATGGGGGACAGGCGAGGCCGCACCCCGCCACAGATCGACAATTCCGCATCCAGCAAGGCACGGCGCAAGTCCGATAAGGTTTCACCGCCCAGCATTGCTGCCAGAAAAAAACCATCGGGCTTTAAGGCGCGGTTGATCTGGATCAGCGCACCGGGCAGGTCGTTTACCCAGTGAAGCGACAGATTGCTGAGAAGTAGCGACAGGCTGTTTTCGGCGATGGGCAGGAATTCTTCATCGCAGGCCACCGCCGGACCGGGCATGGCTTGGGCGCGGTTGGCGGCCAGATCACCGTAAAAGGCGTGTTCCGCGGGCAAGGGGTGCTCTGCCGCATCCCAGCCCAAGGCAAAGGCGGTGTCGAAGCTTCGGTTGATATCGCCCAATCGCTCCAAAAGACGCGCGGCCACTTCCTGATGCAAAAACCCGGCTTGTGGCATGTTCTGTGCCGCTCGGGCGCGGCGCATCTTTACAAGAGAGCGGTTGAAGGGGCTGAGTGACTTGTTCTCGTTCATGGCTGCTTGCATAAGACAGTGTTGATCCGCATACCAGCCTTGATTGCCGTTTCTTGTTGCTGGCGGCTTAAAGCGTTTGTGGATTTGAAAGAAACCGTCCATTTTGCCGTGCTTTTGGCCGCTATATGCCGGCTTTGGAAATGATGAGGCAGAGGAAAATCAAGATGATGCAAAAAACAGTCTCTGGCCTACTGGTTTTGGGGATCGGTCTGATGGGCCTTGCTTGGGATGGCGGGGCGCAAGACATAGCGCCAGCCATGTCGCCAGATAAGGGCCATGAACTGACCATAACCGCCAAGCGCATTGCCATGCATAGTCCTGCCCAGCCGGATGCCGCAACAAAATTGGGGGCATTGGAATTCGTTACGGCTCTGGAACTAACCAGCAAGGATAAAGATTTTGGTGGATTGTCTTCCATGGAGATCAAGGAAGACGGGTCGGCTTTGCTGGCACTGACGGATCGTGGCCATTGGCTCTGGGCGCAGCTTGATCTGGAGCAAGGGCGTCCGGTGTCGGTTGCAGCGGCGCGCATGGCACAGATGCTTAACGCTGATGGCAAGCCCTTAAAGGCAGGATGGCGTGATTCGGAATCTTTGACGCTGGCGGATGGCCGTGCATTGGTGGGCCTTGAAAGCAATGACCGGATCTTGGCCTTTGATCTTGCAGGGGTAAAAAATGCTGAGCTGTTTTCAAATCCGGCTCCTTTGTTCGCGGCGCATGGCAAGGACATGGATTTACCGGCAGAGATGCTGAAGCACCCGCGCAATGGCGGCTTTGAAGCAATGGTGCATATGGCGTCAGGCGATTTGCTGGCCTTTTCGGAACATGGACGCACATCGGATGGCTTGTTGAAGCTGTGGCTTTATAAAGGCGGGGTGGCGCAGTCCTTGTTTTTTGATGCGCCGGGGGATTTTGTTCCCACCGATGCGGCACAGATGCCCGATGGCGATATTCTTGTGCTGATGCGGCGCTTTACACCGCTTACGGGTGTTGCGGCCCTGCTTGTCCGCTTTTCTGCAGAAGATATTGTGCCCGGCGCAACCCTTGTGGGCGAGGAATTGGCGCGCTTTGTCCCGCCGCTTACGGTGGACAATATGGAAGGCTTGGCCGTGCGGAAAAATCCCGAAGGCGGGGATCTTGTCTATCTGATGTCGGACGATAATTTCTCTCCGCTGCAACGCACGATCTTGCTTGTCTATGCCTTGAAAGAACAGCCCTGATAACAGGCTATTATGGGCAACAAGCCGGCTCTCCTTTCCCAGATCAAATCCGGAAGGGTTGGTCTTGGCGCTTGAGCGTGCGGCAGGGGTATTCCATCACATGCAGACAGGGCCATAAAAAAACGGGGACTTCATGCCCCCGTTTTTTATCAGTCTGTTGTGGCTGCTGCCGTTGGCTCTGCGGTGTCTTCTACCACTTTGCGGCGTCGGCGCGGCTTGGGCTTTTCAACAAGTTCAGCAGCGTTGTCTGCGGGATCGTCGGCGGCCACATTCTTGTCTTGTGCCCCATTGTCTTGAGGTGCGCTGGCAGTGTCTGTAACGGCGACCCGGCGGCGTGGCGGACGGCGCAATCTGGTGGGCGCTTTCGCACTGTCTTCAACGGCGGTTTCGAGCCCGGTTTCTTTTACAGGTGCCAGCACAGATTCTTGTGCAGCATCAGGGGCCGCTGTTGTCTCGGATGCCACTGTCTGCTCGCTTGCAGAAGCTGGTTCAGCCGTTTGCTGGGAGGCTTTATCGCCTTGTGCGGCTTCTTCGGCACGTTGGCTCCGTGACCGGTGGGAACGGCGCGGCTGAGATTGGGACTGTTGTTGCGGCTGGGCGCGGGGCGCCTCTTCTGCCGTATCGTCTTCATCCTCGTCATATTCATCATCCACAACCGTGCTGACGCCATAGCGTTCATTCACCACGCGCTGATAATGATCGGCATGTTGATAATAATATTCCGCCAGAACGCGGTCGCCGGATTGCATGGCATCGCGGGCCATCAATTTGTATTTTTCCAGCGCCTGCTTCGGATTGCCCCTTGCCCTGTTATCGCCACGGTTTCCGCCGCCGCTATTGTTCTTGCTGCGTTTCGGGCCACGACCGCGCGGCCTGCGCGGGCTTTGAGGTTTATTCATAGAAAAGCTACCAATATTTGCTGTTTCCGGTCACGGCACCCCACCCCGCAGAAAAGCTTTCCAGCCAGACTGCTGCTTATTCAGCACAAATTTTTATCTTTGGGGGACCCGGTGGCAGCGTAAGACCGCCTCACACCGTGCCTTGTTGGAGAGACACTAAACGGTCCGAAGGCACTTTCCAAGTTATTTTGGCATTTTTCCGTCTCTTTTATGAACGGAGAGCCTTTCGGAATAGAACCACCCGATCATGCCCGGCCAAATCTTTATGGATGGATGGAGGCTGCCCAAAGGCCGCTTGTAAAAGCGCCCCGACCATGGGGGCCTGTCCGGCTCCCAGTTCAAAGGCCAGCAATCCATCCGGTGACAAAAAGGGCGGGATTTGTTCGATGATGGCGCGGTAGGCGTCCAGTCCATCCGGCCCACCATCCAAAGCCCTCATGGGTTCATGGCAGCGCACATCCGGCATCAACTGCACCAGATCATCATGGGAGATATAGGGGGGATTGCTTAGAACCACGTCAAAAGGTGCGGCCTTCGGGTCCAAAGCGGCGGTCCATTCACTCTGTTTGAAGGATGCGCGGTTTGCCAGACCAAGGCGTTTTGCATTGGTTTTGGCCATTGAAAGCGCGTCTTCACTGATATCCAGACCCACACCGGTGGCCTTGGGAAGCACGGCCAAAAGGCTTAACAGCAAGCAGCCACTGCCGGTGCCCAGATCCAGCACGCGCAAGGGAGCTTCGTGATCGGCTATGGCCGCCAGCACGGCTTCAACCAGCGTTTCGCTATCGGGGCGGGGGATCAGCGTTGCCGGGCTTAATTGAAAAACAAGGCCGCAAAACTCCCGGTTGCCCACAAGATAGGCCACCGGTTCAAAATTGGCGCGCCGGTCTATCAACTGGCAATAAAGGTGCCATGGTTCATCGGGCACATGCTGATCGCGTTTGAGCAAAAGGGCCATGCGGTCAAGGCCCAGGCAATGGCCCAACAGCACTTGCGCATCCAGCAAGGGACTGGCCACATTCGCTGCGGCCAAGCATTTGCGTCCGTGCTGTATTGCTTCATAAATCAGCATATTCGTTGCCTATTTCGGCCTTTCACCGTTCTATGCTGTCCGGTGATGACGCTTTCTTTGCCGGTGTCATTCTTGTGGGTGTCACAGGCTCAAAAGGCGTTTTCCATAGCCAATAGCCGCTCGGCCTGATCTTCGGCCATCAGGGCATCGATCACTTCGCTCAAACCCGCCCCGGCCATGATCTGGTCCAGCTTGTGCAGGCTCAGATTGATGCGGTGGTCGGTGACCCGGCCTTGCGGGAAATTATAGGTGCGGATGCGTTCGGAGCGATCTCCCGATCCTACTTGCAGCTTCCGCGCATCGGCCCGTTCGCGGGCAACCTTTTCCCGCTCATGCTCATAGAGACGGGCGCGGAGCACTTTCATGGCCTTTTCGCGGTTCTTGTGCTGGGATTTCTCATCTTGCTGGCTTACCACCACGCCGGTGGGCAGATGGGTGATGCGCACCGCGCTGTCGGTGGTGTTGACCGATTGCCCGCCCGGACCCGAGGCGCGAAACACATCGATGCGTATATCCTTGTCGTCGATTTTAATATCAACGTCCGTTGGTTCGGGCAGCACGGCTACCGTTGCTGCCGAGGTGTGAATACGGCCACCGGATTCGGTGACCGGCACCCGTTGGACCCGGTGCACGCCGGATTCAAATTTCAGATGCGCAAACACCCCTTTGCCGGCAATGGTGGCGATCACTTCCTTGAAGCCGCCGGTGTCCGAACTGCTGGCCGAAATCATCTCCATGCGCCAGCCCATATGATCGGCATAGCGCTGATACATGCGGTATAAATCCCCCGCGAACAGGGCCGCTTCCTCGCCACCGGTTCCGGCACGGATTTCCAGAATGGCGGGCAGATCATCGGCGCTGTCTTTGGGCAGCAAAAGCAGTTGCAGCTCTTTTTCCAAAGACGCAAGGCGGCCCTTCACGGCCTTCAATTCTTCGGCAGCCAAGGCCCGCATGTCCGGATCGTCGCCTTCCAGCATTTCCAGAAGATCGGTTTTTTCCTGTTCTGCCTCTTCCATCCGGCGGGCGCAGGCCACCACCGGTTCCAGATCGGAAAATTCTTTGGATATCCGCGCAAAATCCGATGTGTGCAGATCGGCGGGATTGTTCATCTGATGTTGCAGTTCGGCGTGGCGATCAAATAAAGCCACAAGTTTTTCGTGGGGGATCATGGACGTTCCAAAGGGCTGTTGGGGAAAAGGATGCGCGCCTTTGTTCTTGTCCGCTAATGCCCTGATTGAAAATGGGTGACCAAAGCATCCAGGGCCACTTCGGTTTGGTCGCCGCTATCCAGGTCGCGCACTGTGGCGATGGATTTTGCCAGTTCATCCTCGCCCAAAAGCACCGCAAAGCGGGCCTGGCCTTTGGAGGCGCGGTTGAGGCGCTTTTTCATATTGCCTTTATAATCCATCAGCGTGCGGATTCCTGCGGCACGTAAATCCCGCACCAAAGGCAGGCCCGCATCTGTGCCTCTGCGCCCATGGGAATCATGGTAACAGCGCGCGGCACGTCGGGGGTGTTTTCAAGCATCATGGCCAACCGCTCGATCCCGGCTGCCCAGCCAACGCCCGGTGTTGGCGGGCCGCCCATCAGCTCTATCAGGCCATCATAGCGCCCGCCGCCCAGCACCGTGCCTTGCGATCCCAAGGCCTGGGTGATGAATTCAAAGGCGGTGTGGGAATAATAATCCAGCCCCCGCACCAGCCGTTCATCATGGGTGTAAGGGATGTCCAAAGCGGCCACGCCTTCGCACACGGCGCCGAAGAAATCTTTGGAAAGATCATTGAGATAGTCGGAAATGCGCGGTGCATCGCCCAATAAAGCGCGATCGCCGGGATCTTTGGAATCCAGAATACGCATGGGATTTTTATGAAGGCGCGTGCGGCTGTCGTCCGACAGTTTGGCTTCATGGTCCGAGAAATAATCGACCAATGCCGTGCGGTATGCGGCGCGGCTTTCGCTATCGCCCAAGCTGTTGAGATGCAGGGTGATCTCATCGGAAATGCCCAGATCGCACAAAAGCTGCCAAGCCAGCGCCAGCAGCTCGATGTCGGCAGCGGGTTCGGCGGCCCCGATAATCTCGGCGTCCAGTTGGTGGAACTGGCGATAGCGGCCTTTTTGCGGACGCTCATAGCGGAACATCGGGCCATGGGCGAACAGTTTCATCACCCCATGTTGCGCCAAACCGCCCGACATCCACGCCCGCGCAATACCGGCGGTATATTCGGGCCGCAAGGTCAGCATCTCGCCTGAACGATCGGCGAAGCTATACATTTCCTTGGTCACCACATCGGACGTTTCTCCCAATGTGCGTTTGAACACATCGGTGAATTCAAAAATCGGCGTGCTGATTTCTTCAAAACCATAAGCCAGCGCGATTTTTTGATAAACCTTCACCACATGGGAAAAGCGTCGGGCATCGGGGCCGAAAATATCGCGGGTGCCGCGAACGGGCTGTAATTTGCTCATAATACCATATCGATCCGGGTCAGCGGTGCAGACCGGTTTTCAGGCGCTGCACATGGATGTTATTCTGCGGCTTCGGTGGGAGAGTCTTTCTTGGCGTCTTGTGCCGCTTTGGCCGCTTCGATTTCCGCAGCTTTTTGCTCTACCAGCCCCACAATGTGGTCAACCATCTTGTCATCGGCCACATGATGATCGGTCACGCCAGACAGATAAACCATGTGCTTGCCATTGCCGCCACCGGTCAGGCCGATGTCGGTTTCGCGGGCTTCGCCGGGGCCATTGACCACGCAGCCAATGATCGACAAGGATAAAGGCGTGGCGATATGGGCAAGACGCTGTTCTAAAATCTCGACGGTTTTGATCACCTGAAAGCCCTGCCGCGCGCAAGACGGGCAAGATACGATACGCACACCGCGATGGCGCAAGCCCAAGGATTTGAGGATGGAAAAGCCCACCTTCACTTCTTCTTCCGGCTGGGCCGACAAAGATACACGGATGGTGTCGCCAATGCCCGACCATAGCAACATGCCAAGGCCTACCGATGATTTCACGGTGCCGTCGCGCAAACCACCGGCTTCGGTGATGCCCAGATGCAGCGGATAATCGCAGGCCTCTGCCAATCCCTGATAGGCGGCAACGGCCAAAAACACGTCCGATGCCTTGCACGAAATCTTGGTGTTGAAAAAATCGTTGTCTTCCAGAATCCGGATATGGTCGAGAGCGCTTTCCACCATGGCATCGGGGCATGGCTCGCCATATTTTTCCAACAGATCTTTTTCCAGACTGCCCGCATTGACGCCGATGCGAATGGCGCATCCATTGTCTTTTGCGGCGCGCACCACATCCCGGACCCGATCGCTGGAGCCGATATTGCCGGGATTGATCCGCAGGCAGGCCGCCCCCGCATCCGCCGCTTCCAAAGCCCGTTTATAATGGAAATGGATGTCGGCAACGATGGGCACATTGGCTTCACGCACGATGGTTTTAAGCGCCGCCGTCGATTCTTTGTCGGGGCAAGAAACCCGCACAATATCCACGCCCGCCTCTTCGGCGCGGCGGATCTGGTCCAGCGTGCCCGACACATCATGGGTCAGCGTGTTGGTCATGGTCTGAACCGTGATCGGCGCATCCCCACCGATGGGCACATCCCCCACCATGATCTGACGGCTGACACGACGGTGAATGTCTCGGTACGGGCGGACGCTCATGGAAATCCTCTTTTCGCTTGAAAGCGTTTCTTGCTTGCTGAAGCAATGACTGGGGCGCTTTGCAGGTGCCTGTCGATTTTGACCAGACCTAAAGCATAAAGAAACCCTGCTGCAAAGATCCAAGGTCATGCGGCAGGGTGAAAATGGTCTAACTTGGCCTTGAACGCAAGGCCGTCTGGCGTTTTAACGCATGGCCAGCTTTTCACGTTTTTTCAAACGGTCGGGATTAAGCGATATATCGCGCACCACGTCGCCAGATTTTCCAAGAGATTCAATCTCTTTTCCATCAACCAGAATACGCAACGCCCCGGCATTGCTGGTCATCAGGCGCAGGCCCGTTGCACCGGACGGCGGTGTCCAGCGTTCTCCGCGACGTAAAACACCGTTCCATACTTCGCGGTCCATGGCATCGACAATATACAGCCACGCATCACCCATGGCCTGTAAAACCAAGCGAGACTCTGTCTGTGCCACCGAGTCTGTATGCGCTGCTTTTTCCAAAGTCGCGTCCATAGAGGCATTGCCGGCTTGTGTTTTGGTGCTTTCAGGCTCGCTTTGGGGGCGGGAGGCGGTGTCAAAACCGTTCGTTGCCGTGGTTATGAATTTCGGGGCGGGCGTTTTATCAAGGGAGCGGGGCAAGGCGGCCATCAGAGCTGTGCGCACAGAGGGGTTGGTTTGCTGCATAGTGGACGGGGCCGTTTCACGAACCACGGCGGGCTGGCTTTTTGGTGTCTGGTCTGAGGGCAGGGCATCGCTGATCGATCCCGTTTGCTGCGCCCCAAGGGCGGCCAGATGGGCCGGAACCGGCTCTACGGTTGATTCAGCGAAAGAGGGTGTGCCGAAATCGGCAATCCAGCCGAAATAAATGGCCAGCATGGCGCAAGCCCCGGAAACCAGAACCACCCGGCCGGGGATGCGCGATTCCGCCACGGGTTCGGGGAAGTTCAATCCGGCTTTTTCGCAGTCTTCGCCCATTTCACAGCGAAATTCCCGTGCCAGCGCACAACCATCCAGCCCCAAAAGCGTTGCATATGACCGCACGAAGCCTGCACTGAATGCAGGCGGCGGCAAATCTTCGTAAGTGCCCGCTTCAAGGGCCTCGAGATAACGGCTTTTGATTTTTAGCTCGGTTGCGATGTCGTTGAGGGCGCGGCCTTTTTGTAGTCGTGCCTCTTTCAACAGATCAGAAACAGAGAGCGTGGCATCCGTCATTTTCTTCTTCCCGGCTCATCTTGAGCATTCGGCTTTTTGCCGTTTTTGTCGCAGACAACAAAGCGGGTGAAAGCGCCTGGCCGTCAGCTTTTAAACCCACCGTTCCCCCAATTCTAAAAATGCCAGAAAAGGCATTTGGTAGATTGCGACGGGTCCCCTTCTAATCTTTAAGATAGCGTAGCATATAGGACACAGGTCAATGAAAGATTAAACGATAGAGTCGTTTTTCTGTAAAAATCTGGCGCTTTTGAATGATGCGGACACGTATTATTATAATTCTATAAGGTGGTCGCGGGCATAGTCTCGTAATTTTACACGTAAAGAGTGATCTTCCAGATCAATCATATCCAAAATGTAATCTTCCAACTGTTTCACGTTCAACGAACGAATCATTCGGCGTACCGGCCCCACCGTCATGGGGGAAATGGACAAGCGCCTCAAGCCAAGGCCGATCAGTGCCATGGCTTCCAAGGGGCGCCCGCCCATTTCACCGCATAATGTAACCGGCACGCCAGCGCGATCACAGGCCTTGACCACCATCCGGATGAAGCTCAAGGCCGGTGGCGACAACAGGTCGTAGCGGTCTGTCAAACGGGGATTGGACCGGTCGCTGGCAAAAAAGAACTGCATCAGATCATTGGTTCCGATGGAGACGAAATCCACCAGCTTCAACAGCGGGTCCAATTGCCATGCCAGGGACGGCACCTCCAACATGGTCCCGATTTCCAGCTTGGCGGGCCTTGCTATGTCCAGCCGCTCGAATCGGGCCAATTCCTTCAGGGCAATATTGCGGGCGGCTTTGAATTCCGACATATCGGCGATCATCGGGAACATGATCGATAGAGTGCGCCCCGCCGCTGCCGCCATCAAGGCCCGCAACTGATAGCGTAGCAGCACCGGACGCTCCAAAGCGATGCGGATGGCGCGCCAGCCCATGGCCGGATTTTCTTCATCTTCGCGGGGGAGAAACGGCACCGCTTTATCGCCGCCAATATCCAGCGTGCGAAACACCACCGGGCGGCCCTGTGCCACATCCAGAACGTTTTTATAAAATTCCTGCTGGGCTTCCAGCCGGGGCAGGGTGGCGCTGACCATGAACTGGAATTCCGTGCGGAACAGCCCCACGCCATCCGCACCCAAGGCATCCAGATGGGCCATATCCGCTTGCAGCCCCGCATTGATGAACAATTGGATGCGCACCCCGTCGCGGGTGATGGACGGCAAGTTCCGTTCGGCGCGGAACTGGGCCGCCTGTTCATGCTGGAAGGCGATGCTCTCGCTATAGGTTTCGCAGATCTCGTCGCTGGGGCGCACCAGAACCTGCGCACCATCGCCATCAAGAATCAGCCGGTCCCCCGCTTGCACATGTTCGGAAATATCGCGGCAGCGGCCGATCAAAGGAATCCCCATGGCCCGCGCCAAAATGGCCACATGGCTGGTGGAACTGCCTTCTTCCAGAATGATCCCGGCAAGATTTGTGCGGTCATAATCCAGCAGTTCCGCCGGCCCCATGGTGCGGGCAAGGATGATCGACGGCTCATGCAGATCCTGCCCATCCATGCGTCCGGCAAGGGTGCGCAGCAAACGATTGGTCAGATCATCCAGATCCGACAGGCGTTCGCGCAAATAGGGGTCTGTGCTGGAGGCCATCCGGCGGCGATTTTGCTGTTGCACCCGCTCCACAGCGGCTTCTGCCGTCAGGCCCGCATCAACGGATTCAAAAATCCGTTTCTGCCAGCCCCGGTCATAGGCAAACATCTTGAAGGTTTCGAGAATTTCCCGATGTTCGCCCGCCGTGCCGATTTCCGGTGAGGCAATCATGCGGTCGATCTGTTGGCGCATGGTTTCAAAGGCATCAATCAGACGGGCCTTTTCCACCTCCACATCTTCGGCCACAAAATGGGTGACTTCAACGCGGCCTCATGGAAAACAGCGGTCCCCATGGCGATGCCATCGGCCATTTTCTGACCTTGGATGGTGAGCGGCAGGCCGGATTGGTTCAAGCCATTGGCAATTTCAGCGGGGTCTACCAATTCGCCCGATCCCACCAATTCGGCCAAAACCATGGCGACCGTGAGCAGCGCTTCTTCTTCTTCGGCGGAATATTCACGGGGTTTGACATTCTGGACCACCAAAACGCCGGTGACTTTGGTGTGACGAACGATCGGCACCCCAAGGAAGGAATGATAGTTTTCCTCCCCCGTTTCCGGCCGATAGGCATAGCGTGGATGGGTGGAGGCTTCCTGCACATTAAGCGGTAAAACCCGTTGCGCCACCAGCCCCACCAGCCTTCGCCAAAGCGCAGGCGGGTGCGGTGGACCGCTTCTTTCTTCAGGCCTTCGGTGGCAAACAGTTCAAGGATTTCGCCGGCGCGAACAAGATAGACGGAGCAGACCTCGGCCACCATATTCTGGGCGATGACCGTTGTCAGCTTGTCGAGCCGTTCTTGTGCGCTGCCCGGTCCGGCCATGACCTGATGCAAGCGGCGCAGCAATAGCCTTGGGCGACTGGCCAAATCAGTCACATCCAGTCCATTTCTGTAACATATGTGGTTCCGCTCCCATCACAAAGCCCTGTTCCTTGAAGGCCTTTTCCGTTTCAGCGTGCAGCCCCCATCTCGTCGCATCCGTCCGGCGCCATCCTTTCAAGATAACATGTGGCCTGACGAAGCAATTGGGCAAGAATTTCGGACACCGGCTCTTCGGTTTTGACAAGGCCCACACTTTGCCCGGCCATGACCGACCCATGCTCCACATCGCCCTCGACAACGGCGCGTCGCAAAGCGCCGGCCCAGAATTTCTCGATTTCCAATTGTGCGTCTTTGATCTCCAGTTCGCCGCGATCGACGCGGGCGATCATCTCGCGCTGCGCCTCCATGAAGCGTTTTGCACCTTCGTTTTTCAAAGCCCGCACCGGGATCACCGGAAAACGCGCATCCAGTTGCACCGATGTTATGGCATCGCGGGCCGAGGCACGCAAAAATGCCTTTTTGAACTTTGGATGGGCGGTGGATTCCGTTGCACAGACAAAGCGGGTGCCAAGCTGCACGCCAGAGGCCCCCATTTCCAGATAAGCCCCCAGCGCTTCCCCACGCCCGATGCCGCCGGCGATAAAGACCGGCACATCACGGATTTCGGGCAGAATTTCTTGCGCCAAAATACTGGTGGAGACCGGGCCGATATGGCCACCGGCTTCCGAGCCTTCCACCACCAAAGCATCGACGCCGGAGCGCACCAGTTTTTTTCCCAAAGAGGCGGTCGGAGCAAAGCAGATGGATTTTATGCCAGCGTCTTTCAAGGCGCTGATGGCCCATCCCGGCGGCAATCCACCCGCCAAAACCACATGGCTCATCTTTTCCTCGATGCAGACATCCACCAGTTCTTTCAACTGATGATGCATGGTGATGAGATTGACCCCGAAGCTTGTCGGTCAGGGCTTTGGTGGCACGGATTTCCTGCAACAAAAGCTCGGGGCTCATGGCGCCGCAGGCAATCACGCCAAAGCCGCCGGCATTGGAAATGGCCGATACCAAAGTGCGTTCGGACAACCATGTCATGGCACCACCCATGATGGCGCATTCCACCCCCAAAAAGGCATTTCCCCGCGCCATCAATGCGTGCAGGCGCTCGGCTCCGCTTTGGGTCTGGGGCATTGTGATATCCGGTTCTTGCGGCGTCATCATTGCGTCTTTCATGCGGCGCTACCTTGATCCGCATCCAGCCCATAGGCCGTGTGCAAGGCCCGCAAGGCAAGCTCGGTATATTCGGAATCGATCAAGGCGCTGACCTTGATTTCCGATGTGGAAATGGCCCGGATATTGATCCCTTTATCCGCCAGAGTGCGGAACATGGTATTGGCCACACCGGCATGGCTGCGCATTCCAATCCCCACCACTGACAATTTCACCACATCGGCATTGGTATCGATGGCGCGATAGCCGATGCGTTCGCGATTAGCCTCCAGAACGTCTTTGGCCCGGGCCAGATCGGCAACGGGAACGGAAAATGTGACTTCCGCTTCGTCATTATGGGGGGCCTGACTTTGGACGATCATATCGACGATGATATCGGCTTCTGCCAGCGGGCTGAACAGATCGGCACAGTGCCGGGGCGGTCGGGCAAGCCATAGACGGTGACAACCGAATCGGACCGGGAATAGGCAAGGCCGGTGACAAGTTCTTTTTCCACGATTTCTTCCTCATTCACGACGAGCGTGCCGGGTACGTCATCAAAGCTGGAGAGCACCTGCACGCGCACTCCGTGGGTCATGGCCATGGCCACCGAGCGGGTTTGCAAGACTTTTGCGCCCAATGAAGCCATTTCCAGCATTTCTTCATAGGTGACGCGGCCAAGCTTGCGCGCCCGGGACACAATGCGTGGATCTGTCGTATAAACGCCGTCCACATCCGTATAAATATCGCACCGGTCCGCCCCCATGGCTGCGGCCAAAGCCACAGCCGATGTATCAGAGCCACCGCGCCCAAGGGTGGTGATGCGGTTATCGGGCCCAATGCCTTGAAAACCAGCCACCACAGCCACCTGACCTTCGCCCATGCGGCGAACCATGTCCGATGTGTCGATAGACTCGATCCGTGCCGCCCCATGTACATCACTGGTTTTGACCGGAATTTGCCAGCCCAGCCACGACCGGGCCTGTATGCCCATGCTTTGCAGCACGATAGACATCAAACCGACGGTGATTTGCTCACCGGCGGCGACCACCGTATCATATTCCCGTGCATCATGAAGCGCAGAGGCTTCCTGACACCAGTTGACCAATTGATTGGTGGTTCCCGACATGGCGGAAACAACCACAGCCACTTCGTGGCCTTCATCAACGGCCCGTTTCACAAAGGCAGCCGACGCCCGGATGCGATCGATATCGGCAACCGAGGTGCCACCGAACTTCTTGACAATACGCGCCATAGAATGGTCCTTGCAACTGACCGACAGATTACGAAACGCGAGGCAAGTGCCGCATCCGTCCTAGATGGAAGTGGCGTATTCATAAGGGTAACGACGCTCTCTCGCAAGAAGTCCGAAACATTAAGCAAGGTCGTGCGCCATGACTGCTCCTTATAAACCACTCTCGAAAAGCGCCACCATTGATGCCGATGAGGCCTATCGTTTTGCACAGACCGCCGAACATTGGTGGGATGCGAATGGCCCTTTCCGGCCTTTGCACAAGCTTAATCCTGCCCGTCTTGATTTTATCCGTACCGCGATCATGCGGCACAAAAAAGCCGATGGGGCATCATTGCGACCCTTCAAAGACCTTAATATGGTGGATTTGGGATGCGGGGGCGGTCTTATTTGCGAGCCATTAAGCCGCTTGGGGGGCAATCTGACCGGATTGGATGTGTCCGACGAAACCGTTTCTATCGCCCGGGAGCATGCCAAGGCCATGGGGCTGCCGATCCAATACCGACAGGCCACAGCCGAACAGCTGGCGGAAGAAGGCAATCAATTCGATGTGGTTCTGGCGCTGGAAGTGATCGAGCATGTGGCCGATCCGGCGTTGTTTCTGGCGGCGGCCCGCCGTCTTGTCAAAGATGATGGCTTGCTGATCTTTTCCACATTGAACCGCACCGCAAAATCTTTTGCGCTGGGGATCATGGCGGCGGAATATGTGCTGGGCTGGGTGCCGCGCGGCACCCATGACTGGAAAAAGTTCGTCACCCCCATAGAATTTACGCAAGCCTTGGAAAATGCAGGCTTCCATGTGGGGAAAATTTCCGGATTGTCTTATGACGTTCTTGGGGATTGCTGGCATTCGTCGCACGATACCAGCGTCAATTATATCGGTGCAGCAACCCCGGTTTAAAAACGTGGCCTATCAGGCATCGGGCTTGTCGCGCACGCCGGACAGGGGCAGCACGTCGATGCCTTCATCGATCAGGTCTTCGGTTTCTTCAAGGCTTGCTTCGCCGTAAATTCCGCGCAGCTCCGCTTCGCCATAATGGATACGGCGTGCTTCCTCGGCGAATTGGTCGCCCACATAATCGCAGGTGGTTTCCACATGCTTGCGGATGCGGCCCATGGTGCGATCAAGGCTGGCGCGCACATGTTCGGGCAAATCCCCCGCCTTGAACACCGACCGTTCTTCGTCGTCAAAGGCCATGGCCGGGGCATGTATCCGGGCGTTAAGGCCTCTTGATGCAGGGCTTGCATCCTTTTGATCCGGATCGCCTTTTGCGCCGCCTTTGCTGAGATGGGGCGTGGAAAAGGCTTTGCTAAGGGATGTGGAGCCGCAATCGGGACAGGCCAAAATCCCGCTTTCCAACTGACTGGAGAAATCATCATGCTGCGAAACCAGCCTTCAAAACCATGTCCGTATGAACATTTCAGATCAAAAACAATCATGTCGCTTTTCCTGCGGCCCGCCTTGTCATGTTCCGGTCCCATTTTCTTGGGCCAATTTCTTTAGGCTCAATTCCTTTAAGCCGGGATGAGAAAAATGGCAAGCAAGAGGCCTGTTATGAGTGTTTTATGCTGATGGCCTTGTCATGGCGCAAGGCAGGAATTTTCAACCGGGCCTTTGCCACATCATCCAGATCAATGCGGGCAACGCTGACGCCCACATCCGTTGCCCCATCCATCAATATCTCGCCCCAAGGCTGATCAATAAAGAATGGCCAAAGGTTTCGCGGCCATCTTCATGGCGACCGCTTTGCGCCGGAGCGGCCACAAAACTGCCGGTTTCAATGGCGCGGGCACGCAACAAGACATGCCAGTGCGCCTTTCCCGTTGTGCGGGTAAAGGCGGCGGGAACGGTCAATATTTCTGCTCCTTCTTGCGCCAAGGCCCGGTAAAGAGCGGCAAAGCGCACATCATAACAGATGCTCAGGCCCAAACGCGCCGCCCCCATATCGGCGACGATGGCGCGATCTCCGCTTTGGTAGCTGGCGGATTCGCAATAGCCTTCACCATTTCCCAAACTAACATCAAACAGATGAATTTTATCATAACGGGCCATGATCGCCCCATCGGGTCCGATCAGGAAAGACCGGTTGGCCAGTTTTGGCGCGCCCCCTTCCGTTTCTTCCAAAGGCAGCCGGATAGGCAATGAACCGATCAACAAGGTAATGCCCAGATCATGCGCCAAAGCCTGAAATTGTGGCAGGGCCGGATCGTCTTGTTCCAGACAGGCTGTTTCGAGCGCCCGGTCACGGTCCCGGTCGAGACAGGATGTCATTTCCGGCGTCAGGATAAGCTGCGCCCCATCTGACGCTGCCTTGCGCACCAGATCGCTGGTGATCGCCACATTGTGCGTCACATCCAGCGAAGAGGTTAGTTGCACAAGACCAAGCGTCAGGGGACGGGCCATGTTTATGCGCCTAAAAGGGCATCCAGCTTGCCCGCACGATCCAGCGCCACCAGATCATCGCAGCCGCCCACATGCTTGCCATCGATGAAAATCTGGGGAACGGTGGAGGCGCCGCCGGAACGGGCGATCATTTCGGCGCGCTTTTCCGTTTTCGAGCCGATATCAATCTCGCTGAAAGACTGCTGTTTGCGCTTTAAAAGGCCTTTTGCCCGAACACAATAGGGGCACCAGGCTTTGGTATAAATGTCGATCTTGGCCATGCAAACTCCGCTTTTTGGCATTTCTTGACCTTGCTATATCGGGCCTTGGCCCGGCGTTACAACCCGCGCAAGGGTGAGAACCGAGATAGAACTGGCTCCGGCCTTTCGCAAGACCCCCGTACAGGCGGTGACCGTTGCGCCGGTTGTCAAAACGTCATCCACCAGCAAGACATGCTTGTCCTTGAGCGCATGTGCCGCCTGTGCTTTGGGCTGCACCCGAAAGGCCCCGCGCACATTGCGGGCGCGTTCGGCCCGGCTCAGGCCGCCCTGACTGGGGGTGCGGCGGGTGCGTTCAAGCAGGAACGGGGTCCATGATGTGCCCGATATTTGCGCAAGTGCCCGAGTCAGTACAGCCGATTGATTGAAGCGCCGCGACAAGAGGCGGGTTCGGTGCAAAGGCACCGGCACGATCAGATCCGTCTGCGCCAAAAGGTCGCGCCCTGCCTGTGCCATCAACCCCGCCAATGGTTTTGCCAGTTCCAGCCGGTCCGCGCGTTTGAAACCCAAAATCAGGGCGCGGCTGGCATCATCATAGACAAGAGCGCTGATGCCGCGGTCATAAGCCGGTGGATGGGCAAGGCAAGCACCGCACATATGATGCCCGTCAAGGCCAATTTCGAATGGATAGCCGCAGCGCATACAAGATGGCGCGGTGATAAAGTGCAGGCCGCTCCAGCATGGGCCGCACAAGGCCCCTTGCCGGTCCACCAATGTTCCGCAGGCATAACAGCGGGGCGGAAGCAGGCTATCCAGTGCCACCCCCAGCCAGCGCTTCATGTCTAGAGAACCCGCACAGGGCCGTCATTGCGCCATTGGTGCCGGTGTTCTGCAAACAATGCCGCCAGTTGATCTGTCATCGCACCGCCCAGTTGTTCCGCATCCACAATGGTCACCGCGCGGCGATAATAGCGCGTCACATCATGGCCGATGCCGATGGCCAGCAGTTCCACGTCCGAACGGGTTTCGATCCAGCCGATCACTTGGCGCAAATGCTGTTCCAGATATGTGCCGGAATTTACCGATAATGTGCTGTCATCCACCGGTGCGCCATCGGAAATCACCATCAGGATGCGGCGTTCTTCGGGGCGCGCAATCAAGCGGGAATGGGCCCATAATAGCGCTTCGCCGTCGATATTTTCTTTCAACAGCCCTTCGCGCATCATCAGGCCCAGATTGCGCCGTGCCCGCCGCCACGGCGAATCCGCCGTTTTATAAACGATATGGCGCAAATCATTAAGCGTCCGGGATTGGCGGGCTTGCCCTGGTTAAGCCATTTTTCGCGGCATTGGCCGCCTTTCCATGCACGGGTGGTAAAGCCCAAAATCTCCGTTTTCACCCCGCAACGCTCTAATGTGCGGGCTAAAATATCGGCGGAAATGGCTGCGATGGAAATGGGGCGACCGCGCATGGAGCCGGAATTGTCCAGCAGCAAGGTCACCACCGTATCGCGGAATTCAATGTCGGTTTCTGCCTTGAAAGACAAAGGCTGCATGGGGTTGGTCACAACCCGGCTCAACCGGCCCGAATCGAGAATGCCTTCTTCCAGATCGAAATCCCAAGATCGGTTTTGCTGCGCCATCAAACGCCGCTGCAACCGATTGGCCAATTTCGTTACGGCTCCGGAAAGATGCAGCATTTGTTGATCTAGATAGGCGCGTAGGCGGTCCAGTTCTTCATTTTCACAAAGGTCTTCCGCCCGCACCACTTCATCGAATTCCTGGGTAAAGGCGCGGTAGAAAGGGGAATTGGGAAGGTCGGACAAGGGCTGATTGGGCTGCCACGGCATGGCCCCTTCCATGCTTTCGTCGCTATCATCGTTCTGGGAGAGGTCTTCGCCTTCCACTTCAACGCTGTCGCCACCTTCAGCATCGGCCTGTTGCTGGTCGTCTTCCGCGGCCTCTGGCGTGTCTGCAGCCCCATCGCCGTCGTCGCCTTCTCCTTCTCCTTCGGCATCCTCATCGGACTGCCCGTCTTTGTCCGGCTCTTGCTCGTCCTCGGTGTCTTCGGGTTTTTCCGACTCTTCGGGATCATCGGCCAAATCAAGGTCGGCAAGCAGCCCGCGCATTTGACGCACAAAGGCCGCCTGATCCGGCATGGCGGCGCGCAAGCCGTCCAGCCGTTCACCGGCCCGGCTTTCCACCCAGTCGCGCATCAGATCAAGGGCAGCCCCCGCACTGGCGGGAGAGGGATCGCCGGTCATGCGCTCGCGTGCCAGCAGCTCGATCACATCAGACAGGGCCACCTCTCCGGCCTCGGTGACACGGTGCAATCCGCGGGTGCGGCATTGGGTTTCCAATGCGTGGGCCAGATTGTTTTTTACGCCGGCCATGCGGTTCGCACCGATACATTCCACCCGCGCTTGTTCCATGGCATCATAAACCGAACGGGCCACCTCGCCTGCAGGGGCATTTTTGGCATGAAGGCGCGGATCATGATGGGCCAAACGCATGGCGAACCCATCGGCCTGACCGCGTAAATCGGCCACTTCTTCCGGTGGCAAGGATCGGGATGGTGCTTTTAAATGAAGATCATTGCCTGTCAGCCCCGGACGGTCGTGACTAAAACTCACCTCCAGGTCCGGCTTGTCTCCAAGTGCACGGGTGGCACCCGCCAAAACGCGCTTGAAGGTTTCCGATGCGGATCTGTCACGGTTTGTCATAGCGGATGTGACAATCTTTAGCTGGCCCGCGCAATGCGCGATGCGGCTTCGGGAAGGTCGGTGCCAAAGCAGCGTTGATAATATTCTGCTACCAAAGCCCGCTCTGCCTCGTCGCATTTATTCAGGAAGCTGACCCGAAAGGCGAAGGCAACATCTTTGAAAATTTCGGCATTTTGCGCCCATGTGAGCACCGTACGCGGGCTCATCACCGTGGAAATATCGCCAGCGATAAAACCGGCGCGGGTGAGATCGGCCACCGCCACCATTTGGCTGACGATCTTGTTGCCTTCCTCATTTTGGTAGTCCGGCACCTTGGCCAGTACGATTTTCGTTTCCGTATCATGGGGCAGGTAATTCAAGGTCACCACCACATTCCAGCGGTCCATCTGGCCCTGATTGATTTGCTGGGTGCCGTGATAAAGCCCGGTGGTATCGCCCAGACCCACCGTATTGGCGGTGGCGAACAGGCGAAAAGCGGGATGCGGGCGGATGACGCGATTCTGGTCAAGCAAGGTCAGACGGCCTTCCACTTCCAGCACCCGCTGGATCACGAACATCACATCGGGGCGGCCTGCATCATATTCATCAAACACCAAAGCGGTGGCCGATTGCAGCGCCCAAGGCAGCAGCCCTTCACGGAATTCCGTTATCTGTTTGCCATCGCGCAGCACGATGGCATCCTTGCCCACCAGGTCGATTCGGCTGATATGGCTATCGAGATTGATGCGCACGCATGGCCAGTTCAGCCTTGCGGCCACCTGTTCGATATGGGTGGATTTCCCGGTGCCGTGATAGCCTTGGATCATCACCCGCCGGTTAAAGGCAAAGCCCGCCACGATCGCCGCGGTGGTTTCCGGATCGAAGACATAGGTGGGGTCGATATCCGGCACATGTTCGGTGCGCTCTGAAAAGGCGGGTACTTCCATATCCAGATCGATGCCGAAAGCATCGCGGGCCGAAATTGTGCTGTCGGGCAGGCTTGTATGGGCAGGCTTTTCAGAAACGGTCACGACAGGTCTTTCCAATCTGGTTGAATACGCAACAAAGGGCGATCAATCTGCTAATGTTTTTTCGCGCGTCAGATGCTTATAAGCAAGGATAACGGCACTGAGCGATGCTTCATAGCGGCGATCTCCGCCATGTCTGTCTGGATGAAAGCGCCGGACAAGACGTTTGTAACAGTCCTTTATGTCTTGCTTTGTTGCACTGGCGTCAAGCCCAAGAGCCTTCAGAGCTGCCAGATCTTTCGCGCTGAGCCTTTGTCCGTCGGGGCGGCGGCGGGTGCCATCGGTGTAATTTGTGCCAAAACCGGGCGTGTGGGCAAAGATCCCGTGCAGGTCCATCAGATCTTCATCACCGCGCAGCCCGATGGAAGATTGCCCATGGGCCATGTTTCGCGTTCCCACATGGGGGCCGCCATCCGCAAGCGGTCCGCCGCATCTGCGCCCATATCGGCGGTATAATCCCAATTGGCATTCCATGCCCGGATATGATCGAGGCAAAACCAGTGCCAGCCGGGCCGGCGATCCCGGCGCGGCGCCCGGAAGCCGGCGGATTCGGTGCAATCGGGATGATCGCACGTCCGTTCGGCGCCATCGTCAACCCAGCCGTGGAAACGTTCTGACTTTCGCATAAAGTCAATATCGGCTATCGCCAGAGATGGAACAAGCACAACGATGATTTTTCCTTCCAAAGGGCCATGCCATGACAAAACAGAACGCATCCGATCAGGGGTTGGGGCCGGTGGGGCAAGCCCTTCACGCCAAACTGTTGGCGGCCTTTCATCCGACCCATATGGATTTGCGCGACGAATCGCATAAGCATGTGGGCCATGCAGGGCACCGCGAAACCGGCGAAAGCCATTTTCATCTGGAAATGGAAAGTGCGCAATTTGCGGGAAAATCGGCAGTGGCGCGCCAGCGGATGGTTTATGCACTTTTGGCCGAAGACCTGCGTGAACAGGTCCATGCCTTGAGCCTGAAGCTGCGGGCCCCCGAGGGGTTTTAAGGCGGTTGCAAAGCTTTCGGCGTTGCGCAAGGCTTGACGGCGCTGGATAAGCGGTGTAGATGCCGCGTCTGCCGTAAGCGGATCAACCATACGGCCATGAGAAATTTAGGGCTTGTCACGGTGCATCCATGATGCCGGTGCCAAGCTGTCACATAAGCAAGAGGATCGAGACATGTCCCGCGTGTGCGAATTGTCGGGCAAGCGTGTGGAAACTGGCATGAAAGTCAGTCATAGCCATATCCGCACCAAGCGCCGCTTTCTGCCGAACCTGAAACGGGTTCGCCTGATGAGCGAAACCCTTGGCCGGGCGGTCAGCTTCCGCATTGCGGTGAGCACGCTTCGGTCTGTCGACCACCGTGAAGGTCTCGACAATTATCTTTTGAAGGCCAAAGATGCCGAGCTTTCCTTGAAAGCCCGTCGTTTGAAGTCTGAAATCAAAAAGAAAAAGTCCGTCGCTCCGGCCGCTCTGGCTGCCGAATAAGCGTATCTGACTGTTTTTAAAGCGCGCTGCGAAGCCTGTTCGCGGCGCGCTTTGCTGTGGGTTTTTGTTTTATAATCATGCAAAAAGAGCCGCCCCCATATTGGAGGGGCCTTGTGCTCCCTTGCTTTTTTCCCCCGGGCACCTCCTGTTTTGTCGAACCCGTCTCCCTGTCAATCGCTGGTCTGATCCAGATCAAAGACTTGAGCCACAGATGTGGCACACCATATCCATAACCAGACACATGCCGGGCGGAGGATCGCCTTCGTGCCATAATGGATGTGTTTATGACGACGATTTGAACAGGGACATGGCGCTGCCGCCTCTAAGAGGGGGGCGCCCAAGCATGGGATTATGATCCATGGATATGGAACACTATACTGACAGGTCGCGCGGTTTTATTCAATCGGCGCAAGGTTTGGCCCTGCGCTCCAACCATCAGACCTTCACGCCGGAGCATCTTTTAAAGGTGTTGCTGGATGATAAGGAAGGGTTGGCAGCCAATCTTATCCGGGCAGCGGGCGGCAAGCCGGAGCAGGCTTTGGCGGCAACCGAGGCCGCTCTTGAAAAGCTGCCCAAGGTGGAAGGGGCCGGCGCCGGACAGGTTTATCTGGATCCGGCATTGGCGCGTATTTTCGAAAGCGCCGAAGCCTTGGCCAAAAAATCCGGCGACAGCTTTGTTACCGCCGAGCGTCTGTTGGTGGCATTGGCGGTGGAGGCGAAAGCCGGGACCGTAAAAATTCTCAAGGATGCAGGTGTTTCAGCCCAATCTTTGAATACGGCGATCAATGATATTCGCAAAGGCCGCACGGCGGATAGCGCCGGGGCCGAGGGCAGCTTTGAAGCATTGAAGCGCTTTTCCCGCGATCTGACACAAGCGGCCCGTGATGGCAAGCTGGACCCGGTGATCGGTCGGGATGAGGAAATCCGCCGCACTATTCAGGTTCTGGCCCGGCGGACCAAGAACAATCCGGTGCTGATCGGTGAACCCGGTGTGGGGAAAACCGCCATTGCCGAAGGGCTGGCTTTGCGCATCGCCAATGGGGATGTGCCTGAATCCCTGCGCGATCGTCGCATCATGGCTCTGGATATGGGGTCCTTGATTGCCGGCGCGAAATATCGTGGCGATTTTGAAGAACGCCTTAAAGGCGTGCTGGAAGAAGTGACCAATGGTGCCGGTGACATCATCTTGTTCATCGATGAAATGCACACCCTTGTGGGGGCGGGTAAGGCCGATGGGGCGATGGATGCCTCGAATTTGTTGAAGCCCGCTTTGGCGCGGGGTGAATTGCACTGCATTGGTGCGACCACGCTGAATGAATATCGCAAATATGTGGAAAAGGATGCGGCGCTGGAGCGGCGGTTCCAACCGGTATTTGTGCAAGAACCAACGGTGGAAGACACCATCTCGATCTTGCGTGGCTTGAAAGAAAAATACGAATTGCATCATGGGGTGCGCATCACCGATGGCGCGCTCATTGCGGCTGCCACTTTATCCAACCGCTATCTTACGGACCGCTTTTTGCCCGATAAAGCCATCGATCTGATGGATGAAGCGGCCTCGCGGTTGAAGATGGAGGTGGAAAGCAAACCCGAGGAAATCGAGGCATTGGACCGCCGGATCATCCAGCTCAAGATCGAGCGGGAAGCCTTGAAGAAAGAAAAGGATGCGGCCTCGAAAGAACGGCTTGAGACCCTTTCCAAGGAATTGTCGGATCTGGAACAGCACAGCGCCGAACTGACGGTGCGCTGGCGGGCGGAAAAAGACAAGCTGACCGGCTCGCAGAAATTGAAGGAACAGCTTGATCAGGCACGGATCGAACTGGAACAGGCGCAAAGGCGCGGTGATCTGGCCCGTGCCGGGGAATTGTCTTATGGCGTGATCCCTGATCTGGAAAAGCGCATTGCCGACAGTGAAGGTGTGTCCGGCATATCGGGCGACACGTTGCTGCGTGAAGAGGTGACGGACAGCGATATTGCCTCGGTGATTTCGCGCTGGACCGGGATTCCGGTGGATAAAATGCTGGAAGGCGAACGGGACAAGCTGTTGCGTATGGAAGAATCGCTGGGCCGCCGTGTGGTGGGGCAGGTGGAAGCCATCGATGCGGTTTCCAGTACGGTGCGGCGGGCGCGGGCGGGATTGCAAGATCCCAATCGGCCAATTGGCTCGTTCCTGTTTCTTGGCCCTACCGGCGTGGGGAAAACCGAACTGACGAAAGCACTGGCGCAATTCCTGTTTGATGATGAGCACGCCTTGTTGCGCGTGGATATGTCGGAATTCATGGAAAAGCATGCGGTGGCGCGGTTGATCGGGGCACCTCCGGGCTATGTGGGCTATGAAGAAGGTGGCGTGCTGACTGAAGCTGTGCGACGTAGGCCCTATCAGGTGATCCTGTTCGACGAAGTGGAAAAAGCCCATCTCGATGTGTTCAATGTGCTGTTGCAGGTGCTGGATGATGGGCGACTGACCGATGGGCAGGGACGCACGGTGGATTTCACCAATAGCCTGATTATTCTGACCTCTAATCTGGGCAGTCAGGTGATCGCCGAATTGCCGGATGGCGCGGATGTGGAGCAGGCGCGCGATGCGGTGATGGACGTGGTGCGCGGCGCATTCCGCCCGGAGTTTCTCAACCGGTTGGATGATGTGATCTTGTTCCATCGCCTTGGACGCGATCAAATGGCGGGGATTGTGGATATCCAGCTTGAAGGGCTGCAAGACCTGCTTGTGGACCGCAAGATCACTCTGGAGTTGGACGATGCAGCCCGCGCTTGGCTGGCTCAGGCGGGCTATGATCCGGTTTATGGTGCCCGGCCTTTGAAACGAACCATTCAAAGGC
Source organism: Iodidimonas gelatinilytica (assembly GCF_008579125.1). Taxonomy (NCBI): domain Bacteria; kingdom Pseudomonadati; phylum Pseudomonadota; class Alphaproteobacteria; order Iodidimonadales; family Iodidimonadaceae; genus Iodidimonas; species Iodidimonas gelatinilytica. The sequence continues at coordinate 6,542 of NZ_BKCL01000015.1, read as the reverse complement.
AGGTGCAGAACCCGCTGGCGGATATTATCCTCAAAGGTGAGGTGAAAGACGGTCAGACGGTGAAGGTCAGTGTTGGCGAAAGCGGCCAACTGCGGCTGTCGGTGGCGGACCCGCAGGAAAAAGCGGCCTGATCGCTGCATTGGATGTGGCCCTTCGGGGCCAGTCCCTAAAATACCTGATCGCCAACAAAATAGCCCGCCCCCGATAAAGGGGCGGGCCTTTCTTTGTCCAATCCTGGAAAGGATTAGAAGCGTGCACTGAAAGAGAATGTCACAAAGCGTCCGAGCAACTCGCTACTCCCGAAAGCGCCATCTGCTTGTTCAATTCTACTGACATTACGATCCAGAATATTATCCACAGTGACCTGAGCTGTGAACTTCTCAAGGAAATCGTAGGAAACGGTCAGGTTATTGATAAACCGAGCCCCTGTTGTTGAGACAAATTCTCCAGCTTCATTTTGGAAGAAGTTATCCCCTTGCGGGTCAAGCAAGGTCTTGTCCTGATAGACAATCCGCCAGAAAGCACGGAACGGCCCATAGGTATAGGTCGTATCGAATGTTGCGGACCATTTGGGATCGCTAAAGCTACCAATAACTTCATTGGGTTCTTCGCCCACTACGGAGAAATCGTTTTGGATACGGCGGATGCCGTTTACACGGAAACCAAGCTCGCCTTTGTCGCCGCCGCCCCAGCTATCGGAGAGAGTTCCTAGTGCTTGGGAAATGTCGAAGGAATAGTTGGCATCAAAGACAACTGCCTGGAATTCGGATGAGGCCGCATTGTTGAAACCAGAACGGAAATCAACGACCTGACCTGTAGCATCCCGCTCGAATTGATCACAGGTTCCCACATTTGGGAAGTCGGTGGAGTCAAAGCAAGATTGCATGATCTGGGTTAGTGTCAATGAGGTGATGCGATCTTCAATCTGAACATTTACATAATCCACCGTCAAAGAGAAACCTGGCACCCAACGCGGAGTAAAGATGGCACCGATAGTATAGGATTCGGCGACTTCGTTCCGCAAATCCGCATTGCCAGCATTGATGCCTTGACGAGATGCATTAACAATATCGGATGTGAAGTCCGTAGGTAGGCCGGCAGCTGCACAGTTCGCTTGTCGGGTTGCAGGATCAGGCCCTTCATCCAAGAAACGAGAATCACAGGGATCACTGGCGAATGAGAAGCTCAAAGTATCCGGCGTGAACAACTCGGTCAAAGAAGGAGCACGAATAGCTTGTGTGAAGTTGCCGCGAATTTGCAGATCTTCGGTGAAGCCAAGCTGCCCGCCAAATGTGTAGGTGGTATCTGTTCCGGCAAGGGAGTTGTCTACGACACGCGCTGCACCTTCAAGTGAGAAGGACCGCAGGAACGGGATGTTCATATCCGCTGAAATGACCGGGATATAACCTTCCAGAAAGACTTCATTGGTTGTGAAGGTTCCCGCCGTCCGATTGGCAGGCGACGAGCGGTTCAAGTTTGATGCCGCAAGAAAGCCCGGATTGAAAACCCCGGTTTCCTGACGATTTTCATATCCCGCACTAAATCCAGCCCAACCTGCAGGTAGTTCAAAAACATCACCAGAGAGGTTCACATTGAAGACACGTTGTTTAATGTCAGAATTTGTGACGGAGTTTCCGGTGATGAAAGCAAGGGCTTCCGGTGAAACCTGCCCCGCGCCGAACAGATTGACAGGTGCACAGCCTTCGATACCCGGAAGATCGGTATCAACGAGGCCATTCCCGGATATTGGCGGGTCGATGTCTCCACGTGCGAATTCAAGAACATTACGACAAATGATGTCTCCGACGCCAGCGGATTTTGTTCCAGAGAGAGCTTCAAGTTCAGCGATTGCCCCGGCACGGTCGTCGGCAACGCCGGCATCAATTAGCGACTGCAGGTCGCCTTCGGTCACAGAAATTGCATCCAGTGCATTGACGAAATTCTGGTCAATGATGCTGACTCCGCTGGTCTCGATATCGGACTCACCGAAAACGGAAGAGGCTTCCCATTGGAAGGTCCGCTCGCCTGCTTTGAAATCCCCTCTTAGGCCGGCGACAACGCGCCACAAGGAGCTTTCAAGGCGCTGCCGGCCTTCATCCAGAAAATCGAAATTAAAACGATTCACATAGAAGGTATCAGCACCCACTCGTGCCAATTCACCTCGCGCTTGTGAATTCAAGAATGGATGGTCGCTGGAAAATTCCAGAGCTCCGGAGTCGCCGCCAAAAGCAAAAGTTTGGAAACCTGCCTGATTGGAAAGTTCCACCGCATTGGTATTGGCAAACAGCATTTCCGAGAAAGCAGTGATATTGTCTGTCAATTTGTAGCTGGCAATTGATGAGCCAACAATCCGATCCAGTGGTGATTGGATTTGATCGACTAGATCGAACAGGTCAACCCCATCCCCACCTGCGGCAAAGAAGGCTGATCCGTTGATGGCTGCACCTGGCGTGAAGGGAATGATATTGCCGGTGCCGTCTTCAAATTGCAGGAACTCGCCACCAAAGGATCCTATGCCAAAGGACGGAATGACGGTTGGGCCAGGTGAAATGATGCCACCAAGAGAAATAATTTGAACCTGTTGGTCACGGAGAATGGTATTGACGTCGTCTAGATCACCGTCGCCGTCTACATCAGCAAAGTCCGGTTGCTCATCAAAAAAAGCTTCACCCTTTGAGAAGAAGTCACGTGTTCCACCTCGCACGCCATCCTGGCGATTGAATTCGATGCTTGTGACGACATTGCCGCGGCCGTCAGCAAAGTTTCCACCCCAAACACCTTGGATCTGCCACTGCTCACCATCACCTTTATCCGTGGTCAGCCCATATTGCCCGCTAAGGTTGAAACCTTCAAAATCATCCTTAAGGATAACGTTGACTGTTCCTGCGATGGCATCAGAGCCGTAGATGGGCGCACCACGAACAGGAATTGTTTCAATCCTGTCAACCATGGCGATGGGGATTACGTTAAAATCAACTTGCAGCCCGCCGGATTGTCCAAATACGGAGGGGACATTTGATGACACGAAACGGCGGCCATTCACCAATGTCAGCGTGCGTTGTGCTCCAAGGCCAAAGAAATCGACAAAATTCTGGCCGACAGAAAACCCATTTTGTGTGCCTTGTGGCTAGCCGCCGGGGCACCAAAGGCAGGGAGCTCATTTAGAGCATCAGCGATATTTGTGAATGAACGTTTCTCAAGATCAGAGGAATCAATAGAAATGATCGGCGAAACAGCATTGAGGTCGGGTCGGCGGATGCGTGAGCCGGTGACAACAATTTCTTCGACTTCCAATTCTCCGCTCGCAACATCCTCTTCTTGCGCCCAAGATGCCGAAGATGCGGTGAGAATAATAGCGGAGGCAGCCATAAATTGCCTACGCCGTTGCTTCCCCATAAATAAAGCGCTCATTTTTTTCTCCAAGGTTATGTGGCATTTTTCACGATATCTGTTTGTATTTTTTTTATACAAAAAGCTTATGTGCAGCCACTTCATTGAGAGCTAAAAGACAACATGGGGCATATGAATTGTAAACTTTTGATTCAAAAATTGCGCAAAATGCCGACTAATTGTGGCATTAAAAACACACTCTGATTTGCTATCTATCATATTTTGAGCAAAACAGACTTAAGTGGCTGGCTTGATATTAAATTTTTGATTGTAACCTTCGATCTTCGCGCGCCACTGGCCAAGAAAATTTTTATCGAGTGTGACCGATTTCCCAGAAAAGTCACCGTCAGTTATGCGAGATGTCCCAGTGTTTTCAAACACAAAACCTTCCTTGATGCGGATGCGAAAATCACCAATGCTGTTGCTATTGAAGTCGGTAATCGTTGTTTCAAGGGGAAGCGTCAGATCATTGGGCTCTGCTGCGCGTTGTATGGTTTGACCTCTGATGATGTCGCCTTGCCGCACCCTGGCATTCGAAGTCTGCATATCGGAGTTATTTCCCAAACGCTCTTCCTCTACATATCCTTGAGGGACAGCGCCGGGGGGTGATGCTTTGGGGAAGCTGCGCGGGCGGGCTTTGTCAGCCTTGGCGATGGCATCCGGGCTACCATCAATCAGGCCGTATTTCAGTTTATATTGTTTGAGCACTGTATCATAACAGGCCAGCCGTTCGGCGGGGATGATCAGCGGATCGCAGCCGAGGAAATCCGACACCACGCCTTGTGCTGTATCCGTGCGGTTTTGTGCTACGGCTTGGGTGAAGGGCACGGTGCTGTATAACAAGGTGATCGCAATCGAGGAACGGCGCATGGGGGGCTCACTTTTCCAGTTGTCTTTGTTGATCTATCGATAGCGCCCGAGCGCGCGGCTGTAAACGATGCGCATTGACAGTTTTTAGGAGGTTCTAGATCTTTAATAATCAAGAGGAGAGCGAGATGCTCCCGCATGCCGTGCGAAAGCCAAGCCCACGAAAGAATAAAGGCCCTTGATGAAAATTTGTGGTCGATCTGTCCCGGCTGTGGAACGAAGCATTTTATACACAGGCATTCTTCTCTCAATCGCTTTGCGCCTATTGCCAAGCTTTACTTGTCCACTGCGGCAAAAACAATGGCATTGGCACGGGATAAGGCGTGCACATCTTCATCGATTCTTGCCCGGGCTTCTTGAAAGCTTTGCAAGAACGGTCCGTCCAATGCCCGCCCGGAGGGCAGCTTTAAGGTCAGGGGATCAACACGTTTGTCGCCTACATATACTTCATAATGCAGATGCGCCCCGGTGACGCGGCCCGTGCCCCCACATAGCCGATCACTTGTCCCTGTTTTACGCGCACACCCTTTTTTATGCCGCGGCCATATTTGCTCAGATGCGCATAGGCCGTCTTATAAGTGCCATTGTGGCGAATACGGATATAATTGCCATATGAACCAAATCGACTGGCCCGCTCGATGGTGCCATTGCCGGCTGCATAAACCGGCGTGCCGGTGGGGGCGCCGAAATCGGCTCCCTGATGCGAGCGCACATAGCCTAATACGGGATGTTTGCGTTTGCCGAAGCGCGATGTCAGGCGCGCTCCATCCAGAGGCGTCTTCATCAGGCTTTGCGGACGCTTTTGCCGTCTTCATTGAAATAATCCCAGTTGTCGCTATCCGCTGGCATATGGCGATAAAGCGGCAAGTCACGGCCCCGCAGATTAAGCCGGGCAAACAGAATCGCCCCATCTTCAACAGCGCCGTCTTCTTGGGCCACATCGCGGCGATAGAGAATCTCGAATCGATCGCCGGAGCGGATTTCGCGCTGAAAATCCACGTCGAAGCTGTAGAGCAGAATCAGTTCCAGAATCACTTTGGCTGGAACACCGGCGCGCTGGGCCGCCAGATACAGGCTGTCATCAATGGTTCCGCTGCCATAAGCCAGCAGTGGGGTGATGGGCAGCGGCTCGCGTTTGGCGTGGAATTGTCCATCGTCATCCCTTTGGGCAACCACCCGCTCATCGAATCGTGTGCGCACCGCCAGGCGGGACAGCGTTTTGTCCCCTTCATGGGGCGCGAAGGTCAGATCCACCACTTGTCCGATGCGCAAACGACGCATGTCGAATAATTTGGATAGGGCGGTGATGGCATTATGGGCCTCAATACGGTTGGTGCCTGCCTTGATCAACGCATCGATCATGGTGTCGCCGCGGCCTATGGTGATCGATTGGGCGGCGGCAGGGGGTGCTGGCTGATCCAAAGACGCCCCATGGTGCACGGAGGCTACGATTTTAGAGGGCGTGTCGGTTAGCGCTGCGGTTAAAAGCGGTGGCGGTGCCGCAGAGATGTTGGCCGCAAACGGCATCATGGCTGAATCATTGGGCGCTTCATTGTCGGTGGCTGCTGTCTGGCTTTTTAAATTGTCCGAACCAGAAGGCGTCCATAATCCCAGCATAACAGAGAACAAAAGCCCCGCGCACAAAGCCCCAAAGCCTGCCCACCAGCTTTTTCCACCAATATCGCGGGCAAGATCAATGGCATGCGGCCACTGGCCATCGTGCATAGACCTCAGCCATTTGTTTTCTTTCCGGCGTGCCGTGGTGGATGTCTTTTCGTGCATGGGGCCCTCGATTTGGATAAGCGCATCGCTTTCATGGATGTCATAGAAGATAAGTTCCTCCGGTTTCCATCCGTTGCGCCGCGCAAGAACCATGTCGTGCATCGCAGGCGCTGTCAATTCGCAGTTTTCTGCCATATTTGGAGCCTGCATTTAAAAAAATGACTTATTGGTAAAAAGTCGCTTGACCCGCGCCGCTCAAATGCATAGAAACCTCCTCGTCGGCGGCAAACTCCGACACCAGCACATAGGCTTCTCGCTTGACACGGTCAGACGGGATGCTTATATGACGGTTCTTCGCTGCTTTCGAGGTTTGCTCGATTGCGGCAAAAATTCTGCCTCATAGCCTTAAACGGTCGATTGACTGCTTTTGCGGTTGGGGTTGAATTCGCTCTTTGACAGTGTTGATGAGAGAAGGGAGATGTGGACGGTGGTTCAGCGATTATTGGACCATTGTTTAAGCATCTCTAGTGACGCAAAGCGTAGTAGAGAACATGTTTAGATAA
>NZ_BKCL01000014.1:0-48795 GCF_008579125.1 Iodidimonas gelatinilytica | reverse complement strand
CCGATGAAGTACAAATTCTCGGCGACAAATCACGCGGTGTAAATGTCGAAACACTCTTGACGCTGATCTCTCGAGCAAAACCTGGCCAATTCATCGGCCTCTCCGCTGTTCTCACCGAACAGGATGGAAAAGCCTTGTCCGAATGGCTCGAGGTACAACTCGTCCGCGTTCCTCACCGCGAAAAGCATCTACTTTATGAATGCCGAACACCCACGAAACGGTTAACTTTCCATACGGAAATGCCCGATCAAGGGATTTCCGAAGAACCACATCAGCCAGACACAGCGACAGAGCTTCAAGCGTTGATCCATGAATGCATGGATGCCAATGGTGGAAAACTGATCGTCGTCTTTTGCATGCGAAAGCAGGACATTTACGACGGATGCACTAACTACTGCCTTTCAAAAGGCTACAATCTAGAAAACGCCCCGCTATTGGAAGGGCTTAGCCAAGGCACAACCGAAGCCGAATTTCTTTCCGCCACAATGCCGCATCGCGTTGCAATTCATTGCGCTGACCTTGTCGAAGAAGACCGCTTGAAGGTCGAAGAGGCGATCAAAAATGGCGACGTCGATCTAGTCTTCGCGACATCGACTTTGGCTGCAGGTGTCAATTTCCCACTTGGAACGGCGATATTCTATTCGTGGGAACGCTGGAATTTTGAACGTCGCCGCCGGGAGCCTATCTTGGCCAGCGAGTTCCACAACATGGCCGGCCGTTGCGGACGCATGGGCGCCGAACATGAAAGTGGGCGCGTAATCTTCTTGGCAAATGATAAATTCCACCATAAGTCCGTGGTTCGAGACTTTCTTAATCCCGTTCATCTGGATACCTTAGAAAGCCAAGTATCGCCGGACCATTTCACGCCGCTCGTGCTCCAACTGGCAGCATCCAATGTCGTAGATGGCGAGGACGATGCGCTAACCTTCTTGAAAGCTACATTTAGCGCTTCACGGGAGTTACAGGTGAATGCCGCCGGCCTCGACCATTGGGATGAGCCATTCCAAAAAGCCGTTGCCAGTCTACGCGAATGGAGTTTTCTAAGATGACCAGTAATTCGACGAGACTCTCCGTCACACCTGTAGGGCGTGCGGTTGCGATGTCCGTTTTACATCCAAGCAGCGCCAATCAGCTTATTAAATATGCTGAACTTCGAGGCTCCGACCTACTTAGCCTGGCTGCAAGCGAAGAGAACGAGAAAACGTTTCGTTATACCTTACTTCATGCGGCCTATTCATCCTATGAATACAGCATTCAAGGCAGTGCAAAAAACTTGCCTTACCAACTCAATAATACTGTTCAAAACAAGATGGCGGACGCTGCAGTAGATTTTCTAATCGAGCAACCATGGCAACGCAATCCATTGGCTGCCAATGCGGCGATGCTGACCATGCGATGGGCTGAAGGGCGGGCCGCCATAAAGGATCTCGCACCCGAGCTTCCTAGAATCGGCTCCGGCGTCGCCCAGACCATGATTCGCGAGAGTGCAGAGATTTTATTCGCCTGGTCGGACTGCTTGATTGCAGCCACGGCGAACCACCGTTCCGATGACGATTGCCCCACTTCACTACAGGGCAAAGTAGAATTGCGACAGGCATTACGAAACCTCGCATCAGCCATCCGCATGCATGCCCGGTCAATTTCACTTGGGTTGCCAGGTGAAGTCGCGTGGATGGGCGAGCTTAGGGCAGAAGATACTGGCTATCAAGTCCTCTCACGACCCGCTATTCTCGCCCTGCATCAAAAAAATCTAGCCGATCCCATTGAGTTGTTACGCAGCGATTCCTATGAAAAAATTATTGAAGCGCTCAAGTCGCATCGAATTCCTCATCTAAATGAAGTTGTACAAAATTTCCGAGAGGCTGTACGCGCTTATCGGGATAGAGAGCGGAACGATCTGTGGGAGGCCGCCATTAAGCGAGCTTCAAGAGAATTCAGCGACCTTCTTCGTGAGGCAAAGCATGCGCGCGGTAAGGACTTTGAGACAAAAGTTGAAAATTTATTAAATGCTGTGGGCCTCGCCTACAAACGCCTAGATGACGGTAAGACCGCCGGCGCCGCCGACCTACAGATTGGCCTCAATCACAAAACACAGATTATCATGGAACTTAAAACTTCTAATGGCAACGGCGCAGTCAAACTAAATAGCGCGACTGACGTAGTTAGGGGGGCAGCCATCGTTGGTATGGAAGAGTTTCCTAAAGCTACCCTTGCCAATCCCGGTTTCGACCCGAACGTCCCGTGGCAGGCGCGGAACATCAGAGATTTGGCTCTCGTGGAAGCTAGTCAATTCGCATACGTTATTACGCGTCTTGCAAACAACGAAATAGATAAGGATAGATTTCTGGACTGGCTGGCTCAACCTGGCATGCTTTCATCTAGCCAGATTCACGGATCGTAGATCGAAAACAAGCCATAAAAACGTCGCTTTCTGACACAAATAACTTAATGGGTTGGCGTAAAGTTGGTGATTGGATACATCACCCCCTATGGTGACTATTCACCTCTTTTTCGAAACTCGCCCCGCGTTTATTTTGTGATTCGTGTGCTTCCGTATTGCTTCCGTGAAACAAAAAAAGCTCAGGCGATTATGCCTAAGCCCTTGATTTTGTTGGTTGCGGGGATAGGATTTGAACCTATGACCTTCAGGTTATGAGTTTGTTTATATCAAGATATCTGGAATTGCCTGGAGATAGATTGCTTAACTATCATACTGTTTTATATTGATTTTATGGGCATGTGACGTTATCCCTTGTTATCACAGATTGGAGGTGAACGCCTTCCGAAAAATTCCGAATGAATTCCGAAAGGGTAAGCCATGCCCCACCTCACCAAGCGATCAATCGACGCCCTACCCGTCCAGGACAAAGAATATTTCGTCTGGGACGATCAACTGAAGGGGTTCGGCGTGCGCGTCTATCCGAACGGCGGCAAGCGCTATATCGCGCAGACTACCCGGCACGGCAAGACCACGCGGGTTCAGGTTGGTCGGCACGGCGCCCTCCCCTTCGACGAGGCGCGTAAGCGCGCGGGTAAGATCATCACCGACATCGATGACGGCAAGAACCCAAACGAGGAGAAGAAATCGGAGCGCCGCTCGCCGACCGTCAAACAGCTGGCCGAACGCTTCCTGGATGAATACGTTCCTTCCCACTGCAAGTCCCGCACCCAGGTCGAATACAAGCATGCACTCAACACCTACATCTTGCCGGCCATGGGGTCCGTCAAGGTGCTCAAGCTCAGCCGCGACGATGTTTCGGACCTGCACCACGGCATGCGTGAGACACCGTATCAGGCCAACCGCACTCTTGGCGTATTGTCCAAGATGCTGAACCAGGCGGAGGCTTGGGGCTATCGTCCGGACCGTTCAAATCCTTGCTACCACATCAAGAAGTACAAGGAGCAAAAGCGGGAGCGCTTCCTCACCCCGGAGGAACTGATCTGCCTACGCAAGGCCCTGGACGAGGAAGAGGAAACGGCTCCCTCCGCGGCAGCCGCTTTCCGGCTGTTGATTTTCACCGGGGCGCGCCTGTCCGAAATCCAGACCATGAAGTGGAGCTACATCCAGGGCGACCGTGCTTTCCTGCCGGACTCGAAAACCGGAGCCAAGGTTCTGCATCTCGGAAAAGGCGCTTTGAATGTTCTGGCCTCGGTCAAGCGGGTCGACGGGAACCCTTATGTCATCACCGGCAAGGAGGAAGCGGCGTATCTGACCGACCTGCAAAAACCCTGGCGACGCATACGCAAACAGGCCACCGTCCTATATTGGCGTGACTACGGCGGCGAAAAGGTGAGCGCCTTGGTCCAGGAACTTCAGGACAAGTTCGGCTATATGCCGTCATGGGAAGACTGCCATGAAGCCGCCGAAGAAGCCGAACTGGAACTGCCCACCGGACTGGCCGATGTGCGCATCCACGACCTGCGCCACACCTTCGCGTCCGGCGCCGTCATGATGGGCGAGAGTCTGCCGATGATCGGCAAGTTGCTCGGCCACACCCAGCCCCAGACCACCGCCCGCTACGCCCATCTGGCCGACGACCCGTTGCGGTCTGCCGTTCAACGGATCGACGCCATGCTGGAAGAAGCGATGATGGGCAACGCTTGAAGTCTTTGCTCATTTGAAAGCCTGGCCCCCACCACCGAGCATCACATGAACGCGTTACCGTAGCCAAAGGAACCGTGTAATCCAGTTTCTCTGCCCCCACCAAAACCGCCCCCCCTTGGATGGGACAGGAAACGTCAAATGATCGGCCGCAAAGAATGCGTATGCTAGAGGGTTGCGATCATTTTCTTCGCCGCGCGCCCTAGCCTCTTGGAAACGAACCTGGAATACCCGATGTAAAGTCAGAATCACACACTGCTCCGGGTATGAACCGGGCAAATCCGGCAACAACGCATCCGGAAGAACGATCAGGCGTTCGGTTGTTTCGGATAGAGTGCGCCCACACATCCAGAGTACATAGTTACGCTCACCGGCGACTCTTATATTCCACCCCCTGCGCACCAAGAGACGAAACAGGCGACGGACGCCCCTCCATTCCGGAGGAATTTCGTTCTCCTCCCTGAATGGCCGTGTCGTGAGCCACACCAAGGGCCGTGGGTACGCCATCGCCATCACACATATTCCCTATCGGTTTAGTATAGAATATAGGTTAACATCTGTAATTCAAAGGATTTTATTGGCTTATCCCCCTAACCCCGTATAATCCATCCATCAAATCGACAAATCTGTTATAGTGTCGAAAAAATGGAGGGAGGGAGCTGAAAGCAGCGCTCCTAGAGGATCTACATGCTGTCGCAAAAGGCCAAATACGCGTTTCGAGCACTGTTTGCATTGGCGAAGGCCGGTGTCGGCGAGTCACTTCTGATTTCCGATATCGCGGAGGCTCAAAAGATACCCAAAAAATTCCTGGAGCAAATCCTTCTGGACCTCAAGCACCGCGGGCTGGTTTCATCGCGGCGCGGAAAAAACGGCGGTTACGCCCTTCGAAAACCCCCAGAGGAAATCACCTTTGGAGAGGTGGTCCGGACCATAGACGGCCCTATCGCGCCGCTTCCATGCCTGAGTAAGATGGCATACCTGCGATGTGAGGACTGCGAAGACGAAACAGCGTGTCATATCCGAGGCGTCTTTGGAAAGGCTCACGAAGCCACCCTTATGGTGCTGGACCGGACGACGCTTGCGGATGCCATGGCGGGCGAAACCCGGACTGGCAACCGGTACAGAGCGTGATGCGAGGCCGTCTTCGGTATGACGACGGACCAAGTTCTCATTTGCACGTTACTGGTTGGCACGCTCGGGGTTCTCGCCACGGACCGATGGCGTTACGACATCATTGCAATCGTCGCTCTCCTAATTTCAGTTTGGCTTGGCCTTGTACCACCGGATGACGCCTTTGCCGGTTTTGGCAATCCAGCCGTCATCACAGTCGCGGCGATTCTGGTACTAGGCCGTACGGTTGTCGCCCAAGGAGTTTTGACCGCCCTTGGGCAAAAACTCGCAGGAGCCAAGCACAGGCCAGATCTGACTTATATCATCCTCTGTACAACCGCCGCCTTGCTTTCCAGCATCATGAACAACATAGGCGCGCTGGCTCTTATGTTGCCCGTGGCTATGGCGGCGTCCAGGGAAGCGGGTATTCCCTACTCCCGGATTCTCATCCCTATTTCCTTCTCGACGCTGCTTGGCGGCATGATCACCATGATCGGAACGCCCCCCAACTTGGTCATTTCCCAAATCAGAGTCGAGCACGGCCTGAGACCGTTCGGTATCTTTGATTTCTCCCCGGTTGGACTGATTGTCGCCAGTGTCGGCGTAATCTTCATCATTCTAGCCGGTCGCCGTCTCTTGCCCGACAGGGACCCTGCGGAGACGACAGGTGGGAATTATCCCTTGCCCCGATACCAAGCGGAACTCGACACCCCCAGGAGCTCGCCTTTAGTCGGGAACGATCTGGGTGGGATCGAAACAATGACCGGTTTGCACATTAATGGCGTTGTAAGAAACGGCCACTTTGTCTTCGCCCGTCAAGCCGACATAAAGCTTGAACCGGGCGACACACTTAAGATTGAGGGCGAGGTCGATCTCTTGCAGGAAATCATCGGCCGAGGCGATTTGACTCTGCCCAACGGCAACCATCTTCCAGAAGGGTGGAAATTGCGGGAAATACTCATCATTCCCGAATCCATAGCTCTCGGCAGCACGCCCGCCTCGCTGGATCTGCCGGGCCGCTGGGGCGTTGATCTGCTTGCCGCGGCACGAGGCAGTCGACGTTTCGAGGGGCGTTTTTCCGAAGTGACCCTGGCCGCCGGCGATGTGTTGCTGGTAGCCGGCCCTCCACACCGCTTGGAAACACTATCATCCGACCTTGGGAGCGTGCCCCTAAAAGGAAGAGGGCTCACGTTTCGTCCACGTCGTGCGGCCTTAACGGGGGGAATATTTGTCTGCTCGATCGCGCTTGCCGCTTCAGGAGTGATGAGGGCGGATGCGGCTTTCGTTCTAGCGTCGTGGTGATGGCGCTATCCGGCCTAATTAACTTCGCCGAAATTTATCGTCGGATCGACTGGCCAGTCGTCGTGTTTCTCGCAGCGTTAATCCCTGTCGGCGGAGCGCTCGATAGCACCGGGGCGGCAACGGTCATTGCCCATTTCATACTGTCCGTGGCCGGAGACACCTCTCCCGAGTTTCTGCTTGGTTTGACCTTGCTGATCAGCATGGGGTTGACTCCCATGCTCAATAACGTCGCCACCGTACTCATTCTTGCGCCCATCGTTCTTGGCATCTCTGAAGCGGCTGGATTGAACGGAGACCCGTTTCTTATGGCTGTCGCGGTCGGGGCATCGGCCGATTTCCTTACACCGTTCGGCCATCACAACAACACGCTCGTCCTCGGACTTGGAGGCTATCGTTTCCTCGATTACCCCCGATTGGGCGCACCGCTGGCATTGATCGTTTTCATCGCCGCCTTTCTCATGATACCCGTCGTTTGGCCTTTAGCGCCGTAGGTTGGGCAGCTACGCGTTCTTCCCACGAGCCCGACGCCGACGCGAGACCATCTCCTGCGCCATCAATGGCATGCCGTAGGTCAATAGAGATGCAAATCCAACGACCGACAAAATCGCCACGGTAAGGAACGGTGGCGTCAAACCGACAAATAAGTGAGAAGCCACCTCCCGCCCCTTAATGATGGTCAGAACCATCAAGGCGCATCCGACCATCGACATCCGCAGCTTTTGAATACTGTCCGGCTGGAATTTGACGTGGCCACCGCGTATCAATAAGGCCATCAATAAACCTGCATATATCCAAACGCCAACAGACGTTGAAATTGCCAAGCCAATATGTTGCAAGCTGCCCATTAAGATAATTTTCAGTCCAATGTTGACAGCCATTGAAACAAATAGGGCCTTTACAGGCGTTTTGGTATCCCCCCTTGCATGGAAAGCCGACACCAACGATCGCAAAGCGATCGCCGCTGGAAGTCCGACCGCGTAGGCCATAAGAGCCCCACCAGCCCCGTGCGCGGCGGCTTGATTGAAGGCGCCGTGAACGAACAGAACTTCGATAATCACATCGCCAAGAAGCCCCAGCCCTATCGCGCACGGAAAGCCCAGCAATAGGCAAGCGGCAACCGCTTTACCGAGAGTGGATTGCAAGCCCTCTTCATTGGCGCGGCTAAACTGTTGAGATAAGTTTGGTAGCAGAACAGTGCCAACTGCGATGCCAATGACGGCTAACGGAAGTTGATACAAGCGATCCGCATAATATAAAAACGACATTGTCCCCGAGGGCAAAAAGCTGGCAATCATCGTATCGGCGAGTAAGGCCAATTGAACCCCTCCAGCACCAATCACAGCAGGACCCAAGCGACGTAGAAATTTCGAAGTAGCCGGTGTTATGAGCGGCGGGAACGCGCAAAAGCGGATGCGGGCTTGGTAGCAAGAAACAAACAGCAAGGACACTTGAGCACACCGCCAACAAGCACCCCCACGGCTGCTGCATGACTTGCGGATGGGAAGAGCCACCATACCGTCATCGCTAGTATCATTGAAATGTTCAGCAATATCGGGGCGGCGGAAGGCGACGCAAATCGATCATGAGCGTTCAGCACCCCGCTCAGAACTGAAACAACTGATACACAGATCAAGTAGGGGAATGTAATTTTTGTCAAAATGACAACAAGCTCGAATTGCGCGCTCCCTTCCGAAAGTCCCGGCACGAATACAGCGACGAACCAGCCGGTGGCCCCGACGGCAACTCCTAACATCAGTAAATTGATGATGCTGATCCAGCCTAGAACCGAAGAGCGGAAGGCTAAGGCTTGATCGTCTCCGTCGCGTTCCAACACGTCTGCGTATGTTGGGACGAAGGCGGAGTTAAACGCCCCTTCCGCCAGAAGGGCTCGAAAATGATTTGGCAGCCGAAAGGCGATGACAAAGGCGTCCGCTAAAGGTCCCGCGCCCAAAATATTGGCCAAGATCATGTCGCGGACAAAGCCGAACAGCCGGCTGATGGCGGTCAGACCGCCGACTGTACCGGCACGGCGGATTAACATCGCATTTGCCCATCCCCAAGAACACCACACCCACCAGGCGTCACCCGCGTGCTTACGCTTGGCGTGGGTAAGATAGATAGCGCCAGATAAATACCGTTACGGCTCATTAAAGGGGCCAAATCATGGGAATTGCGATAGTCGCGACAACCCACATCAAGAGGTTCAGGGGAACACCGATCTTGATAAAATCCATGAAGCGGTAGCCACCGGCATTATAGACGAAGGTGTTGGTTTGGTAGCCGATAGGCGTCGCGAAGCTGGCGCTGGCCGCGAACATCACGGCGACGACGAAGGGTCGGGGATCAACCCCCAACTGCTGGGCCAAACCCACCGCAATCGGCGTCAATAAAATGGCCGCCGCGTTATTGCTCATCATCTCGGTCATCACCGACGTAATGAGATAAACCGCTGAAAGGACAGCGATCGGACCCAGCCCCCCGACAACGAGAACAAAGCTATCAACCACAAGTTCGGCTGCGCCGGTTTTCTCCATCGCCAATCCAAGAGCCAACATGCCGAAGATCAAAAACAGGATATTCCACTGGATCGACTCATATGCTTCGTTGGATTCGAGACACCCGAGGGCGACAACGATCACCGCAGCCATGATGGCCAACGCTGCAATCGGCAAAATTTCGAGTGCCGCGAGAACCATCACTGCCACAACCGCGCCGATAGCGATCGGAGCCTTTGATCGGCGATACGGGCGCTCCGTCGGCGTTGAAAGGTTGATGATCTCGCCGTTTTCAAACAATTGCTGAATGCTGGCGACCGGTCCTTCCAAGAGCACTGAATCGCCGACCCGAAGACGCACATCTTGGTAATTTTGTGACAAATTTTGGCCGTGGCGATGAACAGCCAGGATGTAGGCGCCATACACGCGGCGCCAACCGAGATCACCGACCCGTCGTCCAATCGAACTGGAGTCCGGCCCGACGATTCCCTCGACGATCTTCGTCTCGGTTGTCGAGATCGGCTCAATAGGATGCAGCCCGCTTCGTCCACCGAAGGCCACGTCCCCCGCCTCCCGCAGGCCTATCATATCCTTCACCTTGCTTCGAATAACGAGCCGGTCGCCCGGCTCGACTTCCATCCGATCAAAGCTGTATCGATGAGAGCGGTCCGCCCGAATGAGGTCTATGACCCGGAAACCCCGTTCCTCGGTAAAACCGGCCTGACCAACTGTCTGGCCGATCAATGGAGAATCCAAAGGAACAAGAATCTCCGCCATGAACTGCCTGTCAGCCGTTGATGGTAACATCGAGGCGAGTGTCTCCCGAACCGGCAACAACCAACGCCCAACCACAAGCAGGTAGATAATTCCAGCGCACCCGACAATGAGCCCCAACATGGTGATTTCGAACATACCAAACGGCGCCAAGCCCTCTCTCTGGGCTACGCCGTCAACGAGAATATTCGTCGACGTGCCGATCAACGTCATTGTTCCGCCAAAAATACTGGCGAATGACAAAGGAATGAGCAGCTTGGAAGGCGCCACTTTTTGGGCGTAAGCCAAGCCAATCACCACCGGCGTCAGGATCACCACGACAGGGGTATTGTTGATGAAGGCGGAAAGAAACATGACGCCGAGCATCATCACGCCAATCGCCTGGGCCGGCGATCGCTCGGCCGCCCTGGAAACCAAACGACCTATACCGTCAATGACGCCGGTCCGTTCCAAGGCGGCACTAAGAATGAACATCGCCCCCACGGTTATCGGAGCGCTACTGCTAAAAACACCCAAAACATCATGCGTTGTCAGGATCCCGGTCGCCAGCAGGACGACGATTGACGTCATGGCGACAACGTCCGGCGCTATTTTTTCTCTGACGAATCCAAAGAAAACAATGCACACCAATACTAAAACAATAGTTATTTGGACAACCGATTGATCCAATGCTTTTTCACTCCATAAATCGTCAGGTCGCACAAAGACTATAGGCTTTATAGACAATATAGCAAATTGGCCACAAAGGATCGACAGCAAAGGTCAGTCAGCGTGATGTCGGGACGTTGGTCCGATCTCGCCGATTGAATGCAGGAGCGCTTCCCTGTTCTCGACAGGGACCTCGCCATTCGCGCCAAGCATCGATCGGCGACTGGCGGTCGCTGTGCAAATTGCAGGAAACTGTGCGGGAACAAGCCCCAATCGATCAGACGTCGTCGTTACGCAATTCAGGGCCCCGGACCGCTTCCGTCAAAAAGAGCTGAGCCCGGCGCAGTCGCACACCAACGCTAGCCCCCTGGGACAGCCCGAGTTCCGCATGTCTGGCCCGCGTCAGCTCGGCCTCTAAATGCTCGCCGTATGACGTCTCCAACTCGACACGCACCACAGGCCCTAAGATTGTCTGATGCCCCACCTTGGCGACTAGGCTGGCCGGATGATCTTCATCGGCTATATCGAGATCGTGCGGACGAACGAAAACAACGCCGGGCGCATTCGAAATGCCTGCATATTCCGGCGCGGGCATAATCAGTCCGTGAACATCGGCTTCCCCTCGTCGGACCTGGCAAGGCAGGCTGTTGACGTTTCCGAGGAACTGATAGACGAACGGCGTCCTTGGATTGTCGTAAATTTCCGTCGGCGTTCCGACCTGCTCGATCCGTCCCTGGCTCATGACCACCACCCGGTCGGCAACTTCCAGCGCCTCCTCTTGATCATGAGTTACAAATACACCGGTAATGCCAAGCGTATCGTGCAGCCGACGCAGCCACCGGCGGAGGTCTTTGCGAACCTGGGCGTCAAGCGCCCCGAATGGCTCATCAAGCAATAGAACACGCGGCTCAATCGCCAGAGCGCGGGCCAGCGCCACACGCTGACGCTGGCCGCCGGAGAGTTGGGATGGGTAGCGATCCGCCAGACGTCCGATATGAACCAGTTCCAGCAGTTCCTCCACCCGGCGCTTGATTTCGGATTCCGCTGGGCGCTCGCTACGCGGTCGAACCCGGAGCCCAAAGGCGACATTCTCAAAGACCGTCATATGGCGGAACAGCGCATAATGCTGAAAGACAAAGCCTACTTGGCGCTCCCGCGCGCTGAGCTCCGTGGCGTCCAACCCGGCGAATCGTATGGTTCCGCGGTCTGCGGTCTCCAGCCCGGCGATGATGCGAAGCAGCGTGGTCTTGCCGGACCCCGACGGCCCCAGCAGGGCCACCAGCTCTCCCTCTGCGATGGGAAGCGAAACGTCATTCAGCGCGATAAATCCACCGAAGGTCTTGGTGATGTTGCGAATATCAATCATTGGACTGTCCTTTAATGACCCATGGCCGCAATTTCATCCCGATACTGCCACTCAAGGAGACTCTTCACCCCGAGGGTAACGAGCGCCAAAACGGCCAAAAGGGATGCCACGGCAAAAGCGGCGACGAAGTTGTATTCGTTGTAAAGAATCTCGACATGGAGCGGCATAGTGTTGGTCAGACCACGAATGTGACCCGACACCACGGATACGGCCCCGAACTCGCCCATGGCCCTGGCGTTGCAAAGCAGGACCCCATACATCAGGCCCCATCGCACATTGGGAAGCGTGACGTGCCTGAAGATTTGCCATCCGGATGCGCCCAGCAGCATTGCGGCCTCTTCATCGTCGGAACCTTGCTCTTCCATCAGCGGGATCAGTTCACGGGCGATGAAGGGAAAGGTGACAAATACGGTCGCCAACACGATCCCCGGAACCGCGAATATGATTTTCACGCCCAGGGCATCTGCAGCAGGCGCCAGCCAACCGTGCGCTCCGAACATCAAGACGTAGATTAGGCCGGAGATCACCGGAGAAACTGAAAAGGGAAGATCGATAAGACTGATCAACAGACTTCGTCCGGGAAATCTGAACTTGGCAATAGCCCAGGCTGCGGAGACGCCGAAAACCAGATTGAAGGGAACGGCGATGGCCGCCGTCATGAGTGTCAGACGAATGGCCGCTTGAGCATCGGGCTCATCGAACGCGGCAAGATAGGCGCCAAACCCACTCGACAATGCCTCGACGAAAACGGCGAGCAGCGGAAGTAGCAGGAAGCCCCCAAGAAATACCAGGGCTGCGACGATCAAAGAGATTCTTGCCCATAAAGGCTCGCTCAGCGCCTGAGGGCGGGTGCTGAACAACGGATATTCGGGATTGGTAATGGTCATGGTTCCGACACCTTCTTCATCCGCCAAGGCGCGCACGGCGCCAAACCTGTAGGGAGTTGATGAGAATCAGAAGGAGAAACGATGCGACCAGCATGACCGCAGCGATCGCCGTCGCGGCGGCATAGTCGTATTGCTCCAACTGGATAATAATGAGCAGCGGCGCGATCTCGGACAGTCCAGGCATGTTCCCGGCGATGAAAATCACCGATCCGTATTCGCCCAAAGCCCTTGCAAAGGCCAAGGCATAGCCGGTCAGAACCGCAGGGAGGAGCCCCGGAAGGATAACCCTGAGAAATATCTGTATTCGGCGTGCACCCAGACTATGGGCAGCCTCCTCCACTTCAGCCTCGAAATCCTGCAAGACGGGCTGAACCGTTCGCACGACAAACGGGAGCCCGATGAAAACCATGGCCACGATCACGCCAATCGGCGTGAACGCCACCTTGATGCCAAGTGGCTCCAACCAGGCCCCGATCCAACCGTTCGGGGCATAGATCGCCGTCAAGGCAATACCCGCAACCGCCGTCGGCAAGGCAAATGGCAAATCGACGGTTGCATCGATCAACTTCTTGCCGGGAAATCGGTAACGGACCAGAACCCAGGCGATAAGTACGCCAGCAAAGGCGTTGATCGTCGCGGCCGCCAGGGCGCCACCGAAACTCAGCCGATAGGCCGCAAGCGCCCTCTCGCTAAAGGCCTTCGCGAGAAACTCGTCCCAGGTCAATCCCGCAGCCCTGAAGAACACGCCGGCGAGGGGAATGAGCACGACCAGAGACAAGTACAGAAGCGTAAAGCCCAGCGCGGGACCGAAGCCAGGAAGCACGCCAGGACGTTCAAGCTTCAACCTGAGAAGGGGTATCCTCAGAGCCGTCATGACGACACCTCCGTGACTTTCCCGTCAAGATCGTCGAACAGCGCCGTCGACAAATAGCGTTCGGCGAAGGACGGAAGAATCACGACGATGGTTTTTCCCGCGAACTCGGGGCGTTCTGCGATTTCCAGGGCTGCCGCCAAGGCCGCTCCCGAAGAAATGCCTACCGGAAGGCCTTCAAGTTTGGCGGCCTGGCGGGCGGTGGAAAGCGCCGTCTCATTACCGATCTTCACGACCTCGTCAATGATCCCGGTATTCAGAATTTTCGGGACAAAACCCGCGCCGATGCCCTGAATTTTGTGCGGTCCAGGCTGGCCTCCAGAAAGGACCGGACTATCCTCCGGCTCGACGGCAACCAGCCGCACGCCGGGCTTGCGTCGCTTCAACACCTCGCCAACACCAGTAATCGTGCCGCCGGTTCCGACGCCCGCCACCACGACATCCACCTTGCCATCAGTATCCCGCCAAATCTCCTCAGCCGTGGTCAACCGATGAATCTGGGGATTTGCGGCATTCTCGAACTGCTGCGGCATGACCGCGCCGGGAATCTCGGACAGCAACACGTTCGCCTGTTCGACCGCCCCTTTCATACCCTTTGAGGCTGGCGTCAGGACAATTTCCGCACCGAGAAGCGACAACATCTTTCTGCGTTCCAGAGACATGCTTTCGGGCATTGCAAGGATGAGGCGATACCCCTTCGCCGCAGCGACGAAAGCCAAGGCGATGCCGGTATTGCCCGATGTCGGCTCAACGAGAACTCCACCAGGTTTCAATTGACCGGAAGCTTCCGCCGCTTCGATCATCGCAAGACCGATCCGATCTTTTACGCTGGCCAGGGGATTAAAGAATTCGCACTTACCCAGAATATCCCCCTTGACGCCGGACTCGGCGGCAAGCTTTGCCAGTCTGACCAGCGGCGTCCCGCCGATCAAATCGGTCAGGCTCTCGAAAATTCGCCCTCGGGCAACCTCTTGTCCCGCTTTCTTTGTATCAGTCATCTTCTTTCTCCTGTCTTTTGTCACGGTGTCGACGCGGCGAGGCGTCAGAGGCCCACCTCGTAAATGTGTTCAAGCGTACTTTTGCCGGTGCGAGAGGCGATAGCGCGGATTTTCAAAGCTTCGGAAAGCGGTAAAGGTTTGGCGAAATGAAATCCCTGGACGTAATCGACGCCGGCATCGAGTGCGATCCGCGCCTGCTCGTCGGTTTCCACCCCCTCAATGATCGTTTGAGCCCCAAGCTCCTTCAGCATCCGAATGAGATGCGCCAAGCTATTGCGGACGCGACGATTGACGGACGCTTCCTGGATCACACGAAGATCGAGTTTGAGAAAATCCGGTTGCAGTCGCCACAACCGGTCCAGGTTCGAATGGCCGCATCCAAAATCATCCACCGCTATGGCGAAATCGCGCTTACGATAATTCGCCACGGCTTCCGCCAGATGCGCTTCTTCGCCTGTTTCGTTTTCTGTGATCTCCAGAACCACGCGGCAACTTGGGAATGCGTAGTGGCGTAGAACACGCTCGAAGACCTTGCCATGCCCATGAACGTTCGCGACATGTCTGGGATGAATGTTGAGGAACAGGAAACCGTCGTCCGGAGCCTGAGCGACGTAATTGAGCAGGTGAATGGTCCGACAGACGCGGTCGAAGGTCACAACCTTGCCTGCTTCCGCAGCCATGGCGAAGGCCAAGGCCGGCGAGAGGGGGGCCCCTTTTCCGGCCAGCGGTCGCAGCAGGGCTTCGTGCCCGATTACTTCACTGTCGAGATTGGAAAAAATAGGCTGAAACGCACTCGTTACTGTTACTCCAAGTATCCGCGCACTAAAGTGATTTCCATCCTTATGGATTGAAAAGTCAGCTGGATTCTTATCCGTAACATCCGCAAGGGCATCATGAACCAACTCGTTCAAAGCGTCTTTCGTCATGCTCTGTTCCCTCTCCGTCGCGTCGCCCGCAGACCATCCACGGGCGACGCATTTACGGCGTGGTTTATTTTCCGACCGCATAAATCTGGTCGAAGGTCCCACCGTCGGCGAAGTGGGTTGCCTGGCTTTCTGCCAGCCGCCGAAGACGTCCTTGACGGTGAACCGCGTTACCTTCGGAAAGACATTGGCGTACTTGCCTGCGACTTCCTCGTCACGCGGCCGATAGTAATGTTTGGCCGCCAATTCCTGGCCCACCGGGGTATAGAGATAGTTGAGATAGGCTTCGGCGATTTTGCGCGTACCGTGAGCGTCAACCCAGTGATCGACCACGGTGACAGGCGGCTGGGCGAGAATTGAAACCGATGGCACAACGATCTCAAGATCGTCCCGGCCGAGCTTGTTGACGGCCAAAAGAGCCTCGTTCTCCCAAGCCAATAGAACGTCCCCGATGCCACGCTTAACAAAGGTGTTGGTCGAGCCGCGGGCTCCGGAATCGAGAACCGGCACGTTGCGGTAAACCTTGGTGACGTAGTCGCGGACCTTGGCCTCATCGCCGCCAAAATGGTCGAGCGCCCATCCCCAGGCGGCAAGGAAGTTCCAGCGCGCTCCACCGGAGGTCTTCGGGTTCGGAGTGATCACCTCCACGCCGGGGCTTGCAAGATCACCCCAATCCTTGATCCCTTTCGGATTGCCCTTGCGGACCAGGAACACAATCGTTGACGTGTAAGGGGAACTCTCGTGAGGGAGACGCGACTGCCAGTCCTTGGAAAGAAAGCCGGTCTTCTCCGCGATAGCGTCGATGTCATAAGACAGGGCCAGGGTCACCACATCGGCCTCAAGTCCATCGATCACGGCGCGCGCCTGTTTGCCCGCGCCGCCGTGAGACTGGCGGATCGTCACCGTTTCACCGGTCTTTTCCTTCCAGTGTTCGGCAAAGGACTTGTTGAACTCTTGGTAGAGTTCACGGGTCGGATCATAGGAGACGTTCAAGATTTCCGTGTCCGCGACCGCCCCAGCTAACGGCGCGGAGGCGAGCCCGATGGCGAGTATCAGGGTTTTGAGCTTGAGAGATTTGTTCGACATGGCTGTGCTCCTTTTCACACTGTTGATTATGTCTATAATGTTTGTCGTCTTTTTGGCGTAACTAAGCTTGGAAGAGCCTTCCCTCCTCACACCCGTCCAGGTCTTCAGAGATGTCGGCTATGGTTTTTTCATCCAGTAGCCGCGCGATTGCATCACGGACCTCAATCATCAGTCCTCGGATCCGGCACCGATTGACATCGCCGCAATCATCACAAGGTTGAAACGCATTCCGGCTCGCACAAGGCAACGGCGCCACAGGGCCGTCGATCAACCGAACAACCTCGCCCACCGCAATTTCCGATGGCGACCGCTGTAACCCGTAGCCTCCGCCAAATCCTCGTCGAGCGGATACATATCCCGCATTCTTCAACTGAAGAAGGATCGCCCCGAGAAACCGTCGCGGAACGTTGACGGCCTCAGCAATATCGCTCCCCTGGACGGCGGCAGTTCTGTTTGATGCCGCCAAGTACGCCAACGCCTTGAGCGCATACTTAGCCTTATTCGACAACATCTATCTCACCCCATCTTCCACTGTCCGCCGCCGCATACCGACAGCGTCGATATCGGAAGTCCGGCCCATTCGCCCCCTAAGAGCCCTTCGCACGCAACACGATACGACGAGGCTGCCAAGGCATATTCCCTAAAGGGTTGCATTTGGGCCGTCCGACCAATATCCTTTTCACCATTTACTCTACCTACTTTATCGTCTTTGTGTAAATCATTTTATTTATACATTTTCTTTGTGTTTTTATGTGGAGCCATCCAAAGGCGGGGGCCGTCCGGCCCCCATCGTGGTCCGCTGCCACCGAAGCTGGGAGGGACACGCAAGACAATCACAAAGGCAGAACTGCCCGCCTGCCCCACTGATCAACCAGGAATTTCGCGACCCCGATCCGAATGACAAGGAAAAATCATGGACACTTCAAAACTACCCCACCCCCTGAGAGCCTGGAAATTCCTCCGAAGAAACCCGAATTACCAGGCAGAGTGGCGTTCTCGCTCCTCCAAAATCCGCCGTGCGTCCGATGAATATGACTTCCCGATTCATCGGCAGACGCGGCAAGACCTCCGGGCCGCACAGTGGGGGCTCCTCGCTTATGAGGACCCCAACGCCGGTGCCGGTCACGCCGCACCATTCTGGGCCATCGGGCCGATGCTCGACGCCGAAATCTCCGAAGACGACGGCGTTCCTCTGCTCCCCGCGCTCTGTCAATCCGGCGCACGCGTATCGGGATTGAGGCTACAGGGCGGCGGCTTGGTTTTGACGGTCACGAAGGACGGAACCGCCATGCAATTGCGTTTTCCCAATGACCGCCTCCCCGGCTCATCGTTCGGCGTCGTCCTGCGCATTCCCCTGGGCCTGCGCTTACCCGTTCTGCTGTCGTGCACTCACGATCTATGGACCGTCTTGGCCGGCGAACAGTTTAAAAAAGTCGAGGCCGCGGTTCGAGGGACCTGGGCGAATTGCTTCTCGCTCTTGACGGCGTGACCGCCGGGAAATCTCACCGCGACATCGCCATTGACCTTTTCGGTGCGGATGCCGTCAAGGCAGAATGGGACGCCGGGAGTTGGATGCGCAGCCGTGTGCGGCGGCGCATTCGCAAAGCGCTATACCTCATGAACGGCGGCTACCGGGAGCTTCTGGAATAACGCTTCACCGGGACGGTCGTTTCCGCATCTGCCGATTTCGACCGTATCGGCTTTCGCCCCTCATCGCTTGAATTGCTCCAACGCATATGGAGGAGCAAGCGATGAGCCTGAACGACACCGAACACAACAGTCCCCGATATCTCAGCACCAAACAGGCCGCCATGTACGTGGGCCTGAGTCCCTGCACCTTGAACCGCATGCGGGTCACCGGCGAAGGCCCCCGATACGCCAAGGCCGGGCGGCGGGTGGTTTACGACCGCGCCGATCTCGACGCCTGGATCGACGAACGCAAACGCAGCTTCACCGGCGAAGCCTGATCTCAATGGCCCGGACTGCGCCGTCGGAACGGCGCCAACTGGACCTGTTCTCCTGCATCCCCGAACCGTCCGGCATCCGCGACTATCAGGATCTGATGGCGTTTCCGTTCTTTTCGCTGGCCAAGGGACGACGAATCAAGTCTTTGCTCTATGACCGCGACGGCGTGACCATCCGCGTCGAGGCCGTGCCCGAATACGGCATGGCGACCATCTGGGACGCCGACGTGCTGATCTGGGCGGCCAGCCAGATCATGGACGCCCGCAACAGGGGAGCATCGACCTCACGCCTGCTCCGCTTCATGCCGCACCAGTTCCTGCGCTTCGCGGGCCGCCCCACGGGCAAGCTGGGCTACGAGCGATTCCGCGCCGCGCTCGACCGCCTGCAATCGACCACCGTGCAAACCAACCTGCGCGCCGAGGTTCCCGCCTCGGATGCAACGGACGGACGTCAACGCAAAGCCCGACGCCTACACCGTTTTAGTTGGATCAACGAATGGAGCGAACTGACCGTCGGCGGCACGACCAGGGGCATGGAGATCATCCTGCCCGATTGGTTCTATCAGGGCATCGTCAACGAACGCCTGGTGCTCGCCATCGACCCCGCCTACTTCACCCTTACCGGCGGGATCGAACGCTGGCTCTACCGCCTCGCCCGCAAACACGGCGGTCGCAGCAAGAAAGGCTGGGGCTTCACCTTCAAAACGCTGTACGAGAAAAGCGGCAGCTTGGCGCGCTATTCCGACTTCGCGCTCGATCTGCGCCGCATCGTGGAAAAGCAGAGTATTCCCGGATACGAGCTCACCCTTACGCGGGATCGGCGGAATCGGGAGTGTCTTCAGGTGACACGGTGCGATCCGTTACGCTTGGCTAGGTATAGCTGACGCCTCTGGAGTCGTGTTGCTATGTGAGATGTCGAAGGCGCTCGGCAACGGCATTTGGGGTTTTCAGCACATCCACCGCCGGAATTCGGATAACGGTGTAACCGGCGGCTTCGGCGATTCTGTCCCGGATCTCATCTTCCTGGAACCGATCATTCTCGCAGTGTGTGGCGCCATCGACTTCAAGATCATACCTGTTCCCCGAGGGTGAGACATAAACGAAATCCAATCGGTACGGCGCCTGGTCCTTGTGCCGATATAGCGGAACCTCTTCGCAGCATTCGAAACCCAACTTGTCCAAGATACGGGCGAAGGCGGCTTCGGCCTCGCTTCTCGGTGTTGGCCGCCCTGCTTTCCTGTCGGACAGTTTGCGAGCGTAGTCCGCGAGGTCTTTTAGCGCCCCGCCCGCAGCCAAGCAGCTTCCTGCATCGCCGACGACAGACAATGCAGCCCGCGCTCGCGTGACGGCGACATTGAGAAGTTCGTCGGAATGCGCTGCGAACCGAACCAAGCTTTCCTTCATACCCTTGGTGACGACCGGCGAAAATATCATCACATCGCATTCGCTTCCCTGGAATGCATGTGCGGTTCCGACAGTCACACGTTTCTCATAAGACGACCACCACGATTGTGCCGACAGCATGTTCACGATCAAGTCAGCCTGCAATCGGAACGGCGTGACCACGCCAATCGTGGTGGTGGCATTACGAAGCCGGTCCAAGACGGACTGGATCAGGCTCACAACGGCCTGCGCTTCCGTTTCGTTTGCCGCGCTCTTAGCGGTTCGGAGAAGAGTCCCATCGACGTGTTGCCACGTCATGCCCGCCTGGAGGCCATCGACAGAAGTTGCCGCAGCAGTCCGCGCCACGAGGCGGTCGGCATAAAATGCCATGTTGGAAAACCCGATGATGTCCGGATGGCAGCGGTAATGTTGGGAAAGCAGAAGTTCGTCGTCACCCCGCGCCACTGCGGAGCTTGCCGCGATGTCGTAGGCGGACCGAGTGATCGGGGAGAAATTCACCAAGAGGTCTGATGCATCAGACTTATCCGCCACGTAGGTTTCCTGATCCGACGTAACGCCGGGTATGTGTCGCAACTGCTTTGGATCTCCCACGAACACGGCCCGTTTAGCCCGGAAAAGGAGGGGCAGAACCGATGCGAAATCGCACTGGCTGGCTTCGTCGATCACGACGCAATCAAACAAGCCCGGCTCGAATGGAACCGCAGCTCCCACCGACAGGTTCGTCGTGATCCAGATAGGCAGGCCATCCAGGACCGATTGGGCGCTTTGGCGATACCCGTCAAAGAACGCCTTGTTCTTCCCCCCACCCTTGAGCCATCGGTCAACATGGTCGAAATACCGGTCCGCCGCGTCCTTCAGGCTGCCTGCCTTGCTGGAAAGCCTGTCCGACCAAGCGGCACGGAACAGGGCTTTGCCCGCCGCCACCCTCCGGTTGTTAACATCGTCCAGTTCGGGAAATATCGTTTCCGCAGTCCGCAAGGCCTCCAATCGGGCTTCGGCTTCCCGGCGCAGGACATGCGAACGAACCCAATTGCAGTGCTGTTCGAGCCACAAGGCAGCAATGCCCAGGCTCTCAGCGGAACTACGCCCCTCCCCTGGAAACGCATGGTTCTGGATGGCGATGGGCAGCGCCCCATACAGATCACGGAGGTTGGCCTCTATCCCCTCCAGCAGTCTCGCACCCATCAATAGTTTGAGGATGGCGAAGAGTAGACCGGCAGGTTCTTTGCCTGTCCAGCGCCTCAGCTTGCCGACAATGCGTCGTAACTTCGTGGTATCGACGGGGCCGAGTTCCTCCTGGCCAAGATGCTCGACCCATATTGGCGGTAGGGTGGACGTGATTTGCTTCTCGTTCGCCAAGGCACGTTCAATGTCGGCCTGGGCGCTGCGGTTAGCGTCTAATTCCCGCTGCAACCCGTCGCGTTCCAGCGACAATGCCTCAAGCTGGCGCAAGAGGTCGGGAATCTGGGACTGCCCATCCGCCGCGACAAGATGCCCCAGCTTCCCCGTCATGTCCGTCCGCGTTTCCTGAAATGCCTGCTGATTGCCCAGTCGGAACGTGAAATCGCCGGCGCCATCCATGAGCTCGGCAACGCGGCGGCGGACCTCATCAAGGGGCTTGTTGTTGTTGCTGGCGAGCAACACGCTCTCCCCTGAAGCAATGCAGTTCGCCAGAATGTTTACCACCACTTGGGATTTCCCGGTACCTGGCGGCCCAGTAATCACCGTCAACGAGGCCGATAAAGCACGGTCAACCGCATCAGACTGCTGCCGGTTCATCGCAGACACTTCGAACCGAGGCGGCCTAGGTTTGGGTTCTAGAAGAGAATTCAACATCGGATCGAGAACGGCCCCTAGGGCGGTATCGGGGATTTTGGGTTGCAAAAACTTGGATTGATCGACGAACCGGCTCAGCTCGTACCGCAGACGGTACTTAACGCCGCTAACGTCGCACACGAAAAGGATCGGGGTCTTGGACCACTGCCGCCCGTTGGTTCGTTGGGGCATGGGGTCCAACATGTTGTCGGCCAGTAGGCTATCCGGGATATCCAGCGCGGCGGCAGCGGCCTCAAATTGAGCGTCAAACGCACCAAAATCTCCCGTCAGCTCTCTGGCGAGGAGGTCAACCTCCTCGCGGGACAGCCCCGCTTCCTCCAACAGCAGGCGGTTAATGCCCAGGCTTTTCAAAACCGGATGGAGAGAATAGGCAGCCTCTCCGCCATCTTCCCGCCGACGGACATCCACCTCGATAAAGAACAATGGAGAGATATAGCCGTCCTCATACAGGCGCAGAGGGTAGCCGTAATGAAGGCGGGTCGTGTCTTCGAGAAATTGATCGACAGCACTGTCCCCTGAAGGGACAACAACCTCTGCGACGTTAGGGCCGAATAACGGCTCTTCGCAGCGCCACGGGGCGATGAACTTGGCTCCGGCCTGATTGCGCCGCAGCCTCAATCCCCCCAGCGACTCCTCGTCGATGCACCGGACCAGGAACTCTGCCAGACGGGGAAAATCACCCAAATCCATATGTCGTCTCACAAAAGTCAGCGGCACTCTGCTCACACGGCAGCCTTATTATCCCACGGCAGCAATCGACATCTTCGGCACCTTGAGGTTGCGTGCCACAATCGCCCATCAAGCTCGGCCCACACAGCATCCGGTAGCCCTGGTCTTCATCATCCATTTCCTGTCACACCAATCCAGCAGACTGTAGGTGGCTTAAGAGCTCTCTAACAGTCATAAAACGAACATCATATTTTTCCTCTAACCACTCACGGTTTTGAGCATCAAGAATCGATTTATCCGCATTGCTCTTGCCTTCATCACCCGTACAAAAAACATCGATCCCATATGCGATGTGGGATGCAACGCTGTCGCCATCGGCCCATTCACGAAAAGCTCGTTTTACGGCATTCTCTTCGTGAACATCTTTTGCGGCATCAAGAGAACGGAACCAAACCCGCTGCGGATCAACCTCCTCTCCAATTTCCTGCCCCAGAGCTTTTAATCTTGCATACCCCACACCCCGAGCCTCAATGGCAGAACCAACGTCTTGAACCGCTTCAAGCCATTCAGCCAATTGCCCACGATCATTATTGGTAGATAGAATTTCCCATCTGGATCGTCATAGGAGAACGCTCCGAATCTTGGAGGAGCTTTCAAGACCTTTACTCCCAAACCATGAGCCGCCTTTACTCGACGCAGAACCTCTGGATGCAGCGGTGCCCTGTCTGGCTGGGAAACAGTGATATTCAAAGAAATAGTTGTAATATCATCGTTTCCAATCTTAGCCCGAATATCTGGATGAAGGTCTCTAGTTGAGGTAATAGTCTCCTCGCTGGTAGAAGTCGTCAGCTTCGTCCCGGAGAAAACCTTTGCTCTATCAGCATTTTGTATTCCCTCAATCGTCAGCATCGTGACTGAATAATACCCAGCCATATTGCCGGCCTTTAGCGCGTCATGAACTTTCTGATAAACAGCTTGGTTAGAATCCTTTGGGAACCGCTCCGGGCGACACGCTTTATCCAAGGCATTCGTATCAAATGTCACGGAAATCATATCTCACCTTTCCATTTTGGATTGGCCATCAGCATCAATCCATACCGTGAGCAAAACTATACATCACCTATTTATGGTATATGGCAAAAAGTGCTCCACTTTCCATCCACGCCCCCACCCACACGTCTGTGGATAAGATCACGCGCGCCGATTCATAACCCTGTGCAAAACCCGTTTTGGCGTTCGTACGATCAGGCGCACGGGTGTCGTACTTTCAGGCGCAAACATTCGTACCATCAGGCGCAACATTGACGATAACGCCTTGTTTTCGCGCCGCCAATCCGGCCTTAAAAACTGAATCAAACTTATAAAAACTTTCTGTTGTTGGGGCAGCCGATTTTCACCTGGGCAGCCCTCCAGCCGGACGGCGCGGCGTAAAAAAAATTCGCCGTAGCTGGAATTGTCTGGGCTGATTTGGGGTTATCAGGGCTTGGCTAAAATTGCTCTAAGTTATTGTTTTTGTTAAATTTTTTGGTTTGACAGGGCGCCTTTTCTCGCCTTTCCTTCTGGCCACAACCGCCCAAGGAAGGGGAGAGCGAACATGCTCAGGTCTCGTATTTTTTGTCTGCAAAGGGGGCTTCGCCCCTCGCCCGCCATGCGGGTTCACGCCAACCGCGTCACCGGTGTCGCCATCGTCGCCGGGCTGACTTTGATCGCCGCCCTGGCGGTGGCCTCCTCGGCCCAAGCCGGAACCGGCGGCACCGAATTTTCCGCCGTCAACAACCGCATCACCGACATGGTCGAGGGCGGCGGCGGCAAACTGGCGGCCGGGCTCGGTCTGGTCGCGGCGCTGGCGGCGTCGGTGATCCGCTTCAACATCTGGGCGGTGATCGGCGCGTTCGGCGTCGGCGCCATCGCCGGGTACGGGCTGCCCATCGTCACCTCGTCCATCTCCGCCTTGATCTGAACGGAGCGGCGAAGATGGAAGCCTACATGATCCCCAAACGCCTGGACGAGCCGGAGCGCTGGATGTTCTGGACGGTCGACGAGGCCCTGGTCATGCTTGGGCCCCTGATCGGCGGCATGCTGAGCGGCTATCTGCTGATCGGCGCGGGCATCGGGATCGGCGGGTTTCTGTTGTTGCGCCGGATGAAGGGCAACGGCCAGGCCAACTTAGGCCTCTACGCGCTCTATTGGTTCTTTCCCAACGTGTTCCGCTTCAAGGCGACGCCGCCGTCGTGCGTGCGGAGGTACGTCTGATGGACTTGGCCGGTCACAACGCGCACCTGCACGCCGTCACCGTCTGGCGCAATCTGTTGCTCGCCGGACTGGCCTTGAGCCTTTCGGTCAACGTGCTGTTGGGGCTGGCCGTGCTGACCAAGCGCGAAACCGTGGTCATGGTGCCGTCGCCCGCCGGACGGGTCTATTCCACCGGCGAGCGTGTCAACGCCGCCTATCTGGAGGATATGGCCCGCGACGTCGCGCTGACGTTTCTCAACGTCCACCCCGGCACCACGGATTATGTGCAGGACGCCATCTTGAAGATCGCCCATCCCGCCTTTTACGGCCAGTTCAAGCGCGCCTTCGACACCTGGCTTGCCGACATCAAAGCCCGAAAGCTCGCCACCGCCTTCTACCCCACCACCGTCACCGCCGACACCGGCGCGCTCACCGTGCGGATCACCGGCGTGCTCAAGAGCTTCATCGGGGAATCCCAGGTCGACAGCGAAGCGGTGACCTACCGCATCGGCTTCGTGAACGCAGCCGGGCGTCTCACCTTAAGCCAGTTCGAGGAGGAAAAACCCCATGAGTAACCAAGCCCGCATCACCCTTCTCCCCATGACCGTGGCTGTGACCGTCGCCGCGACCTTCACCGGGCTCGTCGCCATGGCCGCTCCCGCTTCCGCCCTGCAAATCAAGCAAGGCGTGGACGGAGCGCAAGTCACGGCCACCGTTTCGGCGGGCGAGATCAGCCGCATCGCGCTCACCCAAGACCGCATCCGAATGGTCAACGGCGACCCCGACGTTGACATCACCCATGACGAGGTCTCCGGCGACATCTACATCAAGCCCACCGTGGCGCCGCTCGTAAAGCCGTTGAACCTGTTCATCGCCACGGAAAAGGGCTTCACCTACCAACTCCTTCTGGTGCCCGAGAACGTGCCGTCGGAACAGATCCTGATCCGCAACGCCGACGCGCTCGCGGGCAGCGCGGAAGCCAGGCCTGGGAAGCGCAAACGCCGATCCACGCCTCGGTCATCGAAGTCATGAAGGCCACCGCCGGGATCATCCCACCGCCTGTGGGTTACGTAAGAAAACCCATCCAAGGCGAGGCCGAACGCCAAGGCGCTTTGTCGATCCTCAAGACCTTCGAAGTCACCGGCACGGCGTTGCAGGGCGTGGCCTTGCAGGTCCGCAACACCGGAACGGACGCAGTGACGCTCACCGAGCGCGATCTGTTCGCCCCCGGCCAAGCCGCCGTGTGGCTTCCGGCCCGCACCATCGGCGCGGATGAGACCATCACCGCCTACGTGGTCCATCGCCGCATGGGGGGCGCACAATGAAGACGCGCGCCAACGAGCTCCTACAACGCGCCACCAACCGGCAAAAAGCCGCCTTGGGCGTCAGCGCTGCCGCTCTTGGCGCGGGGGTGTTGTGGTTTCTCGCGGACGGCGCGGCGCCCTCCGCGCCGATCCAAAATGCGGACACGGCGACCACCCGGATCGTCGCCGACCTGACGCGCGGCGCACGGGCGGAACGCTCCTGGCTGGACATCTCCGAAGAGCGCATGGCCGCCATGGAGGGTCGCCTCAAGCGCCTGGAAGCGGAACGACAAAAACTGGAACGGGACAATGCGGACCTTGCCAAGCAAAACACCGACATGGCGGACAACGCCACCCGCGCCATCGACGCCCAGGCGCAAGAGATCGAGCGGCTGCAAGGAGAGATCGAAGCGCTCCGGGAAAAACCGGGAGAGCCCCAGGACCGTAAAACGTCGGCCGCGCCGCAAGGACAAGCCCAGACCGGACTCCCCACCGCCGTTACCCGCAATCCCTTCGAGCAAGTCCGGGGCGATTTGGCCCCGCAAATCCGCCGCCGCACGGATTTGAACTCGTCCACTGCGACCGGCGCGACGAACAGCGTGACTCCGTCATCGAGCACCTTGATCCATTTCAACCTGGGCGCCCGCGAAGGCGGCTCCAAAACGCTCGACCGCTACGTGCCCGCCGGAGCCTACGCACCGGCGGAAGTGATCGGCGGCGTCGATGCGGCCGTCGGCGTGAACGCCCAAGCCGATCCCCGCCCGGTGCTGTTCCGCATCACCGGCCCGGCGGTGACGGCCGCGCTCGGCGGGACCAAACAAACCGCCGACCTCACCGGCTGCACGGTCACCGGCGCGGCATTTGGCGACCTGTCCTCGGAGAAGGTTTACGTGCGCCTGCAAACCATGACCTGCGCGCGCCGCCCGGGCGAAGTGTTCGAGACCGCAGTTCAGGGCTACATGGCCGGCGCGGGCAAGGCCGGCGTGCGCGGCCAGGTGGTCAGCCGCGAAGGCGCACTGGTCGCCCAATCCTTCCTGGCCGGAGCCATCGGCGGCATCGGCGGCGCGACCGCCCAATCCCTGCAACCGGACACGCTCACGACAACCACCGGCGTGACCACCCCGGCCCAGCCGCTTCAAGACATCATCAAGGGCGGCCTCGGTCAGGGCCTCGACGCCGCCGGAAGCAAAGTCTCCGACTACCTGGTCAAACGCGCCGAGCAGTACCAGCCGGTGATCGTCATGCAGGCCGGAACCAAGGTCGAACTGGTGTTCATCGCGGGCGTCACCCTGACCCCTGACGCCGCCATCGCTCCGCGAACCGCGCAAACGAAAGGAACCAACGGATGACCCCGTCACGATTGATAACCGGCGGGACCGCCGCCGCACTGCTCTTTTGCACATCCCCCGTTTGGGCGGACGACCTGGACGACGTGCGCGCCGCGCTAAAAACGACCCTGCCGAACACGGAGATTTCGTCCGTTCGGGAAAGCGTCCTGCCGGGCCTCTACGAACTGGTCACCGGCAGCAATCTCCTCTACGTCGAAAAGAGCGGGCGCTACGCCCTCATCGGAACGCTCTACGATTTGCAGAGCCACGTAGACCTGACCGCCAAGCGCCGGGACGAACTCCATCTCGCTCTTCAAACGGACAAGACCGTCGAAGCGCCGTTGGCGTCCATTCCTTGGGATCAACTGCCGGAAAATGCGGCCATCGTCGAAAACGCTGGCGCGCCTTACAAGCTCGCTGTCTTCGCCGACGTGAACTGCCCCTACTGCCGCCGCCTCGCAGAAACCCTCAAGGGGCTGCCCGAGGTCGAGACGCACACCTACCTGATGAGCTTGTGGGGGCGCTC
Source organism: Iodidimonas gelatinilytica (assembly GCF_008579125.1). Lineage (NCBI taxonomy): Bacteria > Pseudomonadati > Pseudomonadota > Alphaproteobacteria > Iodidimonadales > Iodidimonadaceae > Iodidimonas > Iodidimonas gelatinilytica. Next base: position 20,970 of record NZ_BKCL01000014.1, on the reverse strand, counting down.
CATCGCGCCGACCAAGGCGGTGCTCTGCGCGGCGGATAAGGCTGCGGCTCTGCACCAAGCCTTCGACGACACCTTGGACACGCCGTCCGCAGCCCCCTGCGACACGGACGCGCTGGAGCGCACCAACGCCTTCGCCGCCGAACACGGGATCGCCGGAACGCCGTTTTTGATGCGCGCCGACGGCGTCACCGCCGCCGGTCTGAAAAGCCCCGCCGCCCTGCTCGCCTGGCTGAAGGAGGCCGCCCAATGATGCGCCTTTCTCCCATCGTGCTCATTATCTCGCTTGCCGGTTGCGCGGCGGGCAATCCCAACGTCAGCGGCCAATGGGACTGCCCGGCCCAGCAAGGTCTCGCCTGCGCCACCATCGGCGAGGCCGACGCCCGCGCGGACACCGCCATTCACGTCACGCCTCTCGATCCCTTGTCCGCTCCCTCCGAGGTTTTCAGCTCCGCCGCCCCTCCCTCCCCTGGGGCCACCGTTCCCGGCGGGGACGCTTCTTCCCTCCCCGAAGCGCTCCCCGTCGGGACGGTCGGTGGCGTGCCGGAAACGCGGGTGCCAAAAACGCGGGTACGAGAAACCGAAGTGCTGGCCAAGGTCTGGTTCTATCCCTTCGTCGACGGCGGCGGACACTACCACGAGGGCGGCTTCGTCCATGTGGTCATGCGCCCGGCCAATTGGCGGACCGCGCCCGAACACCTGTTCCCCGCCAACCCGGAACACACAACCGGGAACGACAAGAGCGGAACGGAAACACCATGACCGTGCTCGATGCCCTCAACCGCAAGATCAGCATGCTGTTTACCGACGAGCGGTTCCTGGAGCCCCATGGCCCGCCGCCGGTGGACGAGCCCATCGTCGGCCTGTTGCCCTACCGGGCCTATGACCAACAAAGTGGCCTGTTCGTCAACCGCGCGTCCTGCGGTTTCATGTTGGAAGTCGCGCCACTCACGGGCGCCACCGAACAGACCATCAGCCTGTTGACGGCTGCGTTCTCCGACAACATGCCCGACCGATCTTCGTTGCAGATCATGTGCTGGGCCTCGCCCCATGTGGGCGGCATTCTGGATGGCTGGCGGGATGCGCGCGACGGCGCGCCCGAGGTCTACCGCATGCTGGCCGAAAAGCGCACGGGGTATTTCGAAGGCGGCGGCTGGACATCGCCGCTGCCGGGCACGGCGCACCTGCTGCGCAACTTCCGCATCTTCGTCTGCGGCTCCATGCCGGGCTCGCTGGAAAAGAACCGCGGCACGCTGTCCGCCGCGAGACGCAACCTGCTCACCGCCATGAGCGGACTGGGCACCCCCGCCAAGGCCCTTGGCCCTGAAGAGTTCCTCGCCATCGTCGATGAATGGCTGTTCCCCTTGAAGGAGGATCGCCGCGATCCGGTCGAATGGCGCGGCCTCGATCCCTTGCACCAGCAATTTGCCCAAGGGGAAAACGCCATCTCTGTCCATCCGTGGCGGCTGGTGTTTGCCGGCACCCACGACGTGCGCTGCCTGTCCGTGCAGAACTGGCCCGAGGTGTGGGCGCAATGGCAGGGCGGCAACCTGATCGGCTCGCCCTACTCGGACTTCCAGCGTGTCCCCTGCCCGTTCCTCGCCTCCCTGTCGTTCACCGTCGGCACCGACACGTCTGATAGCACGCGCGCCAACCTCAAGGCGGCGCGGTCCACCCAACAGGCTGACACCGATCTCGCCCGCTTCCTGCCCATGATCCGCGAACAGGCACGCGAATGGCAGTACATCTCACAGAAGGTCCGCGAGGGCCACAAGCTGGCGCGCTGCTTCTATCAGATCGTCACCTACGCCCCCTTGCGCACCGGCGACGAGGCCGAACAAGCCGTGCGCAGCTTGTACAAGGCCAACGGCTGGCGCTTGAGCCGGGACCGCTACGTGCAGCTCCAATCGTTTCTGAGTGCCATGCCGTTCTTCCCCGCCGAGGGCATGACCGCCGAGTTAGCGCGGCTGGGGCGCACCAAAACCCTGGTCACCTGGACCTGCGCCAATCTGGCCCCCTTGCAAGGCGAATGGAAAGGTATGAACTCGCCCTGCATGCTGTTAATCGGCAGGCGCGGTCAGCCGTTTTACTGGGACCCCTTCGCCAACCAGGAAGGCAACTACAACGTCGCCGTGATCGGCAAGTCCGGATCGGGAAAATCGGTGTTCATGCAGGAACTGGTGGCCTCGGTCGCGGGCGCAGGCGGTCAGGTGATCGTCATCGACGACGGGTACTCCTTCATGAACTCGTGCCTGTTGCAGGGCGGGGATTTCGTGGAGTTTTCCGGCGAGCGGGAGATTTGCCTCAACCCGTTTTCCATCATTGACGCCGACGCCTTCGAGTCTGACCCCGAATACCGCGAGGGTGCGCTTTCGATGATCTGCGGATTGGTGCAGCAGATGTGCCGCACCAAATCCGAGACCGACGATTACGAGAATTCGCATATCGAACGCGCCGTCGCCGAAGTCTGGCGCGCCAAGGGCACGGCGGGCGAGATCAACGACGTCGGCCTCGCCCTGGAAGCGGGCAAGGACAAGCGGGTTCGCGATCTCGCGCAAATGCTGCGCCCGTGTATGCGCGGCGGCATCTACGAGCGTTATTGGAACGGCCAATGCACGCTCAAGATCGGCAGCCACCTGACCGTGTTCGAGCTGTCCGGCATCAAGACCCGCAAGGACCTGCAAGGCTTGGTCATGATGATGATGATGTTTTTGGCGTCGGACGCCATGTATCACGGCGACCGGCAACGCCGCGGCGCGGTGGTCATCGACGAGGCCTGGGACCTGCTGCATGGCCCGGCGTCCAAGATCTTTATCGAAGGGCTGGCCCGACGCGCGCGCAAGTACAACGGCGCGCTGATCACCGGCACCCAGACGGTCAACGACTACTACAAGAACGACGCCGCCCTGGCGTCGTATGAGAACACCGACTGGATCTGCTTCCTGGCGCAGAAGGCCGACAGCATCAACTTCCTCAAGAACTAGGGTCGCATCGCCGTCGACGAGGCCATGGAGCGGGACATGAAGTCCTTGAAGCGCTCCGGCTCGCAATACTCCGAGGTGATGATCCTCGGTCCCGGCGGCTACGCCATCGGCCGCCTCATGCTCGATCCCTTCTCGGTCAAGCTCTACTCGTCCAAAGCCGAAGACTTCGAGGCCATCCGCCGCCTGCAAGCCGAGGGCATGTCCCTGGCGGAAGCGGTCGAACACTCAGCCGGAGGAATCTGATCCATGCCGTTGTTATCTCAAGCCCCCTCGCACCCCACTTCATCTTCCACCTTGCGCACCCTGATCCGGGGATTCTTGATCGCGCTTCTGCTGGTCGGCGCCAACATCGCCGCGATGTTCGTTTGGCGCATGTACGATCCCGCGCCCCGTCTCGTCACCGTCGATCTGAACGGCATCGTGCAGACCTTCATCGCCGGGACCGCCGAGAGCGATCTTTCCGACGACGACAAACGCGCCCGCACCGAAACCTTCGCCCGCGAGTTGGACCGCGCCCTGCAAGGTCTCGCCGCGCGCCAGCGCATGATCATCCTGCCCGCCCCCGCCGTCATCGCCGGCGCGCAGGACATCACCGAGGCGGTCAGGAAGGGACTAACGCCATGATGCCGGTTTCTCATCGCATCGCCCTGACCGGCATGCTGGTACTTGTCCTGGCGGCCGTTGGCGTTCACTGGCTGCGCGGACATGTCCGTCTGGCCTGGAACGAGACCGAGAGCCTGCCGCAGTCCGTGTTCCTGGTCCTACTCGGCACCCAACCCGACAGGGGCGATTACGTCCTGTTCGATCCGCCCCAAGCGGTGAACAGTCATTACCCCTTCGTCAAACAGGTTGCAGGTCTGCCCGGCGACGCCATCCGTGTGGAAGGCCGCGCCGTTTGGGTCGACGGACGCCCCGTCGGCGTCGCCAAGACGATGTCGCGCCGTGGCGAACTCCTGCATCCCATCGCGCCCGGCATCATCCCACCGGGATTCATTTTCGTTCACGCCAACCATCGAGACAGTTATGACAGCCGTTATCAAAGCCTCGGCCTTGTGCCTGACGCTCGCGTCATTGGCCGCGCCGTTCCCCTGTTCTGAAGCCTTGGCCAAGGATCTGGGCGTGCGCGGACACACATGGGAGATCATCGAGACCGATCTGCTGGCGCACCTCAAAGCCAAGGCTTCGGCCTTCGCTGGGAACGGTGGCTTGGACGCATGGCAGAAGGATGCGGAGCGCCGGGTCCGTTCGTATGTGGAGACGCCCCCGCCGGTCTCGGGCATCGCCCCTGCGCTTGAAGACCGCTCGCGCCTGTTCGATCCGAGCATTCGCGTCGCCAAAGACATCCAAGACGACAAGGGCCGCCTCATCGCCAAGGCGGGCACGCTGATCAATCCGTTAGATTACGTGACGCTCTCGAAAGACCTGCTGTTCGTCGACGGGCGGGACGAGGCCCAGGTCACCTGGGCTTTGGGCATCAAACGCCCGGCCAAGATCGTGCTGGTCGCAGGGCCCGTGCTGGCCTTGATGCGCGAACACAAGCGCCCGCTCTACTTCGATCAAAAAGGCCTGCTCGCCCGCCGCTTCCAGATCGCCGCGGTTCCGGCCTCCGTCAGCCAGGACGGGCGGCGTTTGCGCATCCGGGAGTTTCCGCTCAGCAAGAAGACCGGAAAGGACGCGCGATGACCGGCTTAAACCAAATCGTCGAGGTCGAGGTCGAGCGCTGCCGCCAGAGCCTTCATGGTGGCGACGGAACCTTCGCGGTTGCCGCCCTCGATCTGCGACAGGTAGGCCGCGCTGATCCCGGCCTTGGCGGCCAGGTCCTTCACGCTCAGCTCGCGGTATTCGCGCCAGACGCGCACAGGGTTTTCGCCGTCGATGATACGGTTGGCGAACGCGGCGGGAATCAACTCGTCTTCTCCCGCCGCCAACCGGCGCTTGGCTTCATCGAAGACGCGCACGTCGGCCAAGTCTTCGGCCGCTTCGCACAACTGCTCGTATTCGGCGCGCGGCAGGATCACCATCTGCTCACCGCCCGGCGTGGCAAAAAACTGCGGATGGGTCATCACAAACCTCTCTTATTCATAGATACTACCACGCGCGCCAACCTCATAGACCTCAAGGACATGGCCTTCGAGGTCGAAAATGACGCGCCATTTACCGACCCGCAACCGGTAGCCCTCACGTCCCTTGAGCTTCTTGACGTGGTGGGCGTGCGCCGTTGGATCGCTCGCATAATCAGCAATCTTGGCCTGAATACGCCGCCTCTCGTTGGCGGGTATCCTTCGAAGATCGTTCAGGGCCTTCTTGCTATACGCTATTTCATACATGCCAATAACATAGCTTATAGCTATTCATTGAGCAAGCCCTTGTGTGGGGAGCTTGGCCGATGAAACGCCCCTTCACCCTCCTTATCTTGACCGGCCTGCTCTTCATCGCGGCTCCACATCCGGTCAAAGCCGGGGTTTGCACCGGCAACTTCGTCAACCCGATCACGGATATCTGCTGGGACTGCATCTTTCCCATTTCCATCGGGCCGATCACCGTCTTCGACGAACGCCCTGATCCGCCCAACCCGGACACCCTTCTCTGCGCCTGCCCGACAACCGTTCCGCCCTTCGTGCGCATCGGCATCACTATCGGGTTTTGGGAACCGGCAAGGCTGGTGGACGTGACCAAGCGGCCCTATTGCTTCGTCAATCTGGGCGGGCTGGAACTGGACGCCGGGATTGGTGCCGGACAGACAAAAACCTCAAGCGGCGGGGGCGGAACCCACAACGCCAACTGGCACCTGCATTGGTACGTCTACCCGATCTACGCCCTGTTGGAACTGTTCACGGACTCGCTTTGCATGACCGAGAGCAGCTTCGACATCGCCTACATCACCGAGCTCGATCCCCTGTGGCTGGATGACGAACTGACGTTCCTACTCAACCCCGAAGCGGTGCTGTTCGCCAACCCCGCCGCCCAGGCGGCTTGCGCCGCGGACTGCGTCGCCGCCTCGGCCCACCTGCCGCTGGACTCGCTCTTTTGGTGCGGCGGCTGCCAAGGGTCCATGTATCCGCTGGGCGGCAACGTCTCGGGCCATGTGGGATCGATCCAGTCGGCGCTGATGGCGACCGAGCGCATGGCCTACAAGCTGGGCCGCGAGTTCGTGTTGCTGGGCTCGTCGGGAACCGAAGCGCTGTGCCGCAAGGTGCCACGCCCGGTGCTCAAGAAAACCGAATGGCGCACCCAACAGACCAACCCGGTCGCCGCCACCTCGGGGCCGTTTGCCTGCAACCCCTTGGGCCGGTCCTCGGTCCCTTATGAAGCCGGTAAGGAGATTCCGCTCACCGGCGAAGATTTTGGATTTTTGATATGGCGAAAACGCAATTGCTGTGCCGGATGACCCTGCTTTTCTCTCTGATGCTTGCCGCTCCCGCCGTCCAGGCTGAGGAGGACACGGATGCCTGGATGCAACGGATGTTGGAGAAGACGACAAAGCAAGCCGCGCCGTCATTAGAGACGAAGGCGAAGCCCTCATTGCTGTCCTTCGTCTCCTTCTCCATGCCGGACGACAGCCTGAAGGCGATCTTGGAACAGACCGCCCGAGCGGGCGGCGTCACCGTGCTGCGCGGCCTGGTCGAAAACAGCTTCAAGGAAACGGCGCTTCGGGTCGGGACACTCGCCCGCGAGCACGGCCCCGGTTTCTCCGTCGATCCCCGGCTGTTCACTGAACATAGCGTCACCACCGTCCCGGCCTTCGTCGTCGTGGGAGCGGAGAGCGTCGATAAGATCTCGGGCAACATGAGCCTCGCCGCCGCCTTGGAGACCATCGCGCGCGAAGGCGACAACAAGAGCATTGCCCAGGGGCTGCTCGGCCGACTGAGGGGTGCGCCATGAGAACATTCCTTTTCCTCGCCGCCCTTCTATTCGCCTTCACCGCCATCACTGACGCGAGCGCCGACCCGTTGCCCGATCCGTCCGTGGTGCCCGGCTATCAGGGGACCACCCCACCGGAGACCGGCTACGCCCACGGCCAGATGTACGGCGATGCGGAAACCCGCGCGCTCACCGGCACCGGTTCCGATGGCAAGGCCGCCCGCACCGTCACCGACGGCTTCATCGGTCGCCCCGACGTGCCCATCGACGAGCGCGAGACCTGGGCAGACAACGCCAAGACGCCGGAAGAGACCCCCGGCGACTTCGTGTCGATCATGGAAGGGGCTTACAGCGACTGCACCGGCGGGAACGTTACGCCGGGTGCGGCCACGCAAGCCTACACCTATACCTGCACGTCCCCAGCCAGCAAGAGCAAGTACGCCTGCCGCGAGGTGCTGGAACCGGTCTGCACCAACGTGAGCTCGGCCTGCATGACGCTGGTCGCCACCCATACCGGCATCATGCCGTTCAGTTTCGACGGTTCGCGCTACATGTACATCGGCAAGCGCGCGCGGGATTCCATCCCCGACCACGGCAACCCCACCCGCGAACACAACTACGTCGCCGAACTGCAATTCGACGTCAACCTCAAGGACGTCAACCGCTTCATCCTGGAACGGCTGGAATACGAGGATTTCGTCGAGATCACCTTCAACGGCGTGCCCGTGTTCACCGATCTGGACCGGCGGCAATATTCCAAGCCCCAAACCTGCGGTGGCTGCCACATCATCAACCGCCCGGTGTCGCGGAACCTCAACTTCGATCTGCGCCCGTATCTCAAGGAAGGCCTCAACATCTTCCGCGCGCGCCTCAACGCCGTGGCCCATGGCAACCTGTGGCTCAAACTCGACACCGATAGCCGCTGCTGCAAGGCCTGGGACGACCAGTGGAAGGAGACCTGCCGATGAGACGCCTTATGGTCCTGATCGCCTTGTTGTCCATACCGGCGACTACGGCCCAAGCCGCGCCCGGCGGCTGCGTTCCCGTCTCCACCCTGTGCACCGTGGGCGAAGCCGAACAGACCATCCAGGGCTTCACCATCAGCCGCGAGTGTTGGGAGAAGCGCATCGTCTATTCCTGTCCCGACGCCAAACCGGGCGGCGCCTGCGCCCCCTTATCGGGCGATCCGAACTGCACGCAAACCGGCGTGGAATGCTCAGGGACAGATTCCGATGGCGTCTGTTTGCAAGAGACCGCCACGTTCCGCTGCGCGGCGGCCAAGAGTGGCAGCGGGATTTCCCTCGAAGACATCGCCGATGGCACGCCGGAGCGCGGAGACGCCACCCCGCTTCGCTGCGGCAGCGCGCTCTATTGCCCGGACGGACTTTGCGACGGCTTGGGATCGTCGGAGCCGAACCAGGACTTCGGCAAAGCCGCGTCCTGGATAGGTCTGCTCACCCAGATGGGCAAGGAGAAGGATCCGGACGCCGTCACCTTGTTCAGGGGCGAGGGCCAAACCTGCTCGCGCTGGCCACTTGGAAGCAAGAACTGCTGTTCGGAAGACGGCTGGCTGCTCGACTGGTTCGGCTGTTCGTCGTCGGAGAAAATCCTCGGCGAACGCCGCGCCGCCAAGCTGGCCCACCATGTGGGCGATTATTGCGCCAACAAGGTGCCGATCCTGGGCTGCGTCACCAAAAAGCAAAGCTACTGCACCTTCCGCTCCCTGTTCGCGCGCGTGCTCCAGGAACAGGCCCGCGCGCAATTGGGCATGGGCTGGGGCAGCGCCGAAGCGCCCGACTGCCGCCCCCTGTCCATCGAGGACATCCAGAGGGTGGATTTCTCGCGCATCGATCTGTCGGAGATTTACGGCGACATGTTGAACGCCGCCCATCCCCCAGCGGGGCGAGCATGAACGAGAAGGTCAAGCAACGGATCGACAGTTACTACGGGGGAAGTCAATGAAACGGGCTTTGACCGCCGTGCTCTTGTTGACCGCTTCGTCCGCCAGCGCCGCAGGGTGATGAGTGAGGATTGCCAGACCCTGGGTTGGCACTTCTATTGCGATCCGGCGAAGACGGAACCGGCGGCGCAACCCGAAACGCCGCCTTCGCCCAATACCGCGCCGGAGTCCGCACCCGACCCCCGCGAACGCATCAAGGCGATCCGCGACAAGCTCGATCTCCTCAAGGCCACGGCAATCCTCGATCCCACGGAAGACAACGTCGCCGCCTACATCCGCTTCCAGCGCGAGCAGCTCGACCGCGCCTCGGTGTTTTCCGATCAATGGCGGCGCACCGTGTGGCAAAACCCCGACCTCGATTACGATTTGGTCCGCCCCACCGGCGCGCTCGCCAAACGCGCTTGGTCGGACGCCCGCAAACAAGACGCTGCTCAGGTCCTCGCCGCGTTGCCGGAACGCTACGGCGTCTTCTACTTTTTCAAAGGCGACTGCCCGCCATGCCGCGCCATGGAAACGGCGCTCAAGCCCTTCACCGAGACCCACGGCCTGCACACCATGGCGGTGTCATTGGACGGCAGCCGATCATCCGCTTTCCCAGACGCCGTCACGGACACCGGTCAGGCCGCGCGCCTCGGCGTCACCGGCGAACACCTGCCCGCCCTAGCGCTGTTCGACACCGCCCAAGGCGCGGTCATCCCCGTCGGCTTCGGGGCGCTTGCTGCCGACGAGTTGGAACGGCGCATCTACGTCTTGACCCAAGTGGAGGTCGGCCATGACTACTGATCCCAACACCCCGCCCGCAAAACCCCCGACGCCGGACGAACTGGACCGCGATCCCACGGTGTCCTTCTGGCTCAAACGCAACTGGCGCATGGCCTGCGAGCGCGACCCCTTCGACGCCACCCGCGACGCCGCCGTCCTGCACGAGTTCTGCCGGGTGAGACTGGAGCGGATTTTGGCGAAGGGGGTTAGTGATGAGTAGGTTCTTGCGGTCTCTGCCCGCACCCGCCAAGGGGCTTGGCCCCTTGTATCCCATCAGTTTGATGCTGTGCCTATTGGCAGTGCCGGCGCAAGCCAGCGAGCAGGTCGGGTTAATCTTCGTCTATCGGAGCGATTGCGCGGCGAGCCGCGCGTTTTCAACCTCGCTCAAGGCTGTGACCGATCATTATCGTCTAGCGGTGCTGCCCGTCACCCTGGACGACCGCCGTTTCGCCGAGTGGCCCGGAACCGTCCGCGACCATGGCCAAGCGCAAACACTCGGCATCGAACGGGTTCCCTTCCTCGCGCTTTTCGACCCAACCACCGGCGCGTTAGCGCCCATCACATCACGCTATCTGCCGCCCGCACACCTGGAGCGCCGGATCGCCGCAGCTATCGAGGCCAGTCATGAACAATAACAATACGTGGTTTCCAAAGGCCCGAGGCCTTTGGCGGGTGCGGGCAGAGCCCGCAAAAGCCTTCAAGTATGCAGCGCCTATACTCATCGCATCGATCGCACTCGCCGCCCCTGCGCGCGCCGATGTGGCCGGGGCCATGACGGAGTTCTGGGACGGTATCGGGGTGTCCAACGCCACCGGTCCTTCGGCCTACATGGGCCAGTCGGCGGGCTATTACACCGGCGGCAATTTGTTCATGCGCACGCCGTCGCGCAACACCACGATCGCCACGGTCAACCTACCGTCCTACCGGGCCGGGTGCGGCGGCATCGATCTGTTCGCGGGCGGGTTTTCGTTCATCAATTCCGACGAGTTGGTGGCCTTGATGAAATCCATCGGCAACAACGCCGTGGCCTATTCCTTCAAGCTGGCCTTGGAGACCATCTCGCCCATGATCGCCGAGCAGATCGGCACGTTGCAAGATTGGATCCAGCGCATCAACCAGTTCAACATGAACTCCTGCGAGGCCGCCAAGGGCGTCGTCGGCGGGCTGTGGCCGCGGAGCGAGACCGCCAGCCGGGTGATCTGCGAGGACCTGGGCAACTCCAGCGGCATCTTCACCGACCGCGCGGCGGCGCGGCATGGGTGCGGTTCTCAAGGGCGGCGGCAAAGCACGCTCGGCAACGCCTCCGGCGCCATGCGCGATCAATTGCCACTCGATATCAACATCGCCTGGGAGGCGGCGAAGAAAAATCCGCTGTTCGCCGGGGATCGCGATCTTTCGGAGTTGATCATGACCCTGGCCGGAACCGTGGTGGTGCGCGCGCCGGCCAACGACGACGATGCGCCCAAGTTCCAATACTACGGACAGAAGGCCGGTGCCGATCAACTGCTCGCCGTCTTGTTGGGCGGCGGCACCGCCACCATCAACCGCTGCGTCGACGCGGACAAGTGCCTCAGCGTCAATGCGTCGGCGAACCTGACCGTACCCGCCGCGGGGGCGTTTACGGAGCGGGTGCGGAGCGTGCTGGAAAGCATCCAGGACAAGATCGATACGGACGGCGCCTTGACCGTGGACGAGCAGGCTTTGCTCAACGCCACCACCATCCCGGTCTACAAGATCGTCAACGTCATGAGCGCCTATCAGGGCGGACTTTCGTCGTTGTCGCTTCCGCAGTACGCGGACCTGATCGCGCTCGACATCCTCTATCGCTTCGCGGGCGATCTCTTGGACGAGGTGGAAAAGGGCGGCGCGGGCCTGGCGCTCGCCGACGATCAAATCCTGAAAGATTGGCGGGACGGCCTGCAAACGGCCAAGCGGACGCTGCGCGAGAAGATGGCCGGGGTGTCGGACAACTTCACCAAGGCGGTCAACATCGTGGACTCGGTGCGCGTCCTGGAACAACACCTGATCGGCAACATGTCCGCCCACATGCGCGGCAACATCGGCTGGATCAACGGAAGCGAGTGAGCGGCGATGTACGAGGTCTTCACCCAGGGCGGCGGGTCCTATCTGGTCGACATCTTCAACGCCGTGGCGGCGCTGTCCGGCGGCAGCGCGTTCGCCAACCTGATCCGCGTGGCCGCCGCGTTCTCGCTGCTGTGGCTGATGTTCCAGACCGCGTTCGGCGGATCGTGGATGGCCAACGTCAAGTGGTACGCGGCGTTCCTCGCCATCTACCTGGCCCTGTTCACGCCCCGGGTGGACGTGCATGTGACCGACCGCCTCACCCCGGCGCTGCCCGCCGCGACCATAGCCAACGTGCCCTATGGGTTGGCCGCTTTCGCCTCCATGACCAGCGACATCGGCGACGGCCTGACGCGCTTGAGCGAGGCCACCTTCAGCCTGCCCACCGACCTGCGCTACCAGGAAACCGGCATGCTGTTCGGCGCGCGATTGATGAAGGAAGCCACCAAGTGGCAGATCACCGACAGCCGCTATGCGGGCAACATGACGCGCTTCGTCCAACAATGCGTCTTCTACGGCATCCTGTTGGGCCAAATCGATCTCGACACCTTGAAGACCTCCGACGATCTGTGGGCCACCATCGAGGCCACGGCGGGCTCGCCCCTGCGGCACTTCGAATACCGAAGCGTGCTGGGTGTCGGCGGCGGGGAGCAACGCGACATCGTTTCTTGCGAAACCGGCATCGGGTTGTTGCGCAGCCAGTGGCCGCAGGAGTTGGACCGGGCCGGGTCGATCTTCGGCGCACGGCTGTTTCCCGGCGTGCCCGCCGCCACCGCGCGGGCGGAACTGTTGTCGCGCCTTCCCATCGCGCACGAATATCTGATAGGCGCATCCCGCGACGCGGGCGCGATCATGCAGCAACAGATGTTGATCAACGCTTTCGATACGGCGGCCAAGGGTTGGGCGCAGGAGCTGGGCAACTCGGCGGCGCTCGAAGGCTACATGCGGGCGCGCGCCGATCTGCAAACCGAAGCGGTCTACACCACCACCGGCCTGCAAGCGGAGAAGTGGGTGCCGATCCTGAAAATCGTGTTCGAGGCGCTGTATTACGGGGCGTTCCCCATCGCGCTCATCATGATGCTCACGCCGATTGGCATCACGGTCCTGCGGGGCTACTTCTCGGGCTTCGTCTGGCTGCAAAGCTGGGGGCCGCTTTACGCCATCTTGCACCGGATCATGATGGGCGAGGTGGCGAACAAGGCGACGTCCATCGTCGGGGCGACGCCGAACGGCGTGGATGGTATCGCCATGGTCACGCAATTGGGCGTGCGCGTCATCGTCCAAGACACCTCGGCCATGGCGGGCTACCTCTCCATGTCGGTGCCGTTCTTAGGTTTAGGTTTGATGTTCGGGGCCAACCGCTTCGCCCACCTCGCCACCTCCATGCTCGCGCCGACCCAGCGCGCGGCGGGCACGGCGGCGGAGGAAGGGACGTCGGGCAACATCAACCTCGCCAACACCAGCCTGGACAACCACAGCTTCCACACCCTGCGCGGCAACAGCCAACAAACCAACGCGCTCATCGACGCAGGTATGGTCAGCCGCCGCATGGACGACGGGGCGATGAACACCCGGACACCTGGGTTTGGGAGTGGAGGGCTCGGGGGTGGGCTCGGCGCGGGAGGGTCCGAGAGCATCTTCAAGGATCGGGCGTTCTCCGATCCCGGCTTCAACGTGGCCTGGGGGTCGCGTGTCGCACAGGGCTTGCAAGAGCGCATGAGTGACGCCCGCTCCCATGCCGTTAGCGAGGCGGAACGGGCGTCCGAGAGTATGGGGGCGTCCCTGGGGCAATCCATGGCGTTTTCCAATGCGCTGCAAAGCTCAAACGGGTTTACCCAGGGCCAAGGCTTGGAACAACGCTCCACGGTCGCCGAAGCCGCCTCCAAAATCCAGCAAGCCGCCGAGCGCCTGAGCGAAACGTCGGGGTGGAGCCAAGCCCAATCCCTGAACGTTCTGGGCCGCGCCGCCGTCGACCTGGGCACGCCGCTCAAAGGCATCATCGGCTCCGGCGTCAACCTCACCGGCAGCGGCGAATGGCGGGCCGAGGGCGTGTCACGGGAGAACTGGGACAAGGCCAAATCCATCGCCGAGGAATACGGCGTGCGCGAGAGCTTCGACAAGCTCCACGCCGCCTCGCAGAACCTCAGTTTCAGCGAGGGGCAATCGCGGTTGAACGACCTGCGCAACGCCATGACCGCCAGCCGCAGCGAGGCCCAGTCTTCCGAGCGCAGCGCCAGCGAAAGCCTGAGCGACATGCAGACCTTTGAGCACGCGCTCACCGCTTATAAGGAAGACAGCGGCAGCTTCAACGCCAACCTCAATCAGACCGCACTGGAAATCGGTGCGGAACGCCATGGCGGCAACATGGCCGAGGCCTACCGGGCGGCCAAGGCCGATCCGCGTCTGGCGCAAGAATGGGGGAACGAGGCCATTGATCGCTACCTCGACCGCCTGCCGGTCTCCGACGTCACGCCCGAACATCTGCAACAGGGCCTCTACGGAAACGGACGGGCGGCGGCGCAAGACCGTTTCGATAATGATGCAAAAACCCTGCGTGACCAAGCGCCCTCGGACGCCATCGACGCCAAACGGACCGAAGTGCAATCGGGTGTGGAACGCCTCGGCGGTCAGATGGGCAACGGCGCGGCAGCACTGGGAGGAGAAGTGGACAAGGCCCGTCGCACCACGGGCGAGAAAACGGAAGACCGAGCGACTCAATCCCTTCCGGAAGGTGCGCTCAAGGCAGGCATCGAAAGTCCGGGGGAGGCCATAAATGAAGTAAAAAAGTGGGTCGGAGGAGATGACGACAAGCCACAAACCACCGGAGGGGATCATCACAGTGGGCGGAGACGGCGCTAATGGTTTTGGTCTTCCCCGTTATCCTTCGTCATAGCCGTCAAAATTGCCTCTTCGCCCTTTTCGAGCAAAGGATCGACAAGTCTATTCCCAAGCCAGAGCCCGCCAATGAAAGTGGCAATCATCAGTCCGAATACGAATGGACCGATCATGGGGCCGAGGACGAAAAATTCGACGACGAGCAGCAGGACGAGTCCCACAATCATCCTGTTCATCTTCTTGCGCGTTTTGACAACCAGTCCGTTCGTGCCCATGGCGGTACTCCTTTCTCTCCAGACCGACTTTCGCCCCTCCCCTTTCCCGCCTCTCACTCTTCACCCGACCTGTGCGGGGTGCGCCTGTGAGGAACAGCTCCTTCATCCGCGGCGGCCAGACGACCCTGCACGAATACCGCATGACCATGCAGGTGGGCAAAACGCTCGCCTGGATCGTCTCCGGCGTCGCGGTCTTGGTCATGGGCGTAAAGCTGGCGATCAATCTGTCCTTGCACGAAGTTTACCAGTGGTACGTCTGGCATTGGGCGCAATTTTTATATTTGGCGTCGTTCAAATACACCCAGGAAATCACCATCTACGATTACGCCTGGCAGCCCTACGTCACTTACACCGGGGCCATCGTCGAACACCCCGGCATGACGGCCACCAAGGACAAGGTGGAGAGCCTGATGTTTTCAGGCGCGGGACTGGGCTTGGTGATCGGGGTGATCGTGGCCGTGGTTCTGGCCGCGCTGTTTTTGTGGCGCGGACACCATCTCAAAAAAGCCAAACACCTGCGCGGCTCCCAATTGTTGGACGCGCCAGAGCTTACCCGCCGCATCAAGGCCGCCAATGCGTCGCGCCCCAAAGACAGGACAACGGATAAGTCCTATTCCATCGCCGGCATCCCCTACCCGGTGGGCGCGCCCGCCACCCACACCCTGATCTGCGGCACCACGGGCGCGGGCAAAACCACCGTCATCGCCGAGCTGATCGAACAAATTCGCAAAAACGGCGACCGGGCCATCGTCTACGACAAGACCGGCGGCTTCGTGCGCGCCTTCTTCGATCCCGCCTTTGATGTGCTGTGCAATCCGTTCGACGCCCGCGCGCCGCGCTGGAGCGTGTTCTCCGAAGGAAGAAAAGCCAGTGACTTCGAGATGATGGCCAAGGCGCTGATCCCCGAACAAAAGGGCATGGTCGATCCCTTCTGGGTGCTGGCGGCGCGCATCCTGTTTTCCAAGATCGCCGAGGGCCTGCGCCGCGAGGGCCGACCAAGCAACGCGCGGCTGGTCTCGCAGCTCTTGAAGATCGATCTCACCGACATGGCGGCGCTGCTCAAGAACACCGCCGCCCAGGCCATCATCGACGAAAAAAGCCCCAAGACGGCGCTCTCGGTGCGCGCGGTGATGACCGCCTACTTGGCCTGCCTGGAACACCTGCCGGATGATCGGGACGCCCAACCCTTCTCCATCCGCGAGTGGATCGAGGACGACGTGCGCGACGGATTCATGTTCCTGACGTCCCGCGGCGACATGCACGAAAGCGTCAAAGGTCTCATCACCTGTTGGCTTGAGATCGCCGTCAACACGCTCTTGTCCCTGGAGCAAAGCCGGGAGCGCAAGGTCTGGATCATCCTCGACGAGGTGCCGTCTCTCTACAATATCCCGAGCCTGCACCCCGGCATGGCCGAAAGCCGCCAGTTCGGCGGCTGCTTCGTGCTCGGCCTGCAAGTCTGGTCGGCCATGCGCGACATCTACGGGACCAACGGCGCGGAAACGCTCTCAGGCCTGGCGCGCACCCGGGTGGTGCTTTCCACCCCGGACAAGGCCACCGCCGACTGGTGTTCCCAGGCGCTCGGCAACGCCGAAGCCACCGAGTTGCACGAAACCTTGTCCTACGGCGCGCACGAGATGCGCGACGGCGTATCCCTGGCGGCGCGCAACGAACTGCGCCCCATCGTGCTGCCCACCGAGATCATGGGACTTCCCGACCTCACCGGATATCTGCGCCTGCCCCAAGGGTTCCCGGTGACGCGCTTCACCGTCCAGGCGAAAGCGCGCCAGGAGACCGCCCGCGCCTTCGTCGAACGGCCCGAGACGCCCCCGCCCGCCGTGGAGCCGGAGCAACGCCTGCAAACCGAACTGCGCCGTGCGGCCAGCGAAAGCGTCCAGCAATCGAACAAGAAACCTCGCAAGGAAAAGCCCAAAGCGGAACCGAAGCCAATAACGGAAGCGGCACCGCCAGCACCGCCGCCCGCCAGCACCGATGCCCCCGCGCCTGACGACGCCCCCACCGATGATGACGGGGAGCTGATCTTCTGATGCTCTCGCTGTACGCCATCACCACGCCGCAGGGCATGTCCACCTACTACGATTCCGACGGCTATTACGCCAAGGGCGATCCGGACGCCCAGTCGGCCAGCCAATGGCACGGCAAGGGCGCTGCGGCGGCGAACCTCGAAGGCTTCGTCACGCCGGAAGCTTCCAGCATGTGCTTGACGGCAACACCCCCGACGGCCGCCGCCTCGGGCGCGTGGTCGACGGCGAATGGAAACACCGCGCCGGGGTGGACCTGACCTTCTCCGCGCCCAAGAGCGTCTCGGTCATGGCCCTGGTCGCCGGAGACGAGCGCCTGATCGAGGCCCACGAACGCGCGGTGCGCGCGGTGCTCGATCACGTCGAGGGCAGCGTCCTCGAAACTCGCGTCTGGGATGCCGCCTCGCGCACCCAGGTGCGCACCCGCGACCTCGATATGATCGCCGCCCTGTTCCGCCACGAGGTCAACCGCAACCAGGACCCGCATCTGCACACCCACGCGGTGATCGCCAACATGACCCGTCCCTCGCCGGACGGTGGAGGAGACGGCAAGTGGCGTTCCATCGAAGGGGCGAGCCTGTTTCATCACAAGATGGAACTGGGCGCCATGTACCGCGCCGAACTGGCCATGAACGTCCGCGAACTGGGCTACGAGGTCGAGCGCACCCACATGGACGGGCGCTTCGATCTCAAAGGCGTGCCCAAATCCGTCCTCGATACCTTCTCCACCCGGTCGCGCGACATCCGCGCGGCGCTCGAAGGCTATGAACATCAAAACGCCAAGACCGCCGCCGTCGCCACCTTGATGACCCGCGACCACAAGACGACCGTCGACCGCGCCGTGCTGCACCAGGGGTGGCGCGAACGGGGGGAAAAGCTCGGCCTCGACAAACGCATTCCCTCCATGGAGCCGGTGAGCGCCGACAAGGGAGAGGAACTGCGCCTTGCCCAGGAAGCCGTCGATTATGGGATCCGCCACCTCTCGGAACGCGCCAGCACCTTCAGCTTGTCGGACCTGCGCACCACCGCCAACGGCTACGGCGTCGGGCAGTTCCGCCCCCGCACCCTGGACGCCGCAATCGCCGCCGATGCGCGTTTGATCCCGTCCAAACATCCCGGTCATGCGGGCCTGGAGTTCGTCACCACGATTGAGGCCATCGCAACCGAACGGGAAACCATCGCCGCCATGCAAACAGCCAAGAACACCGTGCGGCCCTTCATGAGTTTCCCCGAAATCAACCGCGGCCTTGAGCACACCATCTTGAACGACGGCCAGAAGAACGCGGTGCGCGCGCTCTTGTCCGGTACGGATCGGATCGTCGGCATCCAGGGCTACGCGGGCGTGGGCAAAACGACGCTGCTGAACGCCGCCCGCGAACTGGCCGAGGACAAGGGCTACGAGGTGTTAGGGCTAGCCCCTTCGGCCAGCGCCGCCAAGACCCTCGCGCAAGAGGCGGGCATCGCCTCGCAGACCTTGCAGAAATTCCTCGGACGCTTCGACGGCTATGCTCACGGGCGCGGCACCGAGGAAGGGCTGGCGCGCGTCCGGGAGGAATACCGCAACAAGCTGATCGTGGTGGACGAAAGCTCGCTCGCCGGCACCCGGCAAGTGCGCGACCTGTTCCGCATCGTAGGCGCGCTCCGTCCCGGCCGGCTGGTATTGGTGGGCGACGCCAAGCAGCTCGACGCCGTGGACGCGGGCAAGCCCTTCGCCCAGCTTCAAAAGCACAGCATGAAGACCGTCAAGGTGGACGAGATCGTCCGCCAGAAGAACCCGGAGCTCAAAACCGCCGTCCATGCCGCCATCGCGGGCGAGGTGCGCAAGGCCTTCGCCAAGATCGGCGGCAACATCGTCGAGGCCGAAAAGCCGGATAAGTCCGAGCCAGGGGCGTGGGACCGGGCGCTGGCCAAGGCCGCTTTCGAGGCCTGGAACGCTTTGCCGGAAGGCAAACGCGATGCTACCGGCATCGCCGCGCCCACCCACGCCATCCGCCAGGAGATCAACGCCCTGGTGCGCGGACAGTTGGAACGCGAGGGCCGCCTCAGCGGTCCCGAGATCGCCATCGACGCCCTGAAGTCAGCGGGCTACACCGCCGCCGAAAAAGGCCGCGCCAAGAACTACTTCCCGGGTGACCGGGTGATCTTCAACCGTGATATGAGCGCCAACGCAGGTGAGATCAAACAAGGCGAAGTCCTCGACGTCGCCGGGCGCAACGGGGCCACCAACACCGTCGCGCTCACCCGCGAGAACGGCGCGCCGGTTCTGTTGTCCCTCAACCAACAGCGCGTGGCCCAAGCCGTCGACGTGCTGCGCTCCGGTCCTTTGTCCTTACAACAAGGCGACCGCATCCGCTTCACCCGCAACGACGAAGGTCTTGGACTGATCAACTCCGCCACAGCCGACGTGGAAAGCATCGACAAACAAGGCCGGGTGACCTTGGTCAAGGAGGATGGCGACCGCCTGACCCTGGAGCGCGACGCCCCGGCGCTGCGCTTCATCGATCATGCCTGGGCGTCCACCGTGCACGCTTTCCAGGGCCGCACGGTGGATAGGATCGTCGGCGTGATGCAATCCGCCCATCCCCACCTCACCCACCAGAAGGCGTTCTACGTGGAAATATCGCGGGCGCGCCATGAGGCCATCCTGGTCACCGACGACCGCCAGCGCCTCGCCGAGACCCTGGCCGAGAAAACCGGCGAGCGCATCGCCGCCCTGGAGGCCGCGCAGGATCATGCACCAAATATTGCACCAAGCCTTGACCGGGCCTCGGTCACACCCGAACCGGTTCATGAACAGGGCAAGGGTATGGATGAGGAGTTGAGCCGATGAGCGGCGCGTCGAAGGTCATAAGCCTCCGCGCCACGGCGGAGGACATCACCTTGTTTGGACAGGCCGCCGAGGGCCAGGGCGTCACCGCCAGCGCGTGGATGCGCGCCACCTTGCGCGAAGCCGCCCTCGCCGAAGTCTACGGCAAGGGCAGCGCGTTCCCCGCCACGCCCGGAGAAACCGCCCTGCTGCGCGCCGTCCTGGTGGTCCTGCAAATGGTCGGGCGCGACATCGCCGAAGACGACAAGCGGCGCTTCGCCGACAAGGCCGCGCGCCAGATCGAAAAAATCAAAGCCGGAGAATAGCCCATGCCGATACCCAACATAGTCGCCGCCTAGGCGACACCTAGTCCCTAGCCATCCGGTAGGTAGCAACCGATTAGCGGAAAGGTAGCCGCCATGTATTCGACGAATAGCCTCGAACTTGCCGCTATCCGGTCTCTTTATTGTCCATAGCTTAATTCTAGGAGGTCCAAATGCCCGTCATCGCATTCGCCAATTCCAAGGGCGGCGTAGGCAAGTCCACCACAGCGCTCGCCCTGGCCCAGGTCTTCGCCAAAGGGAGTTCCGGCGTCACTCTGATCGACGCCGATCCCAACCAACCGCTCGCCCGCTGGGCGGCGCGTGATCCGGACCGCATCCCCGCCACCCTCTCAGTCCTGCCGAACATCACCGAGGAAACCATCGTGGACGCCATCGATACGGCGGCCGCCCGCGATCCGTTCGTTCTGGTGGACCTGGAAGGCTCGGCCAACGTCGCGGTGTCTTACGCCATCGGGCGCGCCGATCTGGTGATCGTGCCCATGCGCGGCAGTCAACTGGACGCGGACCAGGCCGCCCGTGTCATCAAGCTGGTCGAACGCGAAGCCAAAGCCTACCGCCGCGCCATTCCCTACGTGGTGGTCTACACCTGCACCTCGCCCGCGCTGCGCAGCCGGGATTTTCGGCACATCGACCGGATTTTGGCGGAAAACGGCATTCCCGTGCTGGCCGTCGAGATGGTGGAAAGGGCGGCGTTCCGCGCCATCATCCAACTGGGTGGCACGATCTACGACCTCAAGGACAACGAAGTCCACAATCCCCGCGCCGCCATCGACAACGCCGAGGCCCTGGCCAAGGCCGTGGTCGCCTTTGTCCATGAGCGCACGCCAACCGAGGATGGGGGGTGTCATGAGTGAGGAACGCAAACGCGGCGGACTCGACATCGCCGACGATACGGAGGCGCAAGTCGGCGGTATGCCGGACTTCAGCGCATTCAAACCGCGCACCCAGGCGCACCCGGACTCGGTGGAACCCGCCCGGCGATCGGCGGATATCAGCGGGTTCACCACCCGCCACGCCGCGCCGCC
>NZ_BKCL01000013.1:0-66286 GCF_008579125.1 Iodidimonas gelatinilytica | reverse complement strand
AAGTTTGAAGAGCCCGCGCATTGGCGCGGCTGAGAGAGTGAAACACATGGAAGCGCAAAATATTCGCATCCGGTTAAAGGCGTTCGATCATCGGATCCTGGATCAGGCATCCGGT
This sequence comes from Iodidimonas gelatinilytica, assembly GCF_008579125.1. NCBI lineage: Bacteria > Pseudomonadati > Pseudomonadota > Alphaproteobacteria > Iodidimonadales > Iodidimonadaceae > Iodidimonas > Iodidimonas gelatinilytica. The sequence continues at coordinate 66,171 of NZ_BKCL01000013.1, read as the reverse complement.
GAGATCGCCAATACCGCCAAGCGCACCGGCGCTTTGGTTTTGGGACCGATTCCCATGCCTACTCGTATCGAGAAGTTTACCGTTCTGCGTTCGCCGCATATCGACAAGAAATCGCGCGAACAGTTCGAAGTGCGGACTCATAAACGCCTTCTCGACATCATCGACCCGACTCCGCAAACGGTGGACGCACTCATGAAGCTGGATCTTTCGGCGGGTGTGGACGTCGAGATCAAGCTTCAGGGGTAAGCAGCAATGCGCACCGGATTGATAGCAAAGAAAATGGGCATGACCCGCGTATTCGACGCAGCAGGACGCCACGTTCCCGTGACGGTTCTGCAGATCGAAGACTGCCAGGTGGTTTCCCAGCGGACTGCAGACCGGGACGGCTATTCAGCCCTTCAGGTCGGCGCAGGTAAAGCAAAAGTAAAAAACGTGACCGCGCCCATGCGCGGCCATTTCGGGAAGGCTGAAGTTGAGCCGAAAATGCGTTTGGCGGAGTTCCGCGTGACAGACGACAATATGGTCGATGTCGGCGCTACTTTGTCGGCTGAGCATTTCGTTCCCGGTCAGAAGGTCGATGTGGTCGGCAACAGCAAGGGTAAGGGATTCGCCGGTGCCATGAAGCGGCACAATTTCGGCGGCCTGCGCGCCTCGCATGGTGTGTCGATTTCTCACCGCAGTCACGGATCGACCGGTCAGTGCCAAGACCCTGGTAAGGTGTTCAAGGGCAAGAAAATGGCCGGCCATATGGGTGATGTGCGTGTGACCACGCAAAATCTCGAAGTGGTTGATGTGCGAGCGGATGAAGGTCTGATCCTTGTTCGCGGTGCCGTACCGGGCGCAAAAGGGTCCTGGATCCTTGTTTCCGATGCGGAAAAGGCACCTCTTCCTGAGAATGCACCACGTCCGGCTGCTCTTAAGGTTGTTGCCCAGAGTGAAACTGAGGTAGCGCCGGCGGCGGAAACCGCTTCGGCTTCTGCCGAGAGCGAGACGAAGGAATAACGTGCTATGAAAGCCGACGTCTTGACACTGGATGCGGAAAAAGCTGGCTCGATCGAGCTCGATGACGCGATTTTCGCGCTCGAAGCCCGCGCCGACATCCTTCACCGTATCGTTAATTGGCAGCTTGCCAAGCGCCGGGCGGGAACCCATGCGGTTCAGTTCCGTTCGGATGTGAGCTCCACGGGTAAGAAAGCCTATAAGCAGAAGGGTTCGGGCAATGCCCGTCACGGCAACCGCCGCGCCAATCTGTTTCGTGGCGGTGGCCGGGCTTTTGGTCCGATCCCGCGCGATCATGGCTTCTCCTTGCCGAAGAAGGTCAGAAAGCTTGGTCTGAAAACAGCGCTGAGCTCGAAGCAGGCCGCTGGTCGTCTTGTGGTTTTGGATGAGCTGTCGCTCACCGAAGCCAAGACCAAGGGCTTTCGTGAAAAGCTTGAAAAGCTGGGCCTTCAGAACGCGCTGTTCATTGACGGTTCCGAGATTGATGTGAATGTGCAGCGCGCTGCCGCGAACATTCCCAACATCGATGTGCTGCCGAGCCAGGGCGCCAATGTCTATGACATTTTGCGGCGCGATACGCTGGTTCTTACAAAAGCGGCCATCGAAAAGCTTGCAGAGAGGCTGAAATGACCGGCCACAAGCATTATGACGTGATCCTGCGCCCGGTGATTACCGAAAAGGCAACGCTTGGTGCGGAAAACAATCAGGTAACCTTCGAGGTTGCCCCCAGTGCAACGAAACCGCAGATCAAGGCGGCCGTCGAAGCACTGTTCGATGTCAAGGTGACAAAGGTGAACACGTTGGTACAGAAGGGCAAAGTGAAGCGCTTCCGTGGTGTGTTCGGCCGTCGCCCTGATGTGAGAAAAGCGATGGTGACCTTGGCTGAAGGTCACAGCATCGACGTGACGACGGGGATCTGAGCACATGGCATTGAAGCAATACAAGCCGACAAGCCCGGGTCAGCGCGGCCTTGTTCTGGTCGATCGCTCTCAACTTCATAAAGGCGCACCGGTCAAGAAATTGACCGAGGGCCTTTCGAAGAAGGGTGGTCGCAACAATAACGGACGCATCACGGCACGGCGCCGTGGTGGCGGACATAAGCGCACCTATCGCGTCATCGATTTCAAGCGGCGCAAATGGGATATGGAAGCCACGGTCGAGCGGATCGAATATGATCCCAATCGCTCGGCTTTCATCGCGCTGATCACTTATGAAGATGGCGAGCAGGCCTATATCATTGCACCCCAGCGTGTGGGAGCCGGTGATAAGGTGGTGGCCAGTGCCAAAGCCGATGTGAAGCCGGGCAATGCGATGCCATTGTCGGCGGTTCCCATTGGCACCATCGTGCACAATGTTGAGCTGAAAGCCGGAGCAGGCGGCAAGATCGCCCGTTCAGCTGGCACCTATGTTCAGCTTGTCGGGCGCGATCAGGCTATGCCATTCTGCGTCTGACATCTGGTGAGCAACGGAAGGTGCGTGCGGAATGCATGGCCACTGTTGGTGCGGTATCCAATCCGGACAAACAGAACCAGACCTTGGCGAAAGCCGGTCGTAATCGCTGGTTGGGCAAGCGTCCGTCTGTGCGTGGCGTGGTAATGAACCCGGTTGACCATCCGCATGGCGGTGGTGAAGGTCGGACTTCGGGCGGTCGCCATCCGGTGACCCCATGGGGTAAACCCACGAAGGGCGCCAAGACACGGTCCAACAAGTCCACTGACAAATACATCGTACGGTCGCGTCACGATCGTAAGAAGAAGCGATAAGGGGGCCAATTGAAATGGCACGTTCTGTCTGGAAAGGCCCGTTTGTGGAACTCTCTTTGCTTAAAAAAGCAGAGGAGATGCAGGATGCCGGCAAGAAACAGGTCATCAAGACCTGGTCGCGCCGATCAACCATCATGCCGCAATTCGTCGGGCTCACCTTTAATGTCTATAACGGTCAGAAATTTGTTCCTGTCTATGTGACGGAAGAAATGGTTGGCCACAAACTTGGTGAATTCGCGCCGACGCGGACCTACTACGGTCATGCGGCGGACAAGAAGGCAAAGAGGAAGTAATCGTGGGCAAGCAAGTCAATCCTCGCCGCGTGAGTGAGAATGAGGCGCTGGCCGTGGGCAATATGCTCCGCGGTTCTCCGCAAAAACTCAATCTTGTCGCGGAAACCATTCGTGGACTTCCGGTTGAAAAGGCGCTGGCTTCGCTGCGCTTCAACCGCCGCGGTGCCGCCGAACAGGTGCGTAAGGTTCTCGAATCGGCTGTCGCCAATGCCGAGAACAATCACAATCTCGACGTCGATCAACTGGTGGTCGCCGAAGCAAGTGTGGGCAAAGCACTGGTCATGAAACGCTTTCGCGCCCGGGCCCGCGGTCGTGTCGGCAAGATCCTGAAGCCGTTCAGTCGGCTGCGGATCGTTGTCCGCGAAGTTGAGGAGAAGTAAGATGGGTCATAAAGTTAACCCCATTGGTCTGCGACTCGGCGTCAATCGCACCTGGGATTCGCGTTGGTATGCCGATCGTGGTGAATATGGCAAACTCCTGCATGAAGACCTGAAGATCCGTGAATATATCAAGGATCGTCTGGCGCAGGCCGGTGTGAGCCGAATCGTCATCGAGCGTCCGGCCAAAAAACCGCGTGTCAGCGTCTATTCCGCCCGCCCCGGTGTGATCATCGGGAAAAAAGGGGCCGATATCGATAAGCTGCGTTCGGATCTGAGCAAGTTGACCGGTCAAGAAACCACATTGAACATCGTCGAGATTCGCAAGCCGGAAATCGACGCAACCTTGATCGCTGAAGGCATTGCCCAGCAGCTCGAACGTCGTGTGGCATTTCGTCGCGCCATGAAGCGGGCTGTGCAGTCTGCCATGCGTTTGGGTGCTCTTGGGATCCGTGTGAATGCCGGTGGCCGTCTTGGCGGCGCCGAAATCGCACGCACCGAATGGTACCGTGAAGGCCGTGTTCCGCTGCACACATTGCGTGCGGATATCGATTATGGAACGGCAGAAGCGAAGACCGCTTACGGCATCTGCGGGATCAAAGTCTGGGTATTTAAAGGGGAAATCATGGAACATGATCCCTATGCCCAGGAGAAGCGTTTGCAAGACGCACAGACCGCGGCCGCTGGTGGGCGACGCTAGAATCGCGAAGAGTTTGAGGGTAAAGCATCATGCTGCAGCCGAAGAGAACAAAATTCCGCAAGGCACATAAAGGCCGTATCAAAGGTCTTGCCAAAGGCGGGTCGAATCTGGATTTCGGCTCTTATGGGTTGAAAGCTACGCAGCCGGGGCGTATTACAGCGCGTCAAATCGAAGCTGCACGTCGGGCTATGACTCGTCATATCAAGCGTGCAGGTAAGGTTTGGATTCGTGTATTTCCGGATGTTCCGGTATCGAAAAAGCCGACTGAAGTGCGTATGGGTAAAGGTAAAGGCGCTCCGGAATTCTGGGCCGCCCGCATCAAGCCGGGGCGCGTCATGTTTGAATTGGAAGGTGTGTCGGAAGATCTGGCTCGGGGAGCGTTTGAACGCGCTGCCGCCAAGCTGCCGATCGGCACCAAATTCGTCATGCGCCAGCTTTGAGTAGGCTATTGAGGAGACGCAAGCGATGAAAGCTGCGGATTTTAGAGTGAAGACGGCCGATGAGCTCTCGACGGAGCTTGGACAGCTGAAGAAAGAACAATTCAATCTGCGTTTCCAGGCGGCCTCTGGTCAGTTGGAAAATACGGCGCGGATGCGTCAGGTGCGTCGTGATATTGCCCGGATCAAGACGATCCAGGGTAATAGCAGCGCCTCCTGAACGATAAGGAAGATTGGTCATGCCGAAACGAGTACTTCTTGGCACGGTGGTGAGCGACCGCACAGACAAAACCATTGTGGTTTCTGTCGAGCGTCGTTTCAAACATGCGTTGCTGGGCAAGATCGTGCGCCGCACAAAGAAATATCAGGCACATGATGAAACGAACGAATGGAAGTCGGGTGACCGGGTCCGCATTGAGGAATGCCGGCCGATTTCCAAGAATAAATGCTGGCGCGTCATTGGCGGCGAGCATATTGAAACGGTCTGATCGCAGATTTGCGTGAAGACACCTAGTTTGAGGGTTTGAATCGATGATCCAGATGCAGACGAACCTCGACGTCGCGGATAATTCCGGCGCCAAGAGGGTGCAGTGCATCAAGGTGCTCGGCGGGTCGAAGAAAAAGACCGCGAGCGTCGGTGACGTGATTGTGGTTTCCATCAAGGAAGCCATTCCGCGTGGCCGTGTGAAAAAAGGCGACGTGCACCGTGCCGTTGTCGTACGCACCGCAAAAGAAATTCGTCGGGCCGATGGCTCGGCTATCCGCTTCGACCGCAATGCAGCCGTGCTGATCAACAAGCAGGGCGAGCCGGTCGGGACCCGTATTTTCGGCCCGGTTGTGCGTGAATTGCGCGCGATGAAGCATATGAAAATCATCTCGCTCGCGCCGGAGGTGCTGTAATGGCTGCGAAGCTGAAAAAGGGCGACAAGGTCGTCGTGCTGGCTGGCCGTGATAAAGGCAAGCGAGGCGAGATTACCCGGGTGATGCCGCGTGAAGGGCGTGCCATTGTTCAGGGTGTGAACATGGTCACCAAGCACAAGAAACCGACCCAGACGGGTCCTGGCGGCATTGAGCAGATGGAAGCCCCGATCGCTCTGAGCAATCTGGCGATCGAAGATCCCAAAGACGGCGCGCCGACCCGTGTCGGTTTCAAAATTCTCGAGGACGGCCGCAAGGTTCGTGTGGCGAAAAAGTCCGGGGAGGTCATCAATGGCTGAAGCGCAGACCTATGTTCCGCGCCTGCGCACCCGCTATGACGAGGTGCGCAAGCAGCTGCAGGAAAAGTTCGGCTACAAGAATGTCAATGAGATTCCCAAGCTGGACAAGATCGTGATCAATGTTGGTGTGGGCGACGCCGTTGGCGATTCCAAGCGCATCAACAAGGTCGTGCAGGAAATCACCGCCATTTCTGGCCAGAAGCCTGTTGTGACACGCGCCAAGAAATCCATCGCCGGCTTCAAGCTGCGCGAAGGGATGCCGATTGGTGTGAAGGTCACTCTGCGCAGCCAGCGGATGTATGAATTCCTGGACCGGCTTGTGACGATTGCGCTGCCGCGGGTTCGAGATTTCCGTGGGGTGAATCCCAAGAGCTTCGATGGTCGCGGCAACTATGCCATGGGCCTGAAAGAGCAGATCGTGTTTCCCGAAATCAGTTACGACCAGGTCGAAATTGTTCGGGGAATGGATATTATCATTTGCACAACGGCAAAGAGCGATGACGAAGCACGTGAGTTGCTTCGCGGGTTCGACATGCCGTTCGTGCAGAACTGAGCCGGGTGGGCAGAGCACATGGCTAAGAAGAGCGCCATTAAAAAGAACGAGCATCGCAAGAAGCTTGTTAAAAAGTACGCCGCAAAGCGTGCGCGTCTGAAGGCGATCTCCGAAGACCGGTCGCTGCCTGAGGAGGAGCGTTTCATGGCGCGTCTCCAACTGGCAGAATTGCCGCGGAATTCGGCGCCGACGCGCGTTCGTAATCGTTGCGAAATCACGGGCCGTCCCCGTGCTTATTATCGCAAATTCCAAATTTCTCGCATCGCGCTTCGTGATCTGGCCTCTACTGGTCAGCTTCCGGGTGTCGTGAAGTCGAGCTGGTAAGGAGGGCACCCCATGTCTATGACAGATCCATTGGGTGATATGCTTACCCGTATCCGCAACGGGCTGCAGGCTCGTAAGGATGAGATCAAGGCTCCGGCTTCCAAGCAGCGCCAGCGCGTTCTGGATGTGCTGCAACGCGAAGGATTTATCCTTGGCTATGAGAGGGCCGATTTGGAAAACAACAAAGCCGAGCTGAGCATCCGCCTGAAATACCATGAGGGCGATCCGGTGATCCGGTCGATCCAGCGTGTTTCCAAGCCTGGCCGTCGGATTTACTCTGGCGTGTCGGACCTGCCGCGCGTTGCAAACGGCCTGGGCATTTCAATCGTCTCGACGCCCAAGGGCGTGCTTTCCGATGCGGAAGCGCGTGACCTCAATGTCGGTGGCGAAGTGATTTGCACAGTCTTCTAGGCTGGCTCGAGCGAGGGAAAGAAACATGTCGCGTATCGGAAAAAAGCCGATCGAAATTCCTTCCGGTGTAACGGTGTCCCTTGATGGGGCCGCCGTTTCCGTGAAGGGACCAAAAGGCGAATTGGCCGCAAACCTCGTCAGCGAGGTCAGCGTCAGCATGGAAGACAATCTGATTTCGGTGGTGCCGGTCGATCAGAGCAAGCGCGCCCGCTCTATGTGGGGTATGCAGCGCACATTGGTCTCCAACCTGATTGAAGGTGTCAGCAAGGGCTTTGAAAAGAAGCTCGAGATCACCGGCGTGGGCTATCGTGCCCAAGTCAAGGGGTCTGCGTTGAACCTGCAGCTTGGGTTCAGCCATGATATCGATTTTCCCATCCCCGATGGCATCGATATCAAGACACCGGATCAGACTACGGTTGTGATCTCCGGCACTGACAAGCAAAAAGTTGGTCAGGTGGCGGCCGTCATTCGCTCTTATCGTAAGCCAGAGCCTTATAAGGGCAAGGGCGTGCGTTATTCAGGCGAATATATCTTCCGCAAGGAAGGCAAGAAGAAGTAACAGGTGCTCAAGATGGCTCAGAACAAAGATACGTTTCAGCGGCGGAGGATGCGGACACGCACCCAGCTGCGCAAGAATGGCGGTGGCCGTCCGCGCCTGTCGGTGCATCGGTCGTCCAAGAATATCTATGCCCAGATCATCGATGATGCGAAGGGTGAAACGCTTGTGGCTGCCTCCTCTTTGGATGCGGACCTGAAAAACACGTCCGGCGCCAATCGTGAGGCTGCGGAAAAAGTGGGCAAGCTGATTGCGGACCGGGCCAAAAAGGCTGGCGTGACGCAGGTTGTTTTCGATCGCGGTGGTTTCATTTATCACGGCCGCGTCAAGGCGCTGGCCGAGGCTGCCCGTGAGGGCGGACTCGATTTCTGATCGCCCGCTTTGATACTGGATTTGAGAGGAATAGGCGATGGCACGCCCTGATCGGTTTGAACGCGAAGAAAGCGAGTTCGTAGAGAAACTCGTTCATATCAACCGCGTCGCCAAGGTGGTAAAAGGTGGCCGGCGGTTCGGCTTTGCTGCCCTGGTTGTTGTTGGAGATGGCAAAGGCCGCGTCGGCTTTGGCCAAGGCAAGGCCCGTGAGGTGCCTGAAGCCATCCGTAAGGCAACGGAAGCGGCAAAAAAATCAATGGTACGGGTTCCCTTGCGGGAAGGCCGGACTCTGCATCATGACAGCAATGGACATCATGGTGCCGGCAAAGTTCTGATCCGCTCGGCAACGCCGGGAACCGGGATCATTGCTGGCGGCCCCATGCGCGCCGTTTTTGAAAGCCTTGGCGTACAGGATATCGTCGCCAAGTCCACGGGAACGTCCAATCCCTATAACATGGTGCGGGCCACATTCGATGCCCTGAAGGCGCAGGTCAGCCCGCGCCAGATTGCTGCCAAGCGCGGCAAGAAGGTTGGTGAAATTGTTTCGCGGCGTGCCGCTGTCGAGCATACTGGCGGAGGCGAGACAATGCCTTCTGCCGCCAGCGCGGAGTAAAGCATTATGGCCAAAGCCAAAACCATCACGGTCACACAGACCGGCAGCCCCATTCGCCGGCAAAAAGATCAGCGTGCTACGCTGATCGGCCTGGGGTTGAACAAGATGAACCGCACCCGTGAATTGGCTGATACACCAGCCATCCGCGGGATGATCGAAAAAGTGTCGCATCTGGTTCGTATTGAAGACCAGTGAGACTGTCTCGAAAGCCAGTGATATGCTGGCGTTAAGGGTACGTCATGCGTTTGAATGAATTGAAAGACAAGTCCGGGGCCAAAAAGGACCGGATGCGGGTTGGGCGGGGCATCGGCTCTGGCAAAGGCAAAACTGCCGGCCGTGGCCATAAAGGTGCCAAGTCTCGCTCGGGCTATGTTGTGAAGGGGTTCGAGGGCGGCCAGATGCCGATCCATATGCGTCTTCCCAAGCGTGGCTTTACCATGCTGAATGGCCGCGTATATGGCGAGGTCAATATCGGCCGTCTGCAAAAGGCGATCGATGCGGGCAAGTTGGATGCCAAGAAGCCGATCGATGAAGATGTGCTTGTGGCTGCCGGTGTCGCGCGCAAGGAAAAAGACGGTGTGCGTTTGCTGGGCAAGGGTGCAATCACGTCGAAAGTGACGATCACCGTTGCTGGCGCATCCAAGGCCGCTGTGGCTGCGGTTGAGAAAGCAGGGGGCTCCGTCACACTGACCGCTCCTGTGAAGTCGGAAGAAAAAACCTCCGGCGACGCGTAATTATACGCGTTGCCCCCCCTCCTTGTCGTGTAGTCGGAGACGCAGATGGCATCCGCCGCTGAGCAATTAGCTGCAAATCTGAATTTCAGATCTTTCGCAAAAGCGGAAGAACTTAAAAAGCGCCTATGGTTCACCTTGGGCGCGTTGATTGTCTATCGGCTGCTGACCTATGTGCCGTTGCCGGGTATCGACCCTGTGGCGCTGGGGCAGTTCTTCCAACGCACGCAAGGCGGCATGCTGGACATGTTCAACATGTTTTCCGGCGGAGCCTGCAGCGCATGTCTATCGTTGCGCTGAATATCATGCCGTATATTTCGGCATCGATCATCATGCAGCTCCTCACCTCTATGTCGCCGAGTATGGCGCAATTGAAAAAAGAGGGTGAGGCAGGCCGCAAGAAGATCAATCAATATACCCGATTCGGCACAGTGGCGCTGACGGCCGTGCAAGGATATGGCCTTGCCATGGCATTGGAAGCCCAGAATGTGGTGCTGGATCCGGGGATGTTCTTCCGTCTGGCCACGGTGATTACGCTGGTGGGCGGCACCATGTTCCTGATGTGGCTGGGTGAACAGATCACGGCGCGCGGTGTCGGCAATGGTATTTCCCTGATTATCTTTGCCGGGATTGTCGCTGAACTGCCCCGCGCTCTTGGTCAGGCTTTGTCGCTTGGCGAGCAAGGATTGTTGTCTCCGGCAGCGATCGTGCTGTTGCTGATTGGCGTGGTTGCGCTGATCTATGGCATTGTTTTCATGGAGCGCGCCCAACGGCGGGTGATCGTGCAATACCCCAAGCGTCAAATGGGCAATCGCATGTTCCAAGGCGATACCTCCCATTTGCCTATGAAACTCAATACTGCGGGTGTTATCCCGCCGATCTTTGCCAGCTCCTTGCTGTTGCTACCCATGACCATTGCCGGGTTCTCCGCTGAAGGTGGACCTGCCTGGATGACGACGGTGACAGCGCTTTTGGGGCATGGACAACCGCTCTATATCGCGTTTTATACCGCTGGTATCATCTTCTTCGCCTTTTTCTACACGGCCATCGTTTTCAATCCGGAAGAAACAGCCGACAATCTGAAAAAGCATGGCGGTTTCGTTCCCGGTATTCGTCCCGGCAAGCGCACGGCGGAATATCTGGACTTTGTCCTGACCCGCCTGACGGTCATCGGCTCGATTTATCTGGCGATTGTCTGTGTGATCCCCGAAATTTTGATCTCGCAATATTCCATACCGTTCTATCTTGGCGGCACCAGCTTGCTTATTGTGGTAAGCGTTACCATGGATACTGTGGGACAAATCCATTCGCATCTGATGGCCCATCAATATGAAGGGCTGATCAAGAAAGCGAAGCTTAAAGGGGGGCGTCGATGATTGTTATCCTTCTTGGACCACCCGGTGCGGGCAAAGGAACACAGGCCCAGCGTTTGCAAACAGAACGCGGTCTTGTTCAATTGAGCACAGGTGATATGTTGCGGGCGGCGGTAAAAGCCGAATCACGTGTCGGTTTGTTGGCCAAGCAGGCAATGGATCAAGGCCAATTGGTCAGTGACGACATCGTTGTGCAGATCATTGCCGACCGGATTCAGGAAAAAGATTGCGCAAACGGTTTTTTGCTTGACGGCTTCCCCCGGACTGTCGCACAGGCTGAGGCGCTGGATGTTATGTTGGCCGATATCGGGCGCAAGCTGGATGCGGTTGTGGAAGTGACGGTCCCCGATCATATTCTGGTGGATCGCGTCTCTGGACGCTATGCCTGTGCCGCTTGCGGTGAAGGCTATCACGATAGGTTTAAAAAACCGGCTGTTGACGGTGTGTGCGACAAATGCGGCTCTACGGAGTTCGTACGCCGCGCCGACGATAATGCCGAAACGGTGCAGGCCCGGCTGGATGCCTATAAGGCACAGACCGAGCCTCTTCTACCCTATTACCGGGCGAAGGGTGTCCTTCTTCAGGTGAACGGGGAGCAGCCGATTAAAAAGGTTGCACAAGAAATCGACGCAGCTCTTGATGTCGACTCCGCCTCGCCGAACGATTGTTGAGGTATTCGGGGCGGACAGACCTGAAGAGTTTCGGGCTTTCATGGAATCGGCATGGTTGACTAGAGCTGGCCGATTCATATAATCGCGCGCTTCGGCGGGCGGATGATTCGAAAAACAGACCGTTTATGGCGGTGACGAGGAGTTAAGTCGTGGCGCGTATTGCAGGCGTTAACATTCCAACGAACAAGCGGGTCGAGATTGCCTTGACCTATATTCACGGCATCGGTCGCACAAAGGCCACTGAGATCTGTGAAAAACTGGGCTTTCCGGCAGAGCGTCGCGTGCAGGATCTGACCGATGCGGAAGTGATCCAGATTCGCGAACTGATCGACAGCGATTTTGTCGTTGAAGGCGATCTGCGCCGTGAAGTGGCAATGAACATCAAGCGGCTGATGGATCTGGCCACCTATCGTGGTCTGCGGCATCGTCGTGGCTTGCCGGTTCGCGGTCAGCGTACGCATACCAATGCGCGCACCCGCAAGGGCAAAGCCAAGCCCATCGCCGGTAAAAAGAAATAATCGCAATTCCGGCCCGTAAGAATTTTCGGGTTTATGGAATTGCCCCGTATCGCTGAAGGACGGATGAGACAATGGCGAAAGAACCAAGCAGAGTGAAACGCCGCGAGCGTAAGAACATCACCAGCGGTGTTGTTCATGTGAACGCGTCGTTCAATAATACCATGATCAGCATCACCGATGCCCAAGGCAATGTGATTTCCTGGTCCAGCGCCGGGATGATGGGCTTTAAAGGCTCTCGTAAATCCACGCCTTATGCAGCGCAGATTGCTGCGGAAGATGCTGGCAAGAAGGCCGCTGACCACGGTATGAACACGGTTGAGGTTGAAGTAAAAGGCCCCGGCTCGGGACGCGAATCGGCTCTGCGTGCTTTGCAGGCCATCGGTTTCACCATTACGGCGATCCGTGATGTGACCCCGATCCCGCATAACGGATGCCGGCCGCCGAAGCGTCGCCGCGTCTGATTTTGGTTCTCATGTGATCCGGTCGCGTCCTTTATGGATGGGGCCGTGTTGCGACTGGCGCACAAAGCGTCTCGAATATGGCCTTTTGCAAGGGCGAGGATGATAGCGTGATTCAGAAGAACTGGCATGAACTGATCAAGCCGAGTGCGCTCGAGATCACACCCGGTGCGGATCCAAAGCGCCGGGCGAAAGTGGTGGCGGAACCGCTTGAGCGTGGTTTTGGAATGACATTGGGCAACGCCTTGCGTCGCGTCTTGTTGTCGTCGCTTCAGGGCGGTGCTGTTACCAACATTCAGATTGAAGGTGTGTTGCACGAATTCTCCTCGATCCCCGGTGTGCGTGAAGACGTGACCGATATCGTTTTGAACGTGAAGCAGCTTCCCATCAGCATGTATGCGGATCAGCCCAAGCGGTTGCACCTGACGGCTACGGGGCCGGGAGAAGTGAAAGCGGGCCAGATCTCGGAAGTGTCCGGGGTGGAAATTCTCGACAAGGATTTGGTGATTTGCACCCTTGATGAGGGCGCGACCCTGAATATGGAATTTACCATCGAATCGGGTAAAGGCTATGTTCCTGCGGATCGTAACCGGCCTGAAGATGCGCCGATTGGCCTGATCCCCATTGATGCCTTGTTTTCGCCGGTCAAGCGCGTTGCCTATAAGGTGGAAAACACCCGCGAAGGTCAGATCCTTGACTATGACAAACTTGTCATGGAAGTGGAAACCGATGGCACGGTGACACCAGAAGATGCTGTGGCCTTTGCCGCGCGTATTCTTCAAGACCAGTTGCAGCTCTTCATCAATTTTGAAGAGCCGCGTCAGGTGGAAGAACGCCGCGAAGAAGAAGAGCCGCTGTTCAACCGCAATTTCTTGCGCAAGGTGGACGAGCTGGAACTGTCTGTGCGGTCTGCCAATTGCCTGAAGAACGACAATATCGTCTATATTGGCGATCTTGTGCAAAAGACAGAAGCAGAAATGCTTCGGACCCCGAATTTTGGGCGCAAATCCTTGAATGAAATCAAGGAAGTGTTGACCCAAATGGGCTTGAAGCTGGGCATGGAATTGCCTGGTTGGCCGCCCGAGAATATTGAAGACCTGGCCAAAAAGCTGGAAAACGAATACTGATCTTGCCACGTCCCGCGCCCGTGAGGGCCCGGACGGCAGGCGTTCAAGGAGAGAGAAATGCGGCATCGTAACGCCGGACGTAAGCTCGGGCGGACCTCGTCCCACCGCCGCGCCATGTTCATGAACATGTCGCAGGCTCTTGTTAAGCACGAACAGATCATCACCACGCTTCCCAAAGCGAAAGAGCTTCGGCCTGTGCTGGAAAAGCTTATCACGCTGGGGAAAAAGGGTGGTCTTGCCAATCGGCGCCGGGCCATTGCTCAATTGCAAAATGAAACCCTGGTGGAAAAGATCTTTTCCGAATTTGCCACGCGCTATGCTGATCGTCCCGGCGGGTATGTGCGGGTTTTGAAGGCTGGTTTCCGTAAGGGCGACAATGCCCCCATCGCAATCATCGAGCTTGTGGACCGCAATGAAGACGCCAAAGGGCAGGATTCTGGCCCGGTTGAATTCGCTGATGCGGTTGAAGACGCAGCCTGAGCTTAGTGAACCATATTTTTGGCCGGACAGCGCGGATGCGTGATCAGGTTCGGCTGTGAAATTGGTGCGAGAACAAATAGCCCTTTCCCTGGTGGAGAGGGCTTTTTGCTGCCTGAATGGTTGCTCCCATGCACGCCGGTGGTAAAAGAATAGCAGTGTCCGATCAGTAAAGGTCTGAAATGATGACAGCGATGATGCGTGTTCGCTTTTGCCTGAGCTTTCTGGTGCTGGGTGTCTTGGGTGTTTCTATTGGTGCGGTAGCGCAAGAAGATGGCGATACCGGGCGAGAGGAAACGTCCTTGGTGCGCCAAGTGCCGACAGCCTCCAGTGAGGTGCTGTTATCTTATGCCCCTGTGGTGAAAGAGGTGGCGCCAGCCGTGGTGAATATCTACACCGCGCGCAAAGTGGCGGCCCGTCAGTCGGTGTTTAGCGATTCGTTTTTCCGGCGGTTCATGGGGGACAATTTCTCTTTTGGGGCCCCGCGCGAACGAGTGCAGCGATCTTTGGGGTCGGGCGTGATCGTGCGCGCCGATGGGGTGGTTGTTACCAATAATCATGTGATTGGCGAGGCGGATACCATCAAAGTGGTTCTGGCGGATCGTCGCGAATATGACGCCGAGGTGATTTTGGCGGATGCCCGCACCGATCTGGCGATTTTGCGTATTGATGCCGGGGAGGAAGACTTGCCGGTGGCACGCTTGGCACAAATCGACCAGATGGAAGTAGGGGATATTGTTCTGGCCATTGGCAATCCCTTTGGCATCGGCCAGACCGTGACCTCTGGCATTGTGTCGGCAACGGCCCGGACTCAGGTGGGGGTGAGCGATTTCGGCTTTTTCCTGCAAACCGATGCGGCGGTAAACCCGGGCAATTCCGGGGGAGCGCTGGTGGCTTTGACCGGCGATCTCGTGGGGATCAACACGGCAATTTTTTCGCGTACGGGGGATACCAGCGGCATCGGTTTTGCCATTCCGGCATCCATGGTGCGATCGGTTTTGCGCGCTGCTTTGGATGAAGGGGAAATCATCCGGCCATGGCTTGGCATTGCCGGCCAGCCGGTGACCTCTGACATTGCCCGTGCTGTGGGTCTGGATCGGCCCGGCGGAGTGATGATTAGCGATCTTTATGCGGGCGGTCCTGCCGCTTTGAGCGGGCTGGAACCGGGCGATGTGATTTTAGGGATCGACGGCGAGGATGTGGTGGACGAGCGGGGCTTGCGGTTCCGCACGGCCACCCGTGAAGCGGGCGATCATGTGCAATTGCTGATTCTGCGTGATGGCGAGCGATCAGTGTGGGATGTGGAATTGGCCTTGCTGCCGGAAGTTCCCGAGCGGCAGATCACCCGGCTGGATGGGCGGCATCCGTTTCAAGGCATCACCGTGGGCAATTTATCGCCACGCTTTGCCGAGGAACTGGGGGTTGATCCCATGCGGTCCGGCGTTGTGACGCTGGAGGTTTCACGCCGCAGCCCGGCGGGGCGCTTTGGCTTTGTGCGCCCGGGAGACATCATCCTGAACGTGCAAAATGAGCTGGTGGCATCGGTGGATGATCTGTTGGCCATCACCGAAAGGCCATGGGAAAACTGGGTTTATCGGGTGCGCCGGCCGGGCCGGTTGCTGGATTGTGCTGTGGCGAAAAATGGCGCGGTGGAGTGCCGCGTGTCAGGATGAGCCGTGAGTGATTTATTCGGCACGCCGCCTTTAGGGGAGAAGCCATCCGGTCTGCAGAACGAGGATGGGGATGTGCACCGGCCCTTGGCGGACCGTTTACGCCCGCGCCATCTGAACGAGGTGATGGGGCAAGATCATTTGCTGTCCCAAGATGCGCCTTTGGGCCGGATGGTGGCCTTGGGGAAGGTATCGTCCCTTATTTTGTGGGGCCCGCCGGGGACCGGGAAAACCACCATTGCCCGTTTGTTGGCCGATGTGGGTGGTTTTGCCTTTGTGCAAATCTCGGCGATCCTGTCCGGCGTTGCCGATCTGAAGAAAATTTTCGAGGCAGCATCGCTGCAGAAACGCGCCGGGCGCAGCACCTTGTTGTTTGTCGATGAAATCCATCGTTTCAACCGATCCCAGCAAGACAGTTTCCTGCCCCATGTGGAAGATGGCACCATCACCTTGGTGGGGGCCACCACCGAAAATCCGTCCTTCGAGATCAATGGTGCTTTGCTGTCGCGGATGCAGGTTCTGGTATTGCATCGTCTGGATGCGGCTGCCCTGGACGCGCTTTTGGTCCGCGCCGAGCAATTGATGGAGCGCCCCCTTCCGGTTCAAGACGGGGCCCGTGCGGCTTTGCTGGCCATGGCCGATGGAGATGGCCGGTATTTGCTTAATTGCGCGGAAGCGCTTTTTGATCTGGCGGGCGAGGAGCCTGTGGATGAAGCGGGGTTGGCGCGGTTGTTACAGCGCCGCGCCCCTGCCCATGACAAGGATCGTGAAGGCCATTATAATCTGGCTTCTGCCCTTCATAAATCTTTGCGCGGGTCCGATGCCGATGCGGCGCTTTATTGGCTGGCGCGTGCGCTTGTGGGTGGGGAAGATCCAAAGTTCATCCTGCGCAGGCTGGTGCGTTTCGCCAGCGAGGATGTGGGACTGGCCGATCCCCAGGCTTTGGTGCAGGCTTTGGCGGCGAAGGATGCCTATCAGTTTTTAGGCAGTCCGGAGGGGGAACTGGCCATTGCACAGGCCGCCCTTTATCTGGCGACGGCCCCCAAATCCAATGCGGCCTACAAAGCCTATAACACCGCCACGAAAGCGGCACGGGAAACCGGCTCTTTGATGCCCCCCGCCCATATCCTGAATGCCCCGACGCGGATGATGAAGGATCTGGGCTATGGTGCCGGCTATGCCTATGACCATGATACGGAAGACGGGTTTTCCGGGCAGGATTATTTTCCCCAGGATATGGGGAGGCATGTGTTTTACAATCCGAAAGAGCGCGGCTTTGAACGGGATATCACAAAAAGGCTGGCCTATTGGGCGCGGTTGCGCGCCGAGGCAGCGGGTCGCGGTGAAGCGGGCGATTAAGCGGGCTTTCGTTTCTTGGCGGAAATGCTTATATCCATGCCATGACACAGCTTGTTGTATTTGATTGCGATGGCACCTTGGTGGATAGCCAATCGGTAATTTTGGCGGCCATGCGTGCGGCCTTTGCGGCCCAAAGTCTGTCGCCGCCTGCGGATGAGGCGATCCGGCGTATTGTTGGCCTGTCTTTGCCCCAAGCCGTACATGCCTTGCTGGGGGATGATCGCCTGCCTTTGGACCAAGGCATTGTCCCGGCTTTGGCGGATTCTTATAAAAACGCCTTCATTGATTTGCGCCATAGCCATGGTCACCGCCATGAACCGCTTTATCCCGGTATTGAAGACACCCTTATCGCGCTGGGAGAGGCGGGGATTTTGATGGGGATCGCCACGGGAAAATCCATGCGCGGTCTGGTGTCTATCCTTGAGCATCATGGCTTGTCCGACCATTTCATCAGCCTGCAAACGGCCGACCTACACCCGTCCAAGCCGCATCCGGCCATGCTGGAAGCCGCCATAAGGGAAGCCGGAGCCAAGGCAGAACAAACCATTCTGATTGGCGATACCAGCTATGATATGCTGATGGCGAAGAATGCCGGGGCTATAGGCCTGGGGGTAAGCTGGGGCTATCATGCACCGGAAGATCTTGAAGCCGCGGGCGCCCATGTCATTGCCGATGAGCCGGGCAATTGCCGTCTGTTATCACGGGCCTTTATGCCGGCGTTCCCGCCACTATCTCGAAACGGACAGTGCCATGAGCCATGAACCGAAAATGCCGCCCAACCGTTATGGGTTTTTGCAGCTTGCCGGACTGTTTCTGA
This sequence comes from Iodidimonas gelatinilytica, assembly GCF_008579125.1. Lineage (NCBI taxonomy): Bacteria > Pseudomonadati > Pseudomonadota > Alphaproteobacteria > Iodidimonadales > Iodidimonadaceae > Iodidimonas > Iodidimonas gelatinilytica. The sequence continues at coordinate 48,355 of NZ_BKCL01000013.1, read as the reverse complement.
CCTTTGCGCTGCTTGTTTATCTGTTGATGGATTCCATGGAATATGTCGGCAGTTCGCAGGTGCTGACGGCGCTTTACACGGTGATGGCGCTGATTCTGACGCTTTTGGTGGCTGCGGCCTTATTGATGCTGTTTTGCTTTTCCAACAAACGGATGGGGGCTGCCTTTGCCCGGCGCTTCCAGTATTTGCGCGATGCCTTTGCTGTGCCTTTGAGGCATTTGGGACTGTTTGGCTATCACGCGGAAAGCGGGCTGGATGAGAAACGCTTTGCCACAAAGCGCAAGCTCCAGCGTCAGGCGCGTCGCCATTATGCCCATAAAGACCATAATCCAAAATCCTGAAGCAGATATGTGACAATGAAACGATTTTATAAAGCCGTTACCTCTGTGCCAGCAGATACAGGGGAGGGGGAAGGCTTCGGCATCGCTTTGGATGGCCGCTTGGTAAAAACGCCGCTCAAGCAACCACTTCGGGCGCCAACCAAGGCACTGGCGCAGGCGATTCAAGGCGAATGGGAGGCGCAAGGCGACAAGATCGATCTGGCGACCATGCCCATGACGCAGTTTCTCAATAGCGCCATCGACCGGGTGGGAATGCGCCGCCAACCGGTGATCGACGAGGTGAGCGCCTATGGTGCCACCGATTTGCTGTGTTATCGCGCCGATGCGCCCGACACGCTGGTGGCGTTGCAAGAACAGCACTGGACCCCGCCATTGGAGTGGCTGGATCGTACCCACGGCATTCGCCTTGCCACCACCATCGGGGTCAGCCCGATTTCTCAAAAACCTGATGCCTTGGCGGCTTTGCGGGCTGTTGTGGCGTCTTTTGATGATATGCGCCTGATGGCCTTGCACAACGCCACGACCGTGACAGGATCGGTGGTGCTGGCACTTTCTTATCTGGCGGGTGTGCTTGACCATGCGGACTTGTGGGCTGCGGCGATGGTGGACGAAGATTTTCAGATATCCCGCTGGGGTGAAGATGCGGAGGCCAAAAAACGGCGCGATCTGGTGCATGCAGAATTGACAGATTTGGACCGCTGGCTTTCCCTGATCTAAAGGATATGCCATCCTTGCCGCTTGGGATGTTATGAAGCCAAGGGGGATTGGATGTTCCGTTTATGTGCCTTGATCGCTGTGTTTCTTCTGCCAATATCCGCTTTGGCGCACAGCCCTGATCAAGATAAAGATGCCGCCGCGATGGCTCCGGATGCGGCGCTGGAAAAGCTGTTTGCCGATGAATGGCAGGCACGCATGGACCGCCATCCCTTCTGGGCAAGCCAACGCGGCCTGCGTGAATATGATGCTCTGGTGCCCGATGTCTCGGCGGAGGCGCAACAGCGTTTCCAGCGTGAGGATCAGGCTTTTCTTGAGCGCCTTTCTGTCATTGATCGTGCCGGGCTTACGGCTTCAGACCGCTTGAACACGGATTTGTTCGGCGCTGTTTTGGAAGAACGACTGGCCGAAAGGCTTATGAGCCTTGGCGTATTCCCTTTGTTTCTGACAGTGGCTTTCATACCAGCGCCACCATGGCGATCGAGGCAATCCCTTTTAAAACCATCAAGCATTATGAAGACTATCTGGCGCGGCTTTCCAAGCTGGATGGTTATGTGGCCCAAAATATTGCCAATATGCGGGCGGGGTTGGAGACCGGCTTCACCATGCCGCGCGCCATTCTGGAAAAAGTGGCCCCCGGCTTCAAGGCGCTGGCGGTGGATCGTGCTGTAGACAGTGCTTTTTACGCGCCTTTTGACAATATGCCCGAAAGCATTCCGGAGACAGATCGGGCGCGTTTGCAAAAGTCCGCGATGGATGTGCTGAACCAGCGGCTGTTGCCTGCCTGGCGCGGGCTTTATGCGTTTTTCATCGAAGATTATATGCCGCCGCGCGGGACACATTGGGGGCGACATCATTGCCCGATGGCGATGCCTATTACGCCATGTTGATCCGCCAATATACCACTTTGGACCTTTCCGCCCAAGAGATCCACCGCATCGGCTTGTCAGAGGTCGCGCGGATCAAATCAGAGATGGAAGCCATTATTGACGGCTTGGGGTTCGAGGGCAGCTTCGCCGACTTTTTGGAGTTTCTGCGCACCGATCCGCAATTTTATGCCAAAACACCGCAAGAGCTTTTGAACCGGGCGGCCTGGATCGCCAAGCAGGCCGATGAAAAACTCCCCGCCTTTTTCAAGACATTGCCGCGGATGCCTTATGGGGTGCGGGCCGTGCCCGATGCAATTGCCCCGAATTATACCACCGGGCGTTATTGGGGGCCGGTGGATGGCGTGCGCGGTGGGCTTTATATGGTCAACACCCATGCCCTTGATAAGCGCCCCTTATACAGCCTGCCGTCGCTCACCTTGCATGAGGCGGTGCCGGGCCATCATCTGCAAATCGCCCTTGCGCGGGAAATCAAGGATGTGCCGGAGTTTCGCCGGGCCATGTATGTGGTGGCCTTTGGGGAAGGGTGGGGCCTTTATACGGAAAAACTCGGGGTGGACATGGGGATCTATGAAACCCCTTATGAGCAGTTTGGGCGGCTCACCTATGAAATGTGGCGCGCCGGGCGCTTGGTGGTGGATACAGGAATTCACGCCATGGGCTGGAGCCGCGAGGAAGCGGTGGCCTTTTTCACCGAGAATTCCGCCTTGTCCTTGCACAATATCAATACGGAAGTGGATCGCTATATCTCGTGGCCGGGGCAGGCTTTGGGTTATAAAATGGGCGAATTGAAACTTCTGGAGCTGCGGGCCCGCGCTGAAAAAGCCTTGGGGGACCGGTTCGATATCCGCGCTTTCCATGATGCGGTTCTGGAAAACGGCTCTTTGCCTTTGCCCATTCTGGAGCAGATGATCGACCGGTATATAGACCGTGAAACGGCGGCCACTCAGAACGGGTCCGGGGCCGCCGCATCATTGCATTCACCGTAAACAGGGCCGCTGGGTCAGACCTGTTTGAGCGCCTGTTCCAGATCAGCGATCAGATCGGACGCATTCTCGATGCCCACCGAAACGCGGCATAGGGCATCGGAAACACCGGCGATGTCACGCAGTTCTTTGGGAACTCCGGAATGGGTGGTGGACGCCGGGTGGCTGATCAGTGTTTCCGTGCCGCCAAGGCTGACCGCCAGCTTCAAGACGGTCAAGGCATTCAGGAAGCGGAAGGCTCCTGCCTGGCCGCCCTTTACATCGAAAGCAAAGGTCGAGCCGGGGGCAAGGCACTGGCGGGAATACACCGCATGGGCATCGCTGCCCGGCTCCAGAAAGCCCAGATAATGCACTTTTTCGATCTTGTCGTGATCGCGCAGATATTCGGCGATGATCTTGCATTGTCGGTGGCTTTTTCCATGCGGATCTTCAGGGTTTCAAGGCTTCTCAAAACCATCCAGCAGGTATGCGGGTCGATCTGGTTGCCAATGGCCCCGCGCAGGGCTTTCATGGGTTTTAGATAGGCGGTGGGTCCGGTGGCCCCCCCTGCAACCAGATCGGAATGGCCGCCGATATATTTGGTCATGGAATAAAGAACGATATCGGCGCCATGGTCCAAAGGCTTTTGCCATACCGGCCCAAGGAAGGTGTTATCCACCGCCAAAGGTGGCCGTTCGCCCGAAGAATTGCGCACATCCTTCAGCTTGGAAGCAAGATAGGCAATATCCACAAGGCCATTGGTGGGGTTGGCCGGAGTTTCCGCCAGTACCATGCCGATAGGGCCAAGCTCTGCGGCTTTTTCAAAGGCTTCGTCGATGGCTTCGACGCTGCGATTGGCGGCAAAGCCAACGGTTTTGATGCCCCATTTGGGCAAAACATTCAGCATCAGCGTTTCGGTACCGCCATAAATGGGCTGTGAATAAATCAGCACCTCGCCGGGCTTCATATGGGCCATGATGGCGGAATAAATGGCGGCCATGCCTGAAGAATAGACAATGGCCATCTCTGCATCGTCCCACAGCGCCAAGCGGTCTTCCAGCACTTCCATATCGGGATTGTTGAAGCGCGAATAGATCAGCCCGGCTTCCTCGCCGGGGCGGGCATCGCGGCGGCCGCTGACCACGTCGAAAAAGTCGCGACCATGTTCGGCGGATTCAAAAACGAATGTGGAGGTCAGAAAAACCGGTGGCTTCAAGGACCCTTCCGATAGGGTTGGATCAAAGCCATAGCCCATCATCTGGGTTTCCGGTTTTAAAACATGATTGCCGATTTTGCTGCGGCGGAAATTTTTTTTCTGGTCGGTCATCGTTGATCCTTGCTGGCCAGTACTTGTTTGATACCGGTGCTTGACAGGCTCTCTACATAGCTTCAGTTGCAATGCTGTGCCATGCGTTTTGACAAGTTTGACCGTATCTTGCGATGAAGGGGTGCGGTGCTTTTGTTTTCCTTCTTAAAATGGGCTTTTATCGATGCTTGTTGTTCTTTCTCCTGCCAAGAAATTAGATGCCGAATCACCGGCGGATACGGATCGGTATAGCCAGCCCCGTTTTATGGATGAGGCAAAAGCCCTTGCCTGTGTTGGAAAAACCATGGGGGCCGCCCGCCTGCAAGGCTGATGAAATTGTCCGACAGCTTGGCGCAACTGACACATGCACGCTTCCAGCAGTTTTCTCCGCCTTTCACACAAGCCAATGCGAAACCGGCGATTTTGGCTTTTCGTGGCGATGTGTATCAGGGGCTGGACGCCGATAGTCTGGACGCTGGCGCACGCGATCACGCGCAAAAGCATCTGCGTATTTTATCGGGCCTTTATGGGCTGTTGCGGCCATTCGATCTGATGCAGCCCTATCGGCTGGAAATGGGAACCCGGTTCCGAACGGACCATGCCGCTGATCTTTATGGCTTTTGGGGAGACAAAATCGCCAAAGCCCTGAATGCTGATATGAAGGAGGTGGGGGCATCGTGCCTGATTAATCTGGCCAGCCGGGAATATGTGAAGGCGGTGGATAAAAAAGCGCTGGTCGCCCCAATGATTACCCTTGATTTCCGCGAAATGCGCGATGGCGAGGCGCGGATGATCGGCTTTTTGCAAAAAGGCGCGGGGGGTGATGGCGCGATTCATTGCGGAAAACCGCCTGACCAAACCGGCCGATTTGAAAGAATTTTCGGTGGACGGGTACGAATTCGCACCGGCATTGTCTGATGAGCGTGTCTGGACCTTTCTGCGCCCCGATAGCCGCGCCGCTTGATTTTTTGCGGAGGAGCCGTGCCAAGGGTGCACGAAAGCCATCTATTCCTTGGCGTCTATGCGGTCCACAAGGGGGCTGACCTGTTGATCCTTGGTCATGCCACCGATGGTCCAGAATGCGCCATTGGCGGGTAAGAGCGCCCGATGGTCCATGCTGGGCACCGGTTTATCAGCAAAGCGCATCCACAGATCGTTGAAGGGATCATAGCCAAAGACCCGCGCCGAAGGCTGCGCCGGTGTGCCGTCATAGCCGATGCCGTTATAATTATAGGCGGTTTTCGATCCACCGGCGAACAAGATCAGACCGCGTTCATCGGACCCGGTTCCCGCCGCGCGATAAAGGGGGCCGCCGCCATGGGACGCGATCTGATGCCATTCAATATCGGAAGGATCGTCGGGATTGATGCGCCCCAGCCATGCCTGTTCCACAAGGCCAAAGCGGCGCTTGCCTTGATCCTTTCCCAAAACCGCCACCCCGTCGATCACCAGCATATAATCGGCAACAAGACCGCCCGCATGGCCAAAGACCGGAACGCCGGGGAAGTCGGTGGCGTTGAACCACACGCCTTCTTTGGTGTCGAACACTTGCACCGTGGAAACATTGCCGTCCATATGCCAGCCGCTCACCAGATAGATATAGCGGTCTTTATAAGCCAGCGCGATGCTGTCATCCACCGGCTTCGGGATGTCGGCAAGCCGGTGATAGGTATTTGTTTCGGGTTCGTAACGAAATGTGTGCGGGGTGGATATTTCATACCCGTCCGCCGCCACCGTATAGCCGCCGAATAAATAGATCGCACCATCAAGGGCAACAGCAACGGATGCCAACCGCCCTTCCGGCACCGGCACCGGTGCAAGCCTTGTCCAGCGGTCGGCCGTTACATCATAGGCAAAGGCTGCGGTGGACAGATCCTCAAAGCGCTTTCCGGCTTTCAAGCCCATGAAGCTGTATAAAACCGGCTTTCCCTGATGGTCGAGGCTGGCCGCCGCATTGTTGCTATGGGCTTGCGGCATTGGCGCATAAGGGCTTTGAGGCGGCATGGATTGGGGCGGTGTTTGGCTACAGGCGGCACTCAGCGCCATAAGCGCGCCAAGGGCGGTCATGCGTAATCCTGTGCGGGGGGCGCCCATCACTCGTTTTCCAATTCCTCGCGCAGCATTTCCAAGGCCAGCCATTCCTCTTCCTTTTCTTCCAGCTCCGCCCGGCAGCGATCCAGCTTTTTGCTGGCCAGCATGAATTTGTCCGGGTCACGGCTATAGGCTTGCGGGTCGGCGATGGCTTTTTCAAGTAAAGAAATGTCTTGCTCAAGGGCGCGCATTTCCTCGGGCAGTTGTTCCAAAGCGTGTTTCTGCTTGAAACTCATGCGCTTGCCTGGATTTTTGGGCTTTTGAGGCGGTCTGGATGTGAGGGCGGCGTTCAGGCGCGTGGAAGGCTTTTGCGGATCGCTCGTTTTCGGTGCCTGAGCGGCTTGGCGCAGGCTGTCTGTATAGCCTCCGGCATATTCGGTGGCGGCACCATTGCCGTCCAGCACAATGGTGCTGGTAACAAGGCGGTCAAGAAAATCCCGGTCATGGCTCACCAACAAGATGGTGCCTTCATAATCGGACAAAACCTCTTGCAAAAGATCAAGCGTTTCCATGTCCAGATCGTTGGTCGGCTCATCCAGAATCATCAGATTGGATGGCTTGGCCAAAGCGCGGGCGAGCATCAGCCGGTTTTTCTCGCCACCCGATAAGGCCCGCACCGGGCCGCGGGCTTGCGCCGGGCTGAACAGAAAATCCTTGAGATAGGCCACCACATGCTTGGGCTGGCCGCGCACCATCACCTGATCGGCGCTGCCACCGGTCAGGGTTTCCCATAAAGAGAGATCGGGATCGAGGCTGTCACGCTTTTGATCGATCAAAAGCATTTCCAGATTGGTGCCCAGGCGCACCACGCCGCTATCGGGGGCGACCTCTCCGGTCAGTAATTTTAAAAGCGTGGATTTCCCTGCGCCATTGGGACCGATGATGCCTATTCTATCGCCGCGCATGATCCGCGTAGAGAAATCATTCAGCAGCACACGCTCGCCAAAGGATTTGCTGATGGATTTGGCTTCGATCACCAGCTTGCCCGATGTTTTGCCTTCCGCAGCGGCAAGGGCGGCGGTGCCAGAGCGGGCGATGCGGGAGCGGCGTTCTTGCCGCAGGCCATCAAGACGCCGCAAACGCCCCTGATTCCGGGTGCGGCGGGCGGAAATCCCCTCGCGGGACCAACGGGTTTCTTCGGCGATGAGTTTGTCGAGCTTTGCAGTCTCGGTGGCATCGCGGGCATATTCTTGCTCTACCCATTCCTCAAAGGCGGCAAAGCCGCGCTCAAGGCGTTTGACCACGCCGCGATCAAGCCACAAACATGCGCTGGCAAGGCGCGATAGAAACGCCCGGTCATGGCTGATCACAATGATCGCACCGCGAAAGGCGGCAAGGCGGCCTTCCAGCCATTCAATGGTGGGCAGGTCCAGATGGTTCGTTGGCTCATCCAGAAGCAGCACATCCGGTTCACCCAGAAAAGCGCGGGCAATGGCGGCGCGGCGCTGCTCTCCACCTGAAAGGGTGCGGGGATTGGCATCGGCGGGCAGATTGACTTCCGCCAAGGCCGCTTCCACCCGAAACGCGGCATCGGCTTGTGATGAGGGCAGGCCCGCCGCCACATAATCGAATAGCCGGTCGTAACGGCCCAGATCCGGTTCTTGCGGCAGATAGGCGATGGATACGCCGGGCCGGACGAATCGCTCGCCGCCATCGGCTTCGATGATCCCGGCAATAATCTTTAAAAGCGTGGATTTTCCCGCCCCATTGCGCCCCAACAGACACAGCCGGTCGCTTGGCCCAATGGCCAGATCAATGCCGGAAAACAGGGTTTGCGCCCCCAGTTCGAGGCGAAGTCCGGCAAGTGTGAGTAAAGGAGGTGGAGCCATGGCGGCGAGAAGTGGGGCCAGCTATGCCATTTGTCAAGACCTCCGTGGGAAGGGTGGGGCCCTTTGATGTGGCGTGCCGGTACACTCGAGCGGGTTTGACTTCCCGCTTCCTTTGGGGCAAAGGATTTCCTCGCCTTTCTAAGGTACGCGCCCGTAGCTCAGTAGGATAGAGCACCAGATTCCTAATCTGGGGCCACAGGTTCGAATCCTGTCGGGCGCACCATTTTCCCTTGTTTCCGCTTCGCAGGTCTTGCGCCTGTCTTGTCTCCAAGGCGGTTGTGCGTCTTGTTCCCATGGCCAATCCATATCCAAACACCCTCCCGAACAGGGTGGCGGACAGGGCTGCAAAAAGTGTCTAGACTGCCGGGCGCAATCAGAGTTGCAATGGCGTCGGGCCAAGCAAATGCCCGGCACAGCAGAGAGACGACACATATTCGCATGATAGGCGGGGGCACTATATGACACCTTTTCTGGGCGAAGTTATCGGGACAATGGTTCTCATCCTTTTCGGGGGCGGCGTTGTGGGCGGGGTTGTGCTCCGTCAGTCCAAGGCCGAAGGGGCAGGCTGGATCGTTATTACGGCGGGGTGGGGCATGGGCGTGGCGGTCGCCGTTTATATGGTGGGCGGCATTTCCGGTGCGCATATCAATCCGGCGGTGACTTTGGGTTTGGCCATTGCCGATGCTTTTCCTTGGGCCGATGTGCCGCTTTATATCGCAGGGCAATTTCTGGGGGCCTTTATTGGCGCGGTGCTGGTTTGGCTGCATTACTATCCCCATTGGGAAAAAACGCCCGATCCTGCGGTGAAACGCGCTGTTTTCGCCACCGATCCCGCCATCGCCCACGGGCCAGCCAATTTGTTTAGCGAAGTTCTGGGCAGCTTCATTCTGGTGTTGGGCGTTTTGGCCATCGGCGCCAATCAGTTCACCGAAGGCATGTTCCCGCTGGTTGTCGGCCTGTTGGTTTTTGCCATCGGCCTGTCCATGGGCGGCACAACCGGCTATGCGATCAATCCGGCGCGTGATCTGGGGCCGCGCATCGCCCATGCTTTGTTGCCCATTGCCGGCAAAGGCCCATCGGGCTGGCGATATGCTGGGTGCCTGTGGCGGGGCCGTGTATTGGCGGGCTTTTAGGCGGGGTCTTTTATCGCGTGGTGTTTTAAAGCCTATATTTGAAGACTCTTATCGGGTTGTTGGCGTGGCAATCTCATAAAGAGAAGTCGGCCAAAGCGGACCAAACATCAACCCTATCCCTGAACCGCGATTGGACGGACGAGAGAGGGGATTCCTGCCGCTTGGCAATCAGGAGAAAACGTGCGAAAAATCAGTTCGCGTAACAAGGACAAGAGGAGCCTTATCCATGGGTTATATTCGATGCCCCATATCGGGGGATAACCCTTGCCAACGCGCCTGAGTGAACTGGACTGGACCCGGGTGATTTTGGTATTCGCCGTTTATCTGCACCATGTAGGGATGCCGTTCAATGGCGATGACTGGGTGATAATGAATGCCCAATCGAGTAAATTGCTTGACCATATCATGGTGTATTTCGAGCAATTCCGGCTGCCTACCCTGTTCGTTATTGCCGGCGCGGGCGCGTATCTTTTGCTATCAAAAATATCTCCATTCACCTTTGCTTGGGACAAGGTGAAGCGGCTGTTCCTGCCTTTGCTGGTCGGTATGATTTTTATCATCCCACCGCAGCTTTATTTCAAAAATCCGGCGGCTTATGAATCACTGTGGGTGGCTTATCCGGCCTTGGCGCTGGAATTCGACTCCATGCACCTGTGGTTTATCGAATATCTGTTCGTATTTTCTGTGCTGGCCATCCCGTTGCATCTGTTTTTTACCAGCAGACTGGCGGAAGGGGGTTTTCGAGTGTTTGGCCGCATTGTGCACCATCCCTTGGGGCTCTTGAGCTTCGGGCTGCTGCTGGCCGGGATGCGTGTTTGGCTGAAAGAGCACTTTCCGTCCGACAGTAGCGGCATCGAAAATCTGTCATCCTCGCTTTATTATCTGTTCTTTTTTATCATGGGTATGGTGCTGGTCCAGCGGGCTGATTTCTGGCAGCGTCTTGGTGAGCGATGGCTTTGGCATAGTGCGGTCCTCGCGGTGTTGAGCGTGGTGTTTTATCTCTATTATTTCTTGGACTTCAGCGCCTATGCCTCTCATGCGGTGCTGTGGTCTATCTGGTGGGCGCTTGGCAGTCTTGTGGCTTGGACAGCAGCACTGTGTATTCTGGGCATAGCGCAACGATTTTTGACCGTCACACCGGACTGGCTCAGGCGGGCCAATGAACTGATCTATCCCTTTTATATTCTGCACCAGACGGTGATCGTGATTCTGGCCTTTTATATCGTGCAATGGCCGTTTGGCATTGGCATCAAGATAAGCGTGTTGTTCCTGTCGTCTTTTCTTGTCACCGCGCTGATTTGTACCCGTGTTATTTACCCGCTGAATGGGATGAGGGTTTTGTTCGGTTTGAAGACCAAACAGAGGATGAAAGCCTCCTATGCCGCTTGAATACTTAAAAAAGACCATGCTTGGGATTTAAACGTTAGCGTGCGTCATTGCGCCCTTGCATCATGGCGTCGGGCCGCTTATTCGCTTTATAAACAGCCAGCAAATGCGAAAACCCTGCAAGGAGCGGACCCTCTTATGAGCATCAGCGTGCATTATGGCGATTTGCCCGATGGACTGGATTTCGGGCCGACCGTGGCGGTGGATACGGAAACCATGGGGCTGAAACCGCATCGGGATCGCTTGTGCCTTGTGCAATTATCGTCTGGCGACGGCACCGCACATCTGGTGAAATTCAACCATGACAGCAGCTATGACGCACCGAATCTGAAAGCGTTGATGGGGGATTCCACTGTCACCAAGCTGTTCCATTTTGCCCGCTTTGATCTTGCGGTTTTATATCACGCGCTGGGGGTGATGCCGACACCCGCTTATTGCACCAAGATCGCTTCCAAGCTGACCCGCACCTATACGGACCGGCATGGCTTGAAGGATTTGTGCCGTGAATTGCTGTCGGTGGATATTTCCAAGGCGCAGCAAAGCTCCGATTGGGGCGCGGACGACTTGTCGGATGCACAGCAGGCTTATGCGGCTTCGGATGTGCTCTATCTGCACCGTTTGAAAGAGGCGCTGGACCCCGTTTTGCAGCGTGAAAACCGTCAGCATATTGCGCAGGCCGCTTTTGAGTTTCTTCCCATCCGTGCCGAGCTGGATTTGATGGCGGGCGAGGACTACGATCTGTTTGCCCATTCCTGATCAGGCAGGACATGCCCATGGCTGAGCCGTCCCTATCAAAGCCACCTTTGCCGCAATCCCCGCCGGGGCAGATTTTCCGTGTGACCACGGCCTATGACCGCTATGTGGCGTTCATGCGCCCGGCCTTGATTCTATTGGCGATCGCCAGTGCCGGCTTGAGCTTTTTGTGGCCTTTGTTCGTGGAAAAAGACAGCTCCTTTGTGTTCAACCGCGAAACCATGCAGCGCGGTGAACGTGAAGTGCGGGTTTTGGGGCCTATCTATCGCGGCACCGATGAATCCAACCGGCTGTTCAGCATTCAGGCAGATGAAGCCGTACAAACATCGCCCGATGCGCCGCGTATTGCCTTGACGGGCCTGAAGGCCAATATGGATCTGGGCGAAGGACGCACGGCCTTTGTTGCGGCGGAAAAGGGCATTTACGACACCTCTACGGAAACGGTGGAGGTGGTGGGCCCGATGCATCTGGAAACCAGTGACGGCTATAGCCTTGAGGGCACCGGCGCGATGTTGGATATCAAGAACAAGATCATCACCAGCGACCAGCCGGTGGAAGGCGTGGGGCCATTGGGCCAGATGCGTGGGGACCGGATCACGCTGGATGTGAATGAGCAAAAAGCCGTTTTGGAAGGTGCTGTGAAAATGAAAACGATCCCTGCCAAAAGCCAGCCCGCCCCAAGAGAGGGCAGAGCCGCTATGCCGAAAAAGGAACCGAAATGATGACAGCCGTTTTTTACAAGAAAGGGCCATTGGGGTGGGGCGCGGCTTTCAAAAGGTTGCCCGGCTTGCGGGGGCTGGCTGTTTTGTCGGCAATGCTGGTGGGCCAAACGGCATTGGCACAAAGCATTTCCGCTTTGAAAGATCATGATATTGACCAGCCCATCGAATGGGAGGCGCAGCGCTCGGAATTGTTGGGCCGTGATGATGTGGCGCTGTTCATGGGCAATGTGCGGGTGAAGCAAGGGGCTCTGGAGCTACATTCCGACCGGCTGCATGTGTTTTACACCATCGCTCAAGGGCAGACCGATCCCAATGTGGAGCGGTTGGATGTGACCGGAAATGTGGAAATTGTCAGCCCGTCCGAGCGCGCCCTTTCGCAATGGGCGGTCTATGATATTCCCAAGCGGATCATTACTCTGGGCGGCGGCGTGGTGCTTACCCGCGGCGATACCCGGCTGGCTGGCGACCGGCTGGAAATTGATCTGGTGTCCGGCGTGACCAAGCTGGATGGCGAGGATATGGACGGTGAAGGTGCACGGGTGCGCGGCCGCTTCGTTCTCCCCGAGCGCAGCCCCGAAAACGGGATGCCGAAAACCAACGACACCCCACAATAAAAGTCTCCTTGAAGGTGCGGAGCGCGCCCTCCTTATGAATTGAGGGCTGGACAGTCTGATGTGCATGGACGATTCTAGGCGGAGATGGCGCAAAGGTCTGTGTCGGGGGCTCTGGCCGGGCTTTTGTGCTTGATTTTTCTGCTTTGATTTGTGTGTCAGGCAAGATTTGCGCCAAACTCACAAACTCATCATTTGTTAAGCACAGTACGTGCAAAGTCCGGGGACTATGACCGTTATTGAACAAGAAAATGCCAGCCAGGATAAAAGGGCCACGGAACGCGACCAGCGCCCGCAAGGGGTGATGGCCGATGGTTTGGTGGCGCATGCCATTGGCAAAAGCTATGGCGGCCGCGTTATTTTGCGGGATCTTTCCTTACATGTGCAGCGCGGCGAGGTTGTGGGGCTTTTGGGGCCCAATGGCGCGGGCAAAACTACCTGTTTTTACACCTTGGTGGGGCTTGTGGAAGGGGATCACGGCACCATCAGCCTGGATGGGCGCGATATTTCCAAATTGCCCATGTATCGCCGGGCGCGGCTGGGGATCGGATATTTGCCGCAGGAAGCCTCGATTTTTCGCGGTATGACGGTGGAACAGAATATTCTGGCTGTTCTGGAAGTGAACGAGCCGTCAAATCGTCGGCGCGATCAGAAGCTGGATGAGCTTTTGGAAGAGTTTTCCATCTCGCATCTGCGTCATTCGCCGGCACTGGCTTTGTCCGGTGGCGAGCGCAGGCGGTGCGAGATTGCCCGGGCGTTGGCGTCGGAACCATCCTTTGTCCTTCTGGATGAACCCTTTGCCGGTATCGACCCCATCGCCATTGCCGATATTCGACACTTGACGGTGCATTTGAAAGATCGAGGGATTGGTGTGCTGATCACCGATCATAATGTGCGGGAAACCCTCGATATTATCGACCGCGCCTATATTATTCATGATGGGCGGGTTTTGATGGAAGGCAATGCGGAGCAAATTCTGGCGAGCCCCGATGTGCGCCGCGTTTATCTGGGAGAGGCGTTCAGTCTTTAGATCATGGCCCTGTCACCGCGTTTAGATCTGCGACAAAGTCAGCAGCTGGTTCTGACTCCTCAGCTCCAGCAGGCGATCAAGCTGTTACAGATGGCGAATCTGGAACTGTCGGGCTTTATCGAGCAGGAAATGGAGCGCAATCCCCTATTGGAACTGGGGGAAGGGGACAAGGGCGGTTCTGATGAACCCGGCGGCGATGCGGCCGATATGGGGGCTGCCGAGCTTTCCGGCTTTGATTCGGAAAGTGGCGTTTATGGTGCCGATGCGGGCATGGATGGCTCTGGCGTTGTGGGGGCGCAAGATGCGCCACTGGATGCGGATTTTTCCGTCAATGTCTTTGATGATGGCCCCAATGACGGGATTGCACAGGCCGCAGGGGGCTCTGGCCAGTTGGGTCTTAGCGGCGGTAGTTCCGGCGGCAATGGGCGTTTGGGTGGCAATGGCGATGAAGAAGGCTTCGAGCAAAATTTAAGCGACGTGCCGGATCTGCGTACCCATCTCAATAGGGAAATGCAGCTTTTGATCCATGATGTCGCCGACCGGATGATCGCCAGCAACCTGATCGATCTAGTGGATGAGGCCGGTTATTTGAGCGCCGATCTTTCCGACATGCCAGAACGTCTTGGTGTGGAACCGCAGGATGTGGAGCGGGTTTTGGCCCTGTTGAAAGGCATGGAGCCAACGGGGGTTTTCGCGCGTGATCTGGCGGAATGTCTGGTCCTGCAACTAAAGGAAAAAGACCGTTTCGATCCCTGCATGGCGAAACTGGTAGAAAATCTGCATCTATTGGGGCGGCGTGATCTGGCGGCCCTCAAGCGTGTTTGCGGTGTGGATGATGAAGATCTTGCGCAGATGATCGGTGAAATCCGGGCGCTTGATCCCAAGCCGGGCCTTGCCTTTGGCAGTGAAGAGACACAAACCGTGGTGCCCGATGTGTTTGTCCGCCGCAGCCCCGAAGGTGGCTGGACGGTTGAGCTGAACAGTGAAACCTTGCCGCGGGTTTTGGTGAATCAGCATTATTTCAGCGCGCTAAGCTCCCGGGCCAGCGGGAAGGACGACAAGCAATTTTTGTCGGATTGCCTGTCCAACGCCAATTGGCTGGTGAAAGCGCTGGATCAGCGGGCGCGGACGATCTTGAAGGTTTCAACAGAAATCGTGCGCCAACAGGAAGGCTTTTTCACCCATGGTGTGCGGCACTTGCGTCCCTTAACCTTGCGGGATATCGCCGATACCATCGAGATGCATGAAAGCACCGTCAGCCGGGTGACATCGGCGAAATTCATGGCCACCAATCGCGGTGTGTTCGAACTGAAATATTTCTTCACTTCGGCGATCCAGTCTTCGGAGGGGGGCGATAGCCATTCTTCCGAATCGGTGCGCGATACGATCCGGGCCTTGATCAATGCCGAAGACCCCAAGAAGATTTTATCCGACGACCGAATCGTCGAGCTTTTGAAGGCGGAAGGCATTGATATCGCCCGGCGGACTGTTGCCAAATATCGTGAAGCCATGCGCATTCCGTCCAGTGTGCAGCGTCGTCGTGAAAAACGCATGAGCGCCTGATCTGGACTTTTGCATCTTTGATCCCAAATGAGAGGGGAGGATTGCAAGTTGGTCCTCCATCTGTGCTACAGTTCGGGATGTGGGGTGAGAACTGTGCACCGCATGGTTTTCAACGGCCAATGATAAGGGGTTTCTCATAATTCCAAAGAAAGGCGGATAGGATGCAAATCAATGTTTCCGGACGGAAAATCAATGTCGGAGATGCATTAAAGGCGCACATTCACGAACGCTTTGAAGGGATTGTGGAAAAGTATTTTAGCCGCTCCATCGAGGCCCATGTCACCGTTTCCAAGAAGGGTCCTTTCTTCCATGTGGATTGCTCGTTGCATGTGCGGCACGGCATTCATATGCAAAGCCACGGCGAGGCCGATGAAGCCCATGCGGCGTTTGAACTGGCGGCAGACAAATTGGAAAAGCAGTTGCGTCGGCACAAACGACGCCTTAAGGATCGCCACATCACTGGCCGGGCTGTTCAGGAAGAAGAAGCGGCGCTGATGGCGCAGGCTTATATTTTGCAGCCTGAAGAAACGGAATCTCTGGCCGAAGAGGCTGGCGACGATAGTGGACAGGCCAATGGCAAGTCCGCCGACTTTACAGACGATCAGCCGGTGATTGTTGCTGAAACGCGTATGGAAATTCCGCATGTTTCGGTGGGAGATGCGGTGATGTTGATGGATTTGTCCGAACAACCCGCCTTGATGTTTCGCAATAGCCGAAACGGCCAGTTTAATGTGGTCTATCGGCGGTCGGATGGAAATATCGGTTGGGTTGATCCCGCCGAATTGAAGCGCTAATGAGGTCGCGGCGAATTTAAGGCCGCGCAATAAGGGAATAGGTTTGATCGGGATGGATATCGACGACCTGATCGGTCCTGCAAGCATTCTTCCTGCGCTCAAAGCAAAGAGCAAAAGGCAAGTTCTGCAGGAATTGGCGGCGCATGCAGCGACGCTGATTGAAGTGCCGGAGCGGGCTATATTCGATGTGTTGATCGAGCGCGAGCGCCTGGGCACAACCGGCGTTGGTCAGGGCGTGGCCATTCCCCATGGGAAATTGCCAGAGCTCGATCAGGTTTTTGGCCTGTTTGGGCGGACCGTCGAGCCTGTGGATTTCGATTCGATGGACGATCGCCCTGTGGATCTGTTTTTCCTGCTTCTGGCACCGGAAAATGCCGGAGCGGATCATTTGAAAGCTCTGGCTCGGGTCTCGCGTCTGTTCCGCGATAAAGCCATATGTGAAAAACTGCGCGGAGCCGAAGGCGCCGATGCGCTTCATGCCTTATTGTTGCGCAAAGCAGCGGCTGCTTGAAACACGGCCCGGTCTTTTTATGGATCGGGCTGTTTTCTTTCGGCCATAGCCGGCTTTACGGGGCCATTTGCGTCAGTGCGCTCCGCTCTTCTATCAAATAGGCTGTCAGCGCCTGCGCCGTTTGCGCCAGTGAGTCGATCAGGCTTTGTATGTCATTGCTGCGGTCTTGGGGGCTAAGGGTCGCCCACGCGCTTTGTGCTTGTCTTGAAAGCTGTGTCAGGTCCGTTTCAAGGGCGCTTAGCGCGATAGGGCAAATTGCGCCGTGCGGTAATCCACCCCTTGCAAACGCTCCGGCTGCTGTGTGCCGATGGCCGCCTTTGCTGATTCATAGCGTGACCGGGCATCGTGAAGCTGTTGTGACAAGACATTTTGGCGTTGCGGCAGGGCTTCCAGAAGGGCGCGTGCCTCTTGGGGGCTTATGGCGGCCATCTCGGTACGAGGCTCAGGAAGGCGCACGGGATCAAGCAATGCCACAGGCTCGGCAGGGGGATCACCAGCCAGATTGGGCCATGATCCTTCCATCGCACCGCATCCGGCCACGAAAAATAAGGCGGTAAGGGGCAAGGTGCGTCCCAAAAAACCAAGCTTTGCAGTCATAAAACGGTCCATCTATCAGCGGAAAATGAAGATATATCGATTTTCCTGAATTTAGGGGCTTGCCAGCCCCCAGCGATGTTTATATGGTCCGCCACCGCACCGCAACGTTATGCGGTCGCACAAAAGATGGTTATGCGCTCGTAGCTCAGCTGGATAGAGCACCAGACTACGAATCTGGGGGTCGGGAGTTCGAATCTTCCCGAGCGCGCCACTTTTATATTTGTTCCCGCTCTGCTCGACTCGATCTTGTCGCCGTTTCCGGCGCCGGGGGCCGGTGCTTGCATGGAACGCGCTCAGGGCTGGGGGATGAACTTGGTCCTTCAAGCCGCGCCACTTTTCCCACAATCATATGGCACGTTCCTTCGCGCCTCTATGGCGCGCTCATCCCTGTGTGTATTGCGCAGGGGTCACGCCATTTTGTGCCTTGAAAGCGCGGGTGAAGCTGCGAAAATCTGCGTAATCGAGTAATTCCGCGATCTCGGCGAGGTCATAGCCTTGGCGCAGCAGGGTCTTTGCCCTGTCATCAAGCGCTTTTTGTTTCAGGCTACGGAAATCTACGCCTTCATCAGCAAGTCTGCGGCGCAGGGTTGCGACACTCATTCCCAAGGCGCGAGCGATTTGTGATTGTTCGTATATGCCGGTTTCAAGCTGCGCGTGAACCCGGTCGGCTACGGATAGTCGCATTGGCTTTTTCAGGCCGCGTGTCTCAATCAGATCAACGATTTTGCGGTATACGGCATTTTCCGCTGGCAGGCCGGTTGGACTGCCGGTCACCCGAAGGCCGGCAGCGGAGATATCATAGCTCAGGGCATAGGTGCCCGCATTCCACCGGACCGGAACGCCAAAAAATTCAAGATGCGCCCTGTGCCCCTTGGGGCGTGGACGCCGCGTCCAGACTTTGTGCAGCTTACCATCCAGATCGTCGCCGGTGAGCAATATCAGCGTACAGTGCAAGAAAATCAGCACACATTCCAGAAAGACATGGATATAGTCCTGTTCATCCTGTCGCGTATAGGGAAAGCCACGGTCATCAATCAGATATGTGATGCTTTTCGCGTCTTCGCGCACGTAATTATAATGCCCGCCATGCAGCATGTTATAGGCTTGTGCTACACGTTTCATTGCGGCGCGCAAGTCACCTTCGCTTGCCGCGCTCGACCAGACGAAATGCGTTGAGCCCGGCATCAGCGAGCGCTGCGACAGCCTACAGGTTTCGTCGCCGATTTCCCGCGATACCTGTTCAAGTACACGGAAATAATCGGCCAGATCGATCTCGTCTTCCGGACCGGCAAGCTCCAGATTTTGTGGCAGGCCCAGATTGCGCATGATCCGCACGACAACATCACCCGACGCCGTTGTCATGGTGGAGAGTGATTTCAGCGTCATGATCGGTACGGTATACTCACCGTCGAAGCGCAAAGTTCGGGCCATTTGATCCTCTCTTGTTTACGCAATCTTGGCGATATGAGCGAAATTGTACACCCTGTTTGATCCGGGCTGTCCTCGCCGCAGCCATATCCACCAGCTTATGATGTGTTTAATCATACGCGATCTCGATGGGGATCGTGCAAATGAAACAGGGGAGGATGAGATGAGATGCCGCCGGGTAAAAGGCTATCGGGATCACTGTATTTTATCCGTGACGGGTTTGGGCTGTGCTGCCATTGCGCTTTTCCCGGTGATTGCGGAAGCGCAGCAGCCAGAGGATTTGTCCGCACGGCAATCGGTTCTTGAAGAAATCATTGTCACAGCACGTCGACGTTCGGAAACGCTGCAGGATGTGCCGGGGGCGGTTTCCGCTTTTTCGGACACTCTGATCGGGGATTTGCAAGCCGATGATATCAGCGGCCTGCAATATGCCGTCCCCAATTTGTATCTGGAAGAGGGCGATGCATCGAATGCCGTTATTTTCCTACGCGGTGTGGGGCAGAACGATTCCCTTGCATTCGTCGAGTCGGGCGTTGCGGTTTATGTGGATGATGTTTTTATTTCCCGGACACAAGCCGCTTTTCTTGATCTGTTCGATGTGGAACGGGTGGAGGTTTTGCGCGGCCCTCAGGGCACACTCTATGGTCGCAATTCGCCCGGTGGAGCTATCAAGTTCATCTCTACCGCCCCGCCAGACGAGTTCGAGGCAGATTTCGAGATTGGCGGCGGCCGTTTTGAATTCCTGACCCTGAAAGGCCGGGTTGGTGGCCCCATCATTCAGGATAAGCTGCATGCCAAGCTGGCGGTGGCACTGACAAATCATGATGGCATCAACCGTAACAGTTTTACCGGGCGACGTGACGGCGATACCGAATCCTTCGCTTGGCGCGGAGCACTGACTTTCGCGCCCAGTGACGACCTAGCCCTGACGTTGACGGCTGATGGTAAGTTGGACCGTCCCGATACGTCGAAAAGCCCAATTCGCGAAACACCCTTGCTGGCCTTTCCAGACGCCTTCACCGCGCCAGATGTGCCGGTGATCCTGCCGCCTAATGACGATCCCTTCGTGGTTGATACCAATGCCAACGGATTGAATGACCTGACCAGCTTTGGTTTTACTTTGAAAGCTGACTGGCAGATTTCGCAAGATTGGTCTTTGGAGTCCATTTCCGCTTATCGGGAAATGGATTTCGATCTGGTGCTGGACACCGATGGCTCACCCTTGCCGGTGCTCGATATATCGTTGTTTCAAGATCAGTGGCAGGTCAGTCAGGAGCTTCGGGCCAGCTATGACAATGGCAAGGGCTTTACCTTCACGGGCGGCGTTTTTTACTTCCATGATTCTGATCTCACCTTATCGGGTTTCGATGCGCAGGCGGGGGCACTGCCGGCTTTCGGACTGCCGCTGGCACTGTTTTCTCCCAATAGCCAACTCGCCGATACCGACCAGCGGACGGACTCCATCGCCGTGTTTGGCCAGTCCACCATTGATCTGACCGACACACTCAGCCTGGAGCTGGGATTGCGCTATACGTATGATGAGAAAAGCTCTCGCAGACGGTTCGAACTATTTGCCCCCGATATCCGGGTGGCACAGGACTTTCCGCCCTTTCTCGCAGGTTTTGGCACGCCACTTAATACGATTTCCGGTAAAGAGGACTGGGATGCTCTGACGCCGAAAATTGCTTTGTCATATGCTCCAAGGGACACGTTGCTCTATTACGCATCGGTTTCACGAGGCTTCAAAAGCGGCGGGTTTGACGGGCGTGGTTCCACGGAGTTCGAGTTCCAGCCTTTTTCACCGGAGAAGGTCTGGACCTTTGAAGGGGGCGTCAAATCAAGCTGGCTTGATAATCGTTTGGCCGTTAACGGCACCTATTTTTACAGCCGTTATCGCGACCTGCAGGTAACGTCTTTCGGGCGGGACGCCGAGACAGGCTTTTTCCAAAGCTTGTTTAGCAACGCAGCCGCAGCCCGTATTCAAGGCGTGGAGTTCGAGCTGGCGGCGCGCCCTATTGATCGCCTTTCCATCAATGCCACAGTTGGCTTTATGGATGCCGAGTACAAAGAGTTTATCACATTGGTGAATGGCGTGCCGGAAGATGTCAGTGATCGCGATCTGATCAACTCGCCGAAATGGAATGCCAGTCTGGGTGCAACATGGGAACAGCCTGTCGGCAATGGCTTGTTGGGCGTTTTTCATGTGGATGCCGCCTATCGTGGCGATGTGGCCAATGAGATCACCGATTCCCCTATTCTGCGCCAAGACGAATATATTTTGCTCAATGCCTTTATTTCGGTGAAGTCAGATGATGCCGGTTGGGAACTGCGTGCTGGTGGCAAGAATATCACCGGTCGGGAGATCCGCGTGCAAGGCTTTAATCTGGCGGAATTCCCGGGCGTGGAAACGGCATTCTTCAGCAATCGTCGGAGCTGGGATCTGCGGCTGTTCTACCATTTCTAGGAGATGCTCGATGACGTTGGATGAAGATGCCGCGGCTTTTCTGCGGGAAATGAATGCGGCAGCGGCGGATGCGCCGAGCTTTGCCGAGCTTGGTATCATTGCTGCGCGCGAAATGAGCCAAGCCTTATTTACCGGTTTCGTGCCGTCCACGGAGCCCGCCTGCCATAGCGAAAACCTGACTTTGGAGGGGCGTGACAGCCTGATCGGAGCCCGGTTCTATCGGCCTGCCAACCCTGTGGCCTCTGAGAGGGCGATTCCGCTGGTTATGTTCTTTCATGGGGGCGGATGGGCGATGGGTGATCTGGACAGCTATCATGAACTTGTGTCCGATCTGTGCGACCGCAGCGGTATTGCGCTGCTCTCGGTGGATTATCGCCTTGCGCCGGAGCATCCCTTTCCTGCCGGTCTTCATGATTGCATCGATAGCCTGTATTGGGTGGTGCGCCATGCAGCGTCGCTTGGCGTCGATCCTACGCGGCTTGGTGTGATGGGTGATAGCGCCGGTGGTAATCTTGCCGCTGTGGTGGCGCATCAACTGCATGGCGGCGGCGAACTGGCGATCAAGGCGCAATATCTGATTTATCCGATGCTGGATATCAGCCGTCCGCATGAAAGCTATCCATCGCGCATGGACTGGGGGGGCGGCGGTTATCTTCTGGATCTGGGGGCCATCGATACCACGGCGAACTGGTATGTGCCCGATCACAGCATCCGCCGTGACGATCCGGCCATTTCCCCTCTCTTTATCGAGGATGTTTCAGGCCTGCCACCGACTTTTCTGATCGCTGCCGGCCATGATCCTTTGCGTTCCGAGAATGAAACTTTCGTCGCACGTCTCAAGGATGCCGGGGTGAAGACCCGCTATCGCTGTTTCAAAGGCGCGATCCACGCCTTCCTGTCCTTTCCTCAATTCACGGCAGCCCAAACCGCCCGCAGCTGGCTAGGAGAGGCGATGGCGCAATTGGCGGGCGATTAACCTTCAGGCCAGCCAAGTGCGCCTATCATCAGGAAAGTCCGCTTGCATGATGGCGCAAATGATCTTCGATGAAGCTGGCAATGAAATAATAGCTGTGATCATAGCCCGGCTGGATGCGCAAGGTCAGCGCTTGTCCGGCTTTCTTGCAGGCCGCTTCAAACAGGTGCGGCTTTAATTGTTCTTCTAAAAAGCGTCGGCTCCGCCTGATCGATCAAAATATGTGCGGCGCTTTTGTTCTGCGTCACCAGTGCTGTTGCATCATAATCCGCCCATGCCTTTTGATCCGTCCCCAGATAGGCTTGGAAGGCCTTTTTCCCCCAAGGCACCTGCATCGGGGCAACGATAGGGGCAAAAGCCGATACGGTTTGAAACAGGGCGGGATTTTTAAGGTGCATTATCAAAGCCCCGTGGCCACCCATGGAATGGCCGGAAATGCCCATCTTTTTGGTGTTCAGGCCCAGGGTTTCCGGCAGGATTTGGGGCAGTTCATCGGCAATATAGCGATACATCCGGTAACGCTGCGCCCAAGGGCTTTCGGTGGCATCCACATAAAAACCAGCCCCCAAGCCCAGATCATAGGCTTCATCAGGCGCATCGGGTGTGCCGTCGCCGCGTGGGCTGGTATCGGGGGCGACCAGAACCATGCCCAGCTCTGCCGCCACCCTTTGCGCTCCGGCTTTGGTGATGAAATTCTGTTCGGTGCATGTTAGCCCCGAAAGCCAGAGCAAAACCGGGGCGGTGCTGTGGTCGCAATCGGGCGGCAGATAAACGCCCAGCCGCATGGGGCCGCCGCAGGTGCGGCTCTCATGGCTATAGACCCGTTGCACCCCGCCAAAGCACAGATTTTCCGAAATGATCTCCATCATCGTTCAATAAACCACAACGCTACGGATGCTTTCACCGCTATGCATCAGATCGAAGGCGGTGTTGATCTCTTCCAATGGCAAATGATGGGTGATCAGATCGTCAATATTGATGCGACCATCCATATACATATCGACGATTCTCGGCACATCGGTGCGGCCGCGGGCGCCGCCAAAGGCTGATCCGCGCCATACGCGGCCGGTGACAAGCTGGAAGGGGCGTGTGGAGATTTCCTCACCGGCCCCCGCCACACCGATAATCACGCTCTCTCCCCAGCCCTTATGGCAACATTCAAGGGCTTGGCGCATGGTGTCGGGACGTCCGATACATTCAAAGCTGTAATCGGCCCCGCCGCCGGTCAGCTCCACCAGATGGCCTACGATATCGCCCTTGATGTCGCGGGGATTGACAAAATCGGTCATGCCAAACTTTTCCGCCAATGCGCGTTTTTGCGGGTTGATATCAACGCCGATGATCTGCCGCGCCCCCACCATTTTAAGGCCCTGGATCACATTCAGCCCAATGCCGCCCAGCCCAAACACCACACAGGCGGTATCCGGCTCTACCTTGGCGGTGAACATCACGGCTCCAATGCCGGTGGTGACCCCGCAGCCGATATAGCAAACCTTGTCGAAGGGGGCATCCTTGCGGATTTTCGCCAGAGCAATTTCTGGCAGCACCGTGTAATTGGCAAAGGTAGAGGTGCCCATATAATGCAGGATCGGCTTGCCTTTATAGGAAAAGCGCGATGTGCCATCGGGCATCAGGCCCTGCCCTTGGGTGGCGCGCACTTTCTGGCACAAATTGGTTTTGGGATGCAGGCAATAGTCGCATTCACGACATTCCGGCGTGTAAAGCGGGATCACATGATCGCCAATGTCCAGGCTGGTAACGCCGGGGCCGGTATCCACCACCACGCCCGCGCCTTCATGGCCCAAAATGGCCGGAAATGCCCCTTCCGGATCGGCACCCGACAAGGTGAATTGGTCCGTATGACACACGCCGGTGGCCTTGATTTCCACCAGAACTTCACCGGCTTTCGGGCCTTCAAGCTGGACCGTATCAATTTCAAGAGGCTTTCCGGCTTCAAAGGCGATGGCCGCTCTTACATCCATGGATATCTCCTTATGGGGTACTGTCAGGTCGGGGTGGCGGGATCAGGCCAAATTCGAAAAATCCGGTGCACGTTTCTGGGCAAAGGCCATGAAGGCTTCCCGCGCTTCCGGTGAAACCAGCCGGCGGGCAAATTCCAGCCCTTCCTTGTCCATCCGGGCGCGGATGGTGGCGCTGTCACGCATCAAAGCCTTGGTGGCGGCAAGGGCGCCGGGGGCTTTTTTGGCCAAGGCTTGGCCGATAGACGTGCCTGCGCCAATACATCGCCAGCGGGCAGAGCCGCATTGGCAAGGCCCAAGCGGGCGGCATCATCCCCGCTGAGGGCTTCTCCCAAGGCAAAAAGCGCAAAGGCCTTCTGGTGGCCGATGCATGCGGGCATCAACAGGCTGGAAGCCGCTTCGGGTACCAGTGCCAGATCAACGAAGGGCGCGGTCAGGCGGGCATCCTGCGCCACATAAGCCAGATCGCAATGCAACAACAAGGTGAGGCCAATGCCCACCGCCAAGCCTTCCACCGCGGCAATTACCGGCTTTTGAAAGCCGGCCAGAATGTGCAGAACCCGCATGACTTCCATGTCTTCGGCGCGGCGCTGGCCGGTGGCCACCTGGGCAAAATCATTGAGATCATTGCCAGAGGTGAAAATGCCGCCTTCCCCGTAAAACAGCACAACGCGAATGTCCGGATCGTCGGACGCCTGTTCAAGGCTATCGGCAATGGCTTTGTACATGGCTTCGGTGAGGGCGTTTTTTTTGGCCGGGCGGTTGAAGCCAATTTCCAGAATGGCTCCATCGCGGGAAATAAGAAGTTCAGCGGTCATAAGATGTTCCGTACAGGCTATGCGTGAGAGAGATGTATCCTTGCCGAAATAACAGATTAACGTCCGTTTGTCGCATTCCAGTGATGTGCATCAGAACAAATGGCAAGGGAAAGGGTGAAATTGAAAAGCACAGCCAAAAATGTGCCCCTTCAAGCCTGCGGGTCAAAAATGGCTCTGATGAAATTGAAGCATATGGCGG
The DNA here is from genome assembly GCF_008579125.1 of Iodidimonas gelatinilytica. NCBI lineage: Bacteria > Pseudomonadati > Pseudomonadota > Alphaproteobacteria > Iodidimonadales > Iodidimonadaceae > Iodidimonas > Iodidimonas gelatinilytica. The sequence continues at coordinate 23,261 of NZ_BKCL01000013.1, read as the reverse complement.
TGAATGAGTCGCTTCCCTCTTGCCAGTATGGGCGTAGGGTGCTCCCATAAGGCCTATATCCAAGATAAAAAATTGGGGAGTGATATGAGCAAAACGACGGGATTGATGGCTTTGGATCAGGGGACCACGTCCAGCCGGGCGATTGTGTTTGATCGTAAGGCCGAGAAAATCGCTCTTCATCAAAAAGAATTTCCCCAGCACTTCCCCAGGCAAGGCTGGGTCGAGCATGACCCGGATGATATTTGGACAACCACTATTGAAACCGCCCGAGATGCGTTTCAAGAGGCACAGGCCAAAGGCTGTGAGGTGGCGGCCATTGGCATCACCAATCAGCGGGAAACCACCATCATCTGGGATCGTAAAACCGGTCAGCCCATCTATAATGCCATTGTCTGGCAAGACAGACGCACCGCCGATATTTGCCGGGCCATGAAAGCGGACGGGGTGGAAAAAACGCTGCATGAGCGCACCGGGCTGTTGCTGGACCCTTATTTTTCCATGACCAAGATCGGCTGGATTCTGGATCATGTGGAGGGTGCACGCGCCCGAGCGGAAAAAGGGGATCTGGCTTTTGGAACGGTGGATAGTTTTTTGCTATGGAAGCTGACCGGCGGCAAAAAGCATAAAACCGATGTCACCAATGCAGCCCGCACCGGATTGATGTCGCTCGAGACATTGGAATGGGACGAGGAATTGTTGCGGCTGTTCAAAATTCCGCGTGCCCTGTTGCCACAAATCATGGATTGCGCCGATGATTTCGGTGAAACCGATCCAAGCCTGTTTGGGCGTGCCCTTCCCATCGCAGCCTTGGCGGGAGATCAACAGGCAGCCAGCATTGGCCAGTGTTGTTTCACCCCCGGAATGATCAAAAGCACCTATGGCACCGGCTGTTTTGTATTGATGAATACGGGGGATAACCCCAAATGGTCGCAAAATAGGCTTTTGACCACGGTGGCTTACCGGATGCAGGGGCAGGTGGCCTATGCCCTTGAAGGCTCGATCTTCATTGCCGGGGCGGCGGTCCAATGGCTGCGCGATGGATTGGGCATCATCAAAAGCGCCGCACAAACTCAGGCTTTGGCGGCGAATCTGGCGGATAATCAAGGCGTCTATATGGTGCCCGCCTTCACGGGCCTTGGTGCGCCCCATTGGGACCCGGATGCGCGCGGCGGGATTTTCGGCATCACCCGCGATACGGGACCGCAGCATCTGGCTCGCGCCGCTTTGGAATCCGTATGTTATCAAACCCATGATCTGTTGGCGGCCATGGAAGCCGATGGCCTGTCGCCCCAATCCATTCGGGTGGATGGCGGTATGGTGGCCAATGATTGGGTGATGCAGTTTCTCAGCGATATTCTTGGTATCGAGGTGGAACGTCCCGTGGTCAGCGAAACCACCGCATTGGGGGCCGCCTATCTGGCGGGGCTGCACATGGGCGTTTATGAATCGCCTGCCGATATTGCCCGCAATTGGGCGCGTGATGCCCGCTTTTCTCCAAAAATGCCGGCCCAAACCCGCAAAGCTTGGTGGCGGGCTGGGACGATGCCGTGGCACGGGTGAAAACCATTTGACCCGCCTTTTCGGGGCGGGCGGTCAGATGCGGCCTTCGGGCGGTGTTCCTTTCCCTGCCCATGCCGCTTCATAGGCTTTTTGGGCCGCTTTTGCTGCCGCTTCATTGCCGCGCGCGGTTTCTGCTTTTCTGAGCATAAACAACGCATAGGCATTGTTGGGGGCGCTCAACAGGCTTTGGTTGAGGGCCACCACCGCTTCATCGGCCTTGCCTGCTGCCATAAGGGCTGCGCCCAGCGATTGCCGTGCGGGATAATACCAAAAAGGTGGTTCCATATAAGGCAGGCTGTCTTGCAGTTCGGCGGCGGCCTTGAAATGCGCTGCGGCGGCCATGCTCTTTTTCTGGGTAAGCGCCAAGCGCCCTTCCAGAATATGGGCGGCGATGCCCAAAATCGTATCGGCGGGCACATTATTCTCGGTCAAGGGGCCGATTTGGTCGCTCCGGGCGGTTTGGCGCAGGGCAGAAACGGCAGTTTTAGTGCTGTTTTCATCGCCATCAAGGGCGGCGGCCATGCCTTGCTATAATGCCAGATAGCCAGAACAAAGGGCATGCGGGCATCGGGCTTGGGGATGGCCCGCAGCTTGTCGGGCGAGAGAAACTGGGCGCGGGCATAAAGGGGCGCGGCCATGATGGGCTGCATGAAGGCCGGTGCGGCCAAAGCGGCTTCCACAGGGATCAGGCTTTCCAGCTTTTTTGCGGCTTCAAGGGCTGTGACCGCATCCCCTGCCATTTGGGCAGACATCAGCAGGAAATGAACATTATGCGGATAATAGCCATAACCATAAATGCCTTCGCGGCCCACTTGATCGAAATAGGCCTCATCGGCGGCGATCGCCTTGATATTGGTGCTTAGGGATTGCTTGTATTTGCCCAGCCGAAAATAAAGATGTGATGGCATATGGGCGATATGGCCCGCAGAAGGCATCAAGGCGGCCAGCCTGTCGGCATAGGGTTCGGCAATTTCCGGCTTGGCGGATGCCTCTACCAAATGAATATAGAGATGGATGGCCCCTGCATGATTGGGGCTGCGCGCCAAAATGGTTTCAATGCGCGTTATGGCCTTGCCGGCCTTGCCCATGGGCGTTTGACCATCCGGCTCCCAATAGGTCCAGGGCTGGGTGTCCATAATGGCTTCCGCAGCCAGGGCTTGTGCCAGATCCGATCGGGGATAGCGATCGGCAAGATCTTGCATGGCGGTGGCATAGGCCATGTCGCGTCTGCCCGTTCTGTGGACAGGTCGGTGCTATAGCGGTGGTTCAACGCTTCGATCAGGGCCTTTTCCAAGGGAAGGGCGTTCCCGATATTGGCTTTCGCCATGGCCAGCGCTTTCAGGGCGGGCACCCGTGCATCTTCTCCCATGGGGGCGTTGATATTGGGGCCAAGAACCAGCGCTTCGCCCCAAAAGCACATGGCGCATGTGGGGTCCAGCATCTGTGCTGCGCGGAACGACCGCGCCGCCTGTTCATGGTTGAAGGCATAGGCAAATTTCAGACCCTGATCGAAAAGGGCCTGGGCGCCGGCATGATTTGTGCTGATGGGGACGCTGTGATCGCCAAGCCCTTCAAACAGCATCGGGGGCATTCCGGCTTCTGCATGTTCGGGATTTTCCGCATGGGCCGTTCCCGCCCGGAACAGGGCAGCCAGTGCGTTTTTACGCGATCCTTTGCAGGCCAGTCGCGCCGCTTTGGATGGATCAAGATAATCTGCCAGCCTTTGGGCGCGCAGATCCGCCGGTTGGTCATCCAAAGGCATGGAAGGCGGGGCACTGAAAATAACAACGCCCGCCAAGGCTGCGCACAGCGTCGCTGCGAAGGGACGGTGCATGATTCTCTTCCAATTTCTGTTCCTGATATATTTACCATAACATATTCGTGAAATTGATATGTGAAGAAATTTGAGACGCACAGGCGGTGCGAAAGCAAAAATCGAGGGCGCACTTATAAAAGAAAAAGCGATGATGGCTTGATTTGTGGGCTATGATCTTGTTTTGTTCTTGTTCTGGACGTTCGCCGGGTCTTGCCGGATTCTGTGATTGGTATAGAAAACAACGGAATGGGTCGCTTAGGCGGCCATTGGAAAATCGCGCAAACCCGCGAGAGGTGATCATGGCAGGACATTCCAAGTTTAAAAACATCATGCATCGTAAAGGTGCACAAGACGCCAAGCGTGCGAAAATCTTCGCAAAGCTGGGGCGTGAAATCACGGTGGCAGCCAAAATGGGCTTGCCCGATCCGGATATGAATCCACGGCTTAGAACGGCGATTCTGGCAGCAAAATCGCAATCCATGCCGAAAGACCGTATCGAAAGGGCCATTGCTTCGTCACAAGGTGGCGACGCGGAAAATTATGACGAGCTGCGTTATGAAGGATTCGCGCCCGGTGGCACGGCCTGATCGTTGAGGTTTTGACCGACAATAAAAACCGGTCGGCATCCGATATTCGCGCCACTTTTTCCAAGAACGGCGGAAATATGGGCGAAACCGGCTCGGCCAATTTCATGTTCGATCATGTGGGTATGATTATCTACAAGGTGGATGTGGGCGATGCGGACAGCATTTTTGAAGCAGCGGTAGAAGCTGGTGCGGAAAATGTGGAAAGCGATGATGAAACCCACGAAATCATCACTTCCTTGGAAGACCTGCATACGGTGGCAAAGCAGCTTGAAAGCACGTTTGGCGAGCCGGAAAGTGCCAAGCTGGCATGGAAAGCCAAGGATCTGATTTCCGTTTCGGAAGAGGATGCGCAAAAGCTTTTGAAACTGCTCGATGCGCTGGACGATAATGATGATGTCCAGGAAGTGTACGGTAATTACGACATTCCCGACGAGGTGATGGCCAAGCTGGAAGCGGCTTGATCTTTGGGATGCGTCTTTGCCTGATCCTTTTCCCGAAATTTTCATAAAGGGAGCGTTATGCGGCTTTTGGGATTGGATCCGGGACTTCAGGCAACCGGCTGGGGCATTATTGAAAGCGATGGGCTGCATTTGCGCCATGTGGCCAATGGCACCGTGCGTTCCACCGCATCGCTCCCTTTATCGGCGCGGTTGGTGGAAATACATGATGGTCTGATGGCGGTTGTGGAACAGTATCAGCCATCAGACGCTGCTGTTGAAGAAACCTTCGTCAATAAAAACCCCACCTCCACCTTGAAGCTGGGGCAGGCGCGTGGCGTGGCCTTGCTGGTGCCAGCCTTGAAGGGGTTGCTCGTGGCGGAATATTCCCCCAATCACATCAAGAAATCGGTTGTGGGGGCAGGGCATGCGGCAAAAGAGCAGATCCATGCCATGGTGAACGTTTTGCTGCCGGGTGTTGCCATTCATGGAGCCGATGCCGCCGATGCGCTGGCGGTGGCCATCTGCCATGCCCATAACCGCGCCGGGCGGTTGGCCCAAATAAAAGCTGTTGAAAGTTCGGTCGCCGCCCAAAGCCATGCTGGCGGCAAGCGGTGGGCCGGACAGCGGATCGGGAGACGTTCATGATTGCCAAATTAAAGGGCCTGCTGGATTCTTCGGGCACGGATTGGTTGATCATTGATGTGTCCGGCGTGGGCTATCTGGTGTTTGCATCCGGGCGCACTTTGGGGAATTTACCGGCCAATGGCGGGGCGATTTCCCTGATCATCGAAACCCATGTGCGCGAAGATCATATCCATCTTTATGGCTTTCCCACCGTGGCTGAGCGAGACATGTTCCGGCTTTTGACCTCGGTGTCCGGAGTGGGCGCCAAGGTGGGGCTGGCGATTCTTTCCGTTTTGGCACCGGATGCTTTGGCGCAGGCCATTGCGGCAGGGGATAAGGGGGCGGTGGCCCGCGCCCAGGGTGTGGGGCCTCGCCTTGCCCAGCGGATCGTGACCGAATTGAAAGATAAAGTGGCGGGCTTTGCTGTGTCGGCAAGCGCGGCTCCGGCTTCACCCTCCGCACCGTCGAAGGCGGCTGGTGCGAAGGCGGCGCCCGATGACAGCGATGCACGGTCGGAACTGCTTAATGATGCGGTAAGTGCGTTGGTGAATTTGGGCTATGGCCGCACCGAAGCCTTTTCCGCTATTTCCACCGTCGCCCGGCAGCAAGATGACGCGCCGTCCTTACAAATATTGATCCGCGCCGGCCTGCGGGAGCTGGGCCGATGAGCGAGCGGATGGTGGCTCCGGTGGAAGGGGAAGAGGATGCCGGCGAAAGCGGATTGCGGCCGCAAAAGCTGGATGATTTCATCGGGCAGGCACAGGCCAGAAACAATTTGCGGGTGTTCATTGAAGCCGCCCGGTCGCGTCAGGAAGCGCTGGATCATGTGTTGTTGTTCGGGCCGCCCGGCCTTGGCAAAACAACCTTGGCGCAGATTGTTTCTCGGGAATTGGGCGTGGGCTTTCGGTCCACATCGGGGCCGGTGATCGCCAAGGCGGGGGATCTGGCGGCGCTTTTGACCAATCTGGAAGCCCATGATGTTTTGTTTATTGATGAAATCCACCGCCTTAATCCTGCCGTGGAAGAGATTTTATATCCGGCTATGGAAGATTTTCAGCTGGATCTGATTATTGGCGAAGGCCCGGCGGCGCGGTCGGTGAAAATCGATCTGCCTCCCTTTACGCTGGTGGGGGCCACCACCAGGCTGGGCCTGCTGACCAATCCTTTACGCGACCGGTTCGGTATTCCGACACGGTTGGATTTTTACGATGTGGCCGATCTGGTGAAGGTGGTGAGCCGGGGCGCGCGGATTTTGGGATTGCGGTTGACCGAAGATGGGGCGCGCGAAATTGCCGCCCGATCCAGAGGAACGCCGCGTATTGCCGGGCGGCTGCTGCGCCGGGTGCGCGATTTTGCCGCTGTGGCAGGCAAGGATGTGGTGGATAAGCTGGCCGCCGATGCCGCTCTCACCCGTTTGGAGGTGGATGGCTTTGGATTGGATGCGATGGATCACCGCTATTTGCGCTGTATCGGGGAAACCTATATGGGGGGGCCTGTGGGTGTGGAAACATTGGCGGCTGCCCTGTCGGAACCACGGGATGCCATTGAAGATATTATCGAGCCGTATTTGATCCAGCGCGGATTGGTGCAGCGCACACCGCGCGGGCGGCTGCTTACCCCCGCCGCCTATAGCCATCTGGGCCTTGTCGCGCCATCTGCCAGTGGGCGGGATCTGTTTTCCGATGAGGAACAAGATATATGACAGCGACCGGTCGAACGGACGGACCGCAAACCGGATGGATAAAGGATCGGCGGCATCATCTTCCCATCCGTATCTATTATGAAGATACCGATGCGGGCGGGATCGTTTATCACGCCAATTATTTACGGTTTTTCGAGCGGGCGCGGGGTGAAATGCTGCGGCTTGTGGGGATTGACCATGTGACCGCATGGCGCGATCAACCTGCGGGAGAACGCATGGGCTTTGCGGTGCGCCGGGTGGAGCTGGAGTATTTCCGGCCCGCCATTCTGGATGATTCTCTTGATATTCAGAGCATCGTTCTGGCCACCGCTGCCGCCTATGTGGATGTGCAGCAAGCCGTTTTACGGGGCGGGGTTTTGCTGGCGCGCGCTGATTTGCGTGTGGCTTTGGTCAATGATAATGGAAGGCCATGTCGTTTGCCTCTGGCGTGGCGGACGATTTTGAAGGCACTGGAAGTTCCACCAGAGGCCCGGCTTTTTGCGCGTGCCAATGTCGAGTGACGGATTGAAAAGGGTTGTGAGATGGACGGACAGGTCGATGAAGTAATTTTGGCGGGAAGCGTTCCGATTTTTCGGTCTGGGGTATGTTCAGCCAGGCGGATATCGTGGTGCAAACGGTTATGCTGGCGCTTGTTCTTGCATCGCTTTGGAGCTGGACAATCATTTTTTCCACATGGCTGCGGGTGCGCAAGGTCAACCGCGCCGCCGATGCGTTTGAAGATCGCTTTTGGTCCGGTGCGTCTCCCGAAGAATTATATGATGGGCTGAAAAACCGTATAAGCCATCCCATGGCAATGGTTTTCGTGGCCGCCATGCGTGAATGGCAACGGTCTTTGAAGGGCACGGGTCGGGGCTTTGCAGAACGCCTGAGCATTGAAGACCGGGTGAATAAAGTGATGCGTATCGCCGTTTCGCGCGAAATGGAGCGCTTGGAAGGTCAGGTCGGATTTTTGGCCACGCTTGGCTCGGCGGCTCCTTTTGTGGGGCTGTTTGGCACGGTGTGGGGCATCATGAACAGCTTTCAATCCATCGCACTCACATCCAATACCAGCCTTGCGGTGGTGGCTCCGGGGATTGCCGAGGCTCTTTTGGCCACGGCCCTTGGGTTGGTGGCGGCGATTCCGGCGGTGGTGGCCTATAATAAACATGCCAGCGATTTGTCGCGTTTTGCTGGCCGTCTGGAAGGCTTCTCCGATGAGTTCGCAGCGATTTTGTCGCGGCAGCTTGATGACAGGAGCGCATGATGGCGGGGATGCAGATACAGCTGCGCGGGCGGGATCGCCGGGGTGTGGCTCAATATAAGCCTTTGGCGGAAATCAATGTGACGCCCTTTGTGGATGTGATGCTGGTTTTGCTGATCGTATTCATGGTGACCGCCCCCTTGTTGCAGGTCGGGGTGCCGGTGGACCTGCCCCGTGCGGATGCGCAAAAGCTGCAACAGGACAATACACCGCTGACCATTTCTGTTGATCAAACTGGTGCCATATTCATCGAAGACACTGAAATCGGATATGAGGAATTGGTGCCGCGCCTTGCCGCCATTGCGGAAACTCGTGATCGAACGGAAACCCGTATCTATGTGCGCGGGGACCGGGGGTTGGATTATGGGCGTATCATGCAGGTGATGTCGGCCATTAACGGGGCTGGATTTACAAAAGTGGCGCTGGTTGCCGACCGCCCCCAATAAGTGCAGGAGAGACGGACCGCCGATGTTGTGCATTTGCAGACCCATATTTCCTGACTTTATACAAATGATGCCTTCTTCGGCGTACGGTCATTTGATATGAGCGATGTAAAACGGTTCTACCGTGAGGGATTGGCGCTGTCTGCTGCGGTGCATTTGGGGCTGTTGGCTGTGGGATATTTTGGCTTGCCGCATTTGTCGCGCCCCGAGCCGGACATGCCCGATATTGTGCCGGTATCATTTGTGGAAATCTCTGATGTAACCCGCAGTAACGAGCCGCAATCCGAGCCGGAACCGCAACCGGATCCCGAACCGGAGGATCTGTATGCCCGCGATGAACCGCAACAGATCGATATGGCTGAATTGGACGTGCCGCTTCCCGAGGACAAGCCCGCACCGCCCGAGAAAAAGCCGGACCCTGCGCCGGAAGCGAAACCGGAGCCCGTAAAGCCGAGATTGACTGTGGCCCCGCGCACCAAGCCGCGCCCGCCTTCGCGTTTCGATTCCAGCAAGGTGGCGGCATTGATCGATCGTTCCATCAAGGAAGAGCGCCCGCAGTCTGTGCCGGATCCTGTGGAAAAAACCGAAGAGAAAGATACTGAAACGCCTCAGCCTTCGGCTTTTGCGGACCGGATTGCCACGGCCACTTTGCAAGCGGCGATTCGTCAAAGGGTGCAAGAATGTTGGTATTTGCCCAGCGGTGGCAAAGATGTGGCCAATATGCGTGTGCGTATTCGCATCCAGCTGCGTCAGGACGGCAAATTGTTGCGGCCGCCGCAGTTCATCGATGCGGGGGATCTTTCCAAGCCGGGCAATGAATTTTATCGCATTTTTGCTGAAAGTGCGCGGCGGGCGGTCCAGAAATGCGAGCCTTATGACAGCTTGCCATTGGCGCAATATGACAAATGGCGTGAAATTGACTTTACGTTTGATGCGGCAGACATGCTGGGCGGTTAAACGATAATGTGCGTCCCCTTTGTGGCCGTGGGGCGAAAACAGGAGTGAAAAAGCGTGGTGATGTCGACCTTCCAACGCTGGAGCAGTGCGGTTTTTCTGGCCTTGGCCTTTTTGGCTATATTAAGCCCCGCCAACCGGGCATGGGCTGTTTTGCAGGTGGATGTTTCCCGCGGGAATGTGGAGCCTTTGCCCATTGCCATTCCCGATTTCATTCCGGTGCGTCCGGTACAAACCAAAGACGGAAGCTTAGAGGCGATTGGCGGGCAGATTGCTTCGGTGGTTTCAGCCGATCTGCTGCGGTCCGGGCTGTTCCGTCCCCTTGATCGTTCGGCCTTTATTTCCCAACCGCAATCAGCAGATATTCGCCCGCGCTTTGCCAATTGGCGGGCCATTGCCTCGCAAGCTTTGGTGACGGGCCAGGTGGATATGCGTAGCGATGGCCTGATGGTGGCAGAGTTTCGTCTTTGGGATGTGCTGAGCGAAGCGCAATTGACGGGCCTGCGCTATACGGCCCAGCCCGGTGACTGGCGGCGCATCGCCCATAAAATCGCGGATTCTATTTATGAACGCCTGACCGGAGAAGACGGCTATTTCGATAGCCGCGTGGTGTATATCGCTGAAAGTGGGAGCCGCATCAATCGGCGCAAAAGGCTCGCCATCATGGATCAGGATGGCCACAATCATCTGTTTTTGACCAATGGCGACGATCTGGTTTTGACGCCGCGCTTTTCGCCCAACCGGCAGGAAATCACCTATCTTGCCTATTATAACGATAAGCCGCGAGTCTATCTTTATAATCTGGATACCGGCAAGCACGAGGTTCTGGGCGATTTCCCCAATATGACCTTTGCGCCGCGCTTTTCCCCTGACGGGGACCGCGTGATCATGTCTTTGGCGGAAAACGGTAATTCCGATATTTATGAAATGGACCTGCGCACGCGCCGGGTTCGCCGTCTGACCAGCCATCCCGGTATTGATACCTCGCCGTCCTATTCTCCCGACGGGCGTCATGTGGTGTTCAATTCCAACCGGGGGGGCAGTCAGCAATTGTATGTGATGCGTGCCGATGGTTCCAATGTAGAGCGGATTTCTTTCGGGGGCGGGCGGTATGCAACGCCGGTCTGGTCGCCACGCGGGGATCTGATTGCTTTTACCAAGATCGGTGATTCGAAATTTCGCATTGGCGTGATGAAGCCCGACGGCTCCGGCGAGCGGGTTTTGACCGACAGCTATCAGGATGAAGGCCCCACATGGTCGCCCAATGGCCGTGTTTTGATGTTTTTCCGCTTGTCGCCGGAAAGCGGCCAAACCACATTGCGATCTGTGGATTTGACGGGCTATAATGAACGTTTGGTCCCCACGCCCTTGGATGCCTCGGACCCTGCGTGGTCGCCAATTTTGGAAAAATAAGAGCAGTCTGTCAAAAATTGCTGTAATTTCGACTAATTAGCAGTCTTGAATGTCAGATGGGGGATGGATATAAGTAGGGTTGCAAAAGATCATAGGGATCGATGTGCGCGGGTCGAAGGGCTGCCCGTGTCCCACAACCCAAACAAGCTCGGGCCTCAGCTTCAAATTCATGGAGACGACGGAAAAATGATCGCCAAACGATTTGGTCTGCAGGCACTGACTGTTGCCGCGGCCGCCTTCCTTCTCGCCGCTTGTGCGAGCACAAACCCGGCTGACGAAGAGGCCACCGCCACGGCTGCACCAGTTGTCAGTGAACAGACAGAGCCTCAGGCCGTACCTTCTGCCGAGGTGGAGCAGGAACAAATTACCGATCCATTCGGTGACGCAACGCAATCGGCACTGGAAAATTATGCCGGTGACCGGGTGTTCTTTTCTTTTGACAGTTCTGAATTGAACCCTGCAGCGCGCCAAACGCTGCAACGTCAGGCGGAATGGATGCAAAACCATCGGTCTGTAAAGGCTGTTGTGGAAGGCCATGCCGATGAACGCGGCACCCGCGAATACAATCTGGCGCTGGGTGAACGCCGTGCCACGGCTGCCAAGAATTATTTGGTGGCACTCGGAATTTCTCCGGATCGCCTGTCGACCATCAGCTATGGCAAAGAGCGTCCTGCTGTTTTGGGGTCGGGTGAAAGCGTGTGGCGTCAAAACCGCCGTGCTGTCTTGAAAATTGATCGTGCTGGCGCGTAATTTGCGCCGGCGCTGGCTTTCTTGAAAGGCCGGTTTCTTCTCCGAAGCGCTCCGTGCCTCTCTTTTGCCAAACCTTTATGGTTGGCTGGGGGAGTGCGGGGCGTTTCAGCGTTCCGCCCCATGCAGGGGCGTGCTGATGCGGGATCAAGGGAGTTTCTATGTACAGGCAATTGGTTTTTCTTGTCTTTTTAAGCCTTATTTTCCAAGCGACCCCGTCTTTCGCGCAGACCCGGGCCGAAATCAACGACAAGATCGAAACGCTTGAAAAGCAATTGCGGGCGGTACAGCGCCGGGTTTTCAATGGTGATGACACGGCATTTCCGCAACAGGATCGTGCTATTGATTCTGCATCATCGGGCGCGGTCAACCAAATGCCGGCCACGGCCGGTGGTCGCGGTTTGCTGGCAGATTTGTCCTTGCGGGTCGATGCGCTTGAAAGCCAGTTGGGCGCGCTGACCGGAAAAATCGAAGAGCTGAAATTCGAGAATCGCCAAATGGCTGACCAGCTTTCCCGTTTTGAAAAAGACACGGCCTTACGGTTGCAAATGCTGGAAGGGCGCGGCGTTTCCGGTGCGGCTATTGCCGGGACTGCATCTGGCAGCCGTGGGGATATGGGGGCGGGGCAACCGGCACCCGCGGGGTTGGTCAAAACCCCCACACCGGAAGACGCGCAGGCTTTGCTTGCCAATCCCACAAGCTCGCCCGACACGGTTGCCTCAACCAGCGGCGATATTTTAAGCCCCGACGAGCAATATCAGCGGGCTTATGATCTGCTACGCCGCGGCCAGTTCCCTCAGGCCGAAACGGCTTTTCGCAAGTTCTTGGCCGATCATCGTGATCATCCTTTGGCGGGCAATGCCCAATATTGGCTGGGGGAAAGCTATTATGTGCGCCAGGATTATCCCCGCGCCGCCCAGGCATTTCTCACCGGCTATCAGGATTATGGCGATGGCGCCAAGGCAGCGGACAGCCTTTTGAAGCTGGGAATGACACTGGCGGCTTTGGGGCAACCGTCCGATGCCTGTGCAGCCTTTGATGAATTGGATCAGAAATATCCAGAGGCGGAAAGCCGCATCAAGCAAAGGATGGCGGCAGAGCGTGCGCGGCTGTCTTGTAACTAAAAGGCGGGCGCATGGTCGATAATGCGCCTGTTTCCGATCAGACCTTCGCTCATCTGATGGCGGGGCTGGGGCTGGGGCCTGAAAACGGCCCGGTGGCGGTTGCTGTGTCAGGCGGGGCGGATAGCATGGCTCTTGTGCGCTTGGCGGCCCGCTGGGGGGCAGTGGTGGCGCTGAGTGTGGATCACGGCTTGCGTCCGGAAGCCTCTTTGGAACTGGATCGGGTCGGGGCTTGGCTGAAGCCTTTGGGGATTCCCCATGATCGCCTGCACTGGGACGGCCCGAAACCCGCAAGCGATCTGCAGGCAGCGGCTCGCGCGGCGCGGTATCGGTTGTTGGAGAAGCGGTGTCGGGAGCGCGGCATTCATGCCCTGTTGCTGGCCCATCACCAGAATGATCAGGCGGAAACGCTTTTGTTGCGTTTGGCCCGCGGGTCCGGTGTGTGGGGGCTTGGCGGGATGGCGGCAGTCGCCCCGGCCCTGACAGATATGCCTGTGCAGAATGGGCGTCCTTTGCGTCGTTATCGTCCGCTCTTGTCGTTGCCCAAGGCGCGGCTTATTGCCACCTGCAAAGCCTTTTCCCAAGAATGGATTGAAGATCCCTCGAACCGGGATGTGTCTTATGATCGCAGCCACACACGGGCATTGCTGGCCAATCCGCCCTTGTCCGGATTGACGGCCCGGCGTTTGGCGCAAACGGCACAGCACATGCGCCGGGCGGGAGAGGCGCTGGACCATTATGCGCAAGGTTTGATGGCGCGTTGTGTTGTCTTTTCAGCCCAAGGATATGTGACTGTTCAACGGACCGGCTTCCAGACGGCACCATTGGAAATTCAATTGCGGCTGCTGTCCAGATTGTTGATGTTTGTGGGGGGCGCGATCTATCCGCCCCGGCTCACTGGCCTTGAAGCCTTGTTGGCAGAGATGGGCGCAACCGGTTTCAAAGGGGCAACATTGCGCGGCTGCCGGGTTTTCTTGCAAGATGGGGAGCAGGTGATTATCTGCCGCGAAGAAGCCTCTTGCGCGGCGCCTCTTCCGATAAAGCCGGGCGAGACGGTGTTTTGGGATGGCCGAATCAGAGCGTTTTTAGACGCGGACCAAAAACCCGCTATGGTGGGGGCCTTGGGGGATGCGGGGTGGCGGTATTTATGCAAAGAATGCCAAGGCATTGATAAAGCGTTGCCCTATCCCGTGCGTTTAAGCCTGCCCGCCTTGTGGAGCGATGGGCGGGTGGTGTCGGTGCCTTTCTTGGGATGGCGGGGGTCTGAAGCAGGATTTTCCACCGAACTTATGGCGCGTCAATCGGTGTTCGGGGCCATGCCGGATGTTGAACAAGAGTAAGGCTGGCCCCTTCTATGGAGAATTGTCCTTGTAGATGGGAGGCGAGTGCTTATTTGCTAGAAGCTGACCCTAAGCTGCAATTTATGGGTTCACACTCTAGCAACAGGCGTTGAAGAGTGGTTTAATAAGGCTGTTATCTGTGCGCGCAGTTTATGTTTTCGGCCTGCGTGCGGCGAATGGAAGGAACTGGCGTGAGCAATTTTGCCCGCAATGCGCTTTTGTGGCTTGTTATCATCATTGTATTGGTGGCTGTTTTTAATCTGTTTCAGGGGCCAGCGAGCACCGGTGCACCGCAATTGGCGTATTCCGACTTTTTGTCGCGGGTAGAGCAGGGACAGGTGCAGTCTGTTACCATTCAGGGCCAGACCATCAGCGGCGAATCGCGGGATGGCGGGCGGTTTTCCACTTATATGCCCGATGATGCCACGCTGATTCCCACTTTGAAGCAAAACGGGGTGCGTTTTACCGCAAAGGAAGAAGACTCCAATGCGGTTCTGGGCACGTTGTTGGCGTGGTTCCCCATGCTTTTGCTGATTGCTGTATGGATTTTCTTCATGCGCCAAATGCAATCGGGCGGACGCGGCGGGGCCATGGGCTTTGGCAAATCGCGGGCGCGGTTGCTTACGGAAAAAACTGGCCGCGTGACCTTTGAGGATGTGGCCGGTATCGACGAAGCCAAGGAAGAATTGGAAGAAATTGTCGAGTTTTTGCGTGATCCGCAAAAATTCCAGCGGCTTGGCGGGCGGATTCCCAAAGGGGCGTTGCTCGTTGGCCCTCCCGGTACCGGGAAAACCCTGCTGGCCCGTGCCATTGCAGGTGAGGCCAATGTGCCGTTCTTCACCATTTCCGGTTCGGATTTTGTTGAAATGTTTGTGGGTGTGGGCGCCAGTCGCGTGCGCGATATGTTCGAGCAAGCGAAGAAAAACGCGCCCTGCATCATCTTCATCGACGAGATCGACGCTGTGGGTCGCCATCGTGGGGCCGGCCTTGGCGGCGGCAATGACGAGCGCGAACAGACCTTGAACCAGCTTCTGGTGGAAATGGACGGGTTCGAAGCCAATGAAGGCATCATTCTGGTGGCGGCCACAAATCGCCCCGATGTGCTGGATCCGGCTTTGCTGCGTCCGGGCCGCTTCGACCGTCAGGTGGTGGTGCCCAATCCCGATGTTCTGGGCCGTGAGAAAATCCTGACTGTGCATATGCGCAAGGTTCCCATCGCTCCTGATGTGAAGGCTCGGGTGATTGCGCGCGGTACGCCAGGCTTTTCCGGGGCCGACCTTGCCAATTTGGTGAATGAAGCGGCGCTTTTGGCCGCGCGTAAGGGCAAGCGTCTGGTTTCGATGCAGGAACTGGAAGAAGCCAAGGATAAGGTGATGATGGGGGCCGAACGGCGCTCCATGGTGATGACCGACGACGAGAAAAAGCTTACCGCTTATCATGAAGGCGGCCATGCTTTGGTGGCGCTGCATTGTCCGGTATCGGATCCAGTGCATAAGGCCACCATCATTCCTCGTGGTCGGGCACTGGGGATGGTCATGCGCCTTCCTGAGCGGGATGAATACAGCCAGTCACGGCAGAAGATGCATGAAAATCTGGCCATTGCCATGGGTGGACGTGCGGCAGAAGAACTGATTTTCGGTCATGATGCCGTCACCTCTGGCGCTTCGGGCGATATCCAGATGGCCACGCGTTTGGCGCGGGCGATGGTGACCAAATATGGTCTGTCCGACAAGTTGGGGCCGTTGCTTTATTCCGAAAATGAAGAAGAGGTCTTCCTGGGCCATTCGGTGGCGCGCCAGCAGAATATTTCGGAAGCCACGGCGCAGGAAATTGATCGGGAAGTGCGGCGCTTTGTGGATGATGCCCATGAGCGGGCCAGAACCATCCTGACCGATCATTTGGATGATTTGCACAAAATCGCCAATGCGTTGTTGGAATATGAAACCTTGTCTGGTGACGAGATCAAAGGGCTGTTGCGCGGTGAACCTATTGACCGCCCCTCTGCGGATGAAGAGCCGCCTGCACCCAAGGCACCGGCTGCGGGCACTGTGCCCAAAGCGGGACGTCCGGGCTTTGGACAAGGGCCCGATATCGAGCCTCAGCCCCAAGGCTGACTGTAAGTCCATGCTGACGGGAATGGCGCCGGGACAAAAGTGACCCATGCGGATTAAAGACGCCTCGGCGTGTCAAGACAGCGAATTTCTTCTCAAACCTGTGGCGCCGGCGCTTGTTGCCGGTGCCCCGTTCCTGCCTTTGGCGGGGGGGCCTTACGGGTTTTCCCGCCTTCTTGTGACGCTTCTTGATGGCGATGCACCGGTGGCAATGGAACAGCTGTCTGTTCGGCAGCTTGCAGAGTGGCGGGCTGATCTTAATCCGGCGCTTTTGGAAAAATTTGATAGCCGGTTGACGGCGTTGACAGCGCCTCGCCCGCCCATGACCATACCGGGCCGCGCGATGCCTTTGGGCTTTGGCCGCCCCATGGTGATGGGCATCGTGAATGTCACACCCGATAGCTTTTCCGATGGTGGGCGGTTTTCCGATGTGGATGCAGCTCTTGCACATGGTCAGGCGCTGATCGATGCCGGGGCGGATATTCTGGATATCGGCGGTGAAAGCACACGGCCCGGTGCCAAGTCCGTTTGGGAAGAAGAAGAGCGCCAGCGCATTGTGCCGGTGATCGAAGGTCTGGCGAAAAGTGGCGCGGTGCTTTCGGTGGATACCCGCAAGGCATCGGTGATGGAAGCGGCTTTGGAAGCCGGAGCGCATATCATCAATGACATATCGGCCCTGACCTATGACGATAGGGCCTTGGCTGTGGCCGCGGCCAGCGATGCGCCGGTGATCTTGATGCATGCCAAGGGCACGCCCCAAACCATGCAGGATGCGCCGGTCTATGATCATGTGCTGGCTGAAATATATATCTGGCTTTTGCACCGTATTGCCGCATGTGAAGCGGCGGGGCTGGTGCGGGAACGGTTGATGGTCGATCCCGGTATCGGCTTTGGCAAGACCGTGCGGCACAATCTGGATGTGATCAATGGCTTGGGGGCCTTGCACAGCCTTGGGGTGCCGCAGCTTTTGGGCGTATCGAGAAAACGGTTCATCGGGGCGTTGTCTGCGGAAGAACCGGCCAGCGACCGCTTGGGCGGGTCTTTGGCTGCGGGCCTTGCCGGGCTTGGACTTGGCGTGCAGATCCTGCGGGTGCATGATGTGCACGAAACCGTACAGGCTGTGCGCGTTCTTCAAGGCTTGGCAGCCAGCGCGGTGATGGAACAAGGGATAGATGCGGGGCATTGAGACCATTGGGTCCACCACCCGTAAAAGAATTGAAAGTGTCGAGGGCTGCATGTCACGGAAATATTTCGGAACGGACGGGATTCGGGGAACTGTCAATACCGCCCCCATGACTGCGGATATTGCTATGCGTGTGGGCATGGCCGCTGGGCGCATTTTCCGGCGCGGCGACCATCGCCATCGGGTGGTGATCGGCAAGGATACCCGGCTTTCGGGCTATATGCTGGAGCCAGCCCTGACAGCAGGGTTCACCGCCACCGGTATGGATGCCATCATGGTGGGGCCCATGCCGACCCCCGCCGTTGCCATGCTTACCCGGTCTTTACGCGCTGATCTGGGGGTGATGATCTCCGCCTCGCATAATCCGCATCATGATAATGGCATCAAGCTGTTTGGCCCTGATGGCTATAAATTGTCGGACATCGTGGAAATCGATATCGAGCGGCTGATGGATAATGGTCTGGATGAAGGGCTTGTTGCGCCGTCCGATCTGGGCCGTGCCAGCCGTCTTGCCGATGCGGAAGGTCGCTATATCGAATTTGCCAAGGCCACCGTGCCCGCAGGATTGACGCTGGATGGTGTAAAAGTGGTGATCGATTGCGCCAATGGGGCCGCTTATAAGGTTGCCCCCACTGTGCTGTGGGAATTGGGAGCGGATGTGGTGCGCATCGGCGTGGACCCCGATGGTTTCAATATCAATGATGGCTGCGGCTCTACAGCGCCGGAACGCATGGCAAAAGCGGTGGTGGAGCATGGTGCGGATCTGGGCATTGCCCTTGATGGCGATGCAGACCGGCTGATTTTGGCCGATGAAACGGGGCGGATTGTTGATGGCGATCAATTGATGGCCTGATCGCCGATAATTGGCATACACGCGGCTTGTTGAAAGGCGGCGGGTTGGTGGCCACCAGCATGTCCAATCTGGGGCTGGAACGTTTCTTGGCAGGGCGCGGCCTAAGTTTGGCGCGCACCGATGTGGGGGACCGATATGTTGTGGAACATATGCGGAGCCACGGTTTTAATCTTGGTGGCGAGCAATCAGGGCATATCGTTATGTCTGATTATTCCACTACGGGCGATGGTTTGATCGCCGCCTTGCAGATTCTGGCCTGTATTGTGACATCGGGCAATGCGGCGAGCCACGTGACCCGCTGTTTTGAAAAAGTCCCGCAGCTTTTGAAAAGTGTGCGCTTTAGCGTTGAAAATCCCTTGGAGCATGACCGCATCCAAGCAGCCATCGAACAAGGAAAAATGCGGCTGGGCAATCACGGGCGTTTGGTGATTCGCAAATCCGGTACGGAACCTTTGGTACGGGTGATGGCCGAAGGCGATGATGCGGACCTTGTGGCGCATGTGGTGCACGATATCTGCCAGGTGGTTGAGGCGGCAGCCTGATATGCGGGGCCGGGTGCTGATCATTGCGGGTTCGGATTCCGGCGGCGGTGCCGGTGTTCAGGCGGATATAAAAACCGTCACCATGCTGGGCGGCTATGCGGCCAGCGCCATCACCGCCATTACGGTACAAGATACGCTGGGCGTGCACGGTGTGCAGGCCATTTCCCCCCATATGATTGCCGATCAGATCCGCGTGGTGCTGCGGGATATTGGGGCCGATGCGATCAAAACGGGCATGATGGGCGATGTGGAAACCATCATGGCGGTGGCGGAGGTCTTGCGTGAGGAGGCGTGCCAGATCCCCCTTGTTCTGGATCCTGTGATGGTGGCGAAGGGAGGGGCGTCGCTTTTGGCACCGGATGCCGTGGCGTGTCTCAAGCAGCATTTGTTGCCCCTTGCCTATCTTGTTACCCCCAATGCCCCGGAACTTGCGGCCCTTACCGGTCTGCCTGTTGAAACCACAGGATGATGGAAAAGGCGGCCCGGACATTATGTGCGGAATTGCTTCCCCATAAAATGGCGGTTTTGGCCAAAGGCGGCCATCTGGACGGGGCGGGTCTGGTGGATCTTTTGGTGCAGGAAGAAACGGTGACGCAGTTTTCCGCATCCCGTATCGAAAGCCGCCATACCCACGGCACCGGCTGCACCCTTGCCAGTGCCATTGCCACCGGCTTGGCGCAAGGCATGGATATAAAAGACGCGGTGCGCCGCGCCCATGCTTATGTGCATAAGGCCATTGCCACAGCACCGGGCTTTGGCAAGGGCCATGGGCCGCTCAATCACGGCCATCCTCTGGATTAAATCTAAAAGGGATCAAGACTGATTTTTCCTTTCGGCGCGCAGGCGGGCCCGGCGGCGCATGGCGGCCAAATTCAGCCCTTCCACCAACAAGGAAAAGGCGATGGCAAAATAGAGATAGCCGCGCGGGATATGGAAGTGCATGCCATCGGCCACCAAGGCCACGCCGACCAGGAGCAAAAAGCTCAAGGCCAGCATTTTCGTGGTGGGATGGCGGCTGATGAACGCCGCCACGGGTTCGGCGGCAAACAGCATGACCAGAATGGCAAAGACCACGGCGGCGACCATCACCGGCAGTTCTGCTGTCATGCCCACGGCGGTGATTACGGAATCGAGCGAAAACACCGCATCCAATATCATGATCTGCATGATGGCGGCGGCCATGCCAAGCGCCACTTTTTCGGGGCCGTGTTCTTCTTCGCCTTCCACTTCTGCGTGGATTTCTCTGGTGCCTTTATACAATAGGAACAGCCCGCCTGCGCCAAGGATCAGATCGCGCCAGGAAAAGACAAAATCATAAATGGTCAGAATGGGGGCGGTCAGGCCAATGATCCATGACAGCATCAAAAGCAAGGCAATGCGCATGATAAGCGCACCGGCAAGCCCGATACGCCGGGCTTTCTTTGCCTGATCGGGAGGCAGCTTTTCGGTGATGACCGACAAAAACACCAGATTGTCGATGCCCAAAACGATTTCGAGAAGAGACAGTGTGAGAAAACTGGCCCAAATTTCCGGGGTGGCGAGATAATCGAGGATCATGGACGCTGTCCCTTCATGAGATTTTCGCTATTCTGTTTAAGGCAGGATGTGGGCAATGAAAAGGAATGTCCTATGGGGGAAGACGACGGTCTGATTTGTGCCTATGCGCTGGATGGTCTTGGCGGTGGCGCGGCATTGGGGTGGGAGGCGCTTGATCGTTCGATAGAGGATGAGACCGGTCCGCTTACATGGATTCATGTGAATCGCACCAATGCGCGCGCACAAAATTGGTTGAAAACCGGATCGGGGCTTGATGCCATGGCCATTCGGGCGCTGTTGGCGGAAGATACGCGGCCACGCTGCACCGCCTTTAGCGATGGCGTTTTGCTGAACTTGCGCGGCGTCAATCTCAATCCTTCCCAGGATCCTGCAAATATGGTGGCGATTCGTTTGTGGATCACGCCCCATTGCATCATCTCTGCGCGGCTGCACAAGATCGCCGCCATTGCCAATATCCGTGATAAGATCGAACAAGGGACGGGGCCAAAAACCGTTGGGCAATTTGTTGCCATGCTTGCTGCCGGGCTGACCGAACGCATGGAGCCGGCCCTTGATAGTCTGGAAGATGAATTGGGAGATTTGGAAGAGCGGCTGGTGGATGAGCCGGGGGTGGGTTTGCGCAAGGAATTGGGGGCGGTACGCAGGCGTGCCATTTCCTTGCGGCGCTATATTTCCAGCCAGCGCGAGGCTTTGTCGGAATTGGCAACGGCGCGGCCCCCATGGCTGGAAAGCGAAGACCGGGAGCATCTGCTGGAACAGGTGGACCGGGTGACCCGTTATGTGGAGGATCTGGATGTGATCCGCGAGCGGGCCTTTGTTTTGCAAGATGAACTTTATTCGCAATTGTCCGACCGCATGAACCGCATTGTCTATCTTCTGACAATCATCACCGGCGTGTTCTTGCCCATCAGCTTTTTAACCGGCCTGTTCGGGGTGAATATTGGCGGTATGCCGGGGGTGGAAAGCCCCGTTGCATTTTTATATTTCTGCCTTGGAATGGTGGTGCTGATCTTTGTGGAACTGTTGATTTTCCGGTTTTTGAAATGGATTTGAACGCCTTGGATATGGACATCAGGCGCGCCGTGGGCGTGACCGATATGGCAACGGCCCGCCAGCTTTTTTCCGCTTATTTGCGCGAATTGGGCGTGGATTTGTCTTTTCAGGGGGTTGAAGCGGAATTGGCGGATCTCCCCGGCCTTTATCGGGAGCCTTCTGGGGTGATCTTGCTGGCGGAAAGCGATGGCTTGCCCGTGGGCGTTGTGGCCCTGAAGCCGCTTTCAGAACTGGGCGACGGTGTGTGCGAAATGAAACGGCTTTATGTGCGGCCTTCGGCACGCGAGACAGGGGTGGCCGAAGCCTTGTGCCGGGCGCTGGAAGCCGAAGCGTCCATGCGCGGCTACCGGATGATGAAGCTGGACACTTTGGCACGGCTGAAGGCCGCCAATGCGCTTTATGACCGGATGGGATTCAGCCCTTGCGCGGCTTATAACGACAATCCTTTGGAGGATATCCGGTATTTTGAAAAGCCATTATGATCATTCTGTCATGGGGTCGGCATCTGTGACCCGCTCCAGGATCATTTTCCGCACATGAGTCAAGGCATCGGCACGCTCCATCCCGCTTTGAAGGCGGGGATCATAGAGCATAGCCAGCAAGACCTTGTCGGCCTCGGTCAATTCCGTCACATGGTCGGCCTCGCAAAACAGCGATGGCTGATAGTTGCAGGCATCATTGGGCAGGCCCATGATCTGCACCAGCTCTTCCATCAGACAATGATCTTGCAGCGCCGGGGAAATATCGCTGCCGATCATGATAACACCGCCCTTGATGCGATCGCTTTCGCTGCTGGAAACCCCCAGACAAGCGCTTGTGTTGATAAAATCATGATAACGAGGGTCCGTTTTATCGGCTGCGGGCAGGGCGGCAAAATCCCGGCGCGGGAAATATCCGAGCCGCAAAGTGGCTTGTTTGGTGTCGTCGACACGAGCCACATCGATGCCGGTGATCCGGGAAATTTCTGTGAGCACCGATTGGATGCGGCCAAGAGGCGGTGGCGTATCCAGAGCGGGTGACGCGAAAATAGCCACCTCAAGCGGCGCTCCCCACCGCCGGATGGTGTTGTTTTTCATGCCATGCTCATGCCCGAACACCACATCATCGAATTGCCGGAAAAGCTGATTGGGGGACACCTCCATCATATTCGCCCTGACAGTGGGGCTGTGGAGCATTATCGCAAGGCTGATACAGGCAGAGATGGCGCGGACGGAAAGAGGCATGGCAAACGCATCCTTGTGAAAAGCGATGTGTTAACCATATTGAGACAACATTAATAAAAGCTGAGCATAAGATTGCAGCCTGCACACATTTCCATCACATTTTGTGTGACTGGGAAAAGGGCGCTCCCTTAGAATTTATATTTACCGATGTGGAAATAGGCCGTGTCTACAGACCGCCTCGTCCGTCTATGCTGCAGATGCGAAAAAATAAAAATTAACCATTTTTGCTAAGGAAGAATTTACAACCTTGGCCTTAATGGAGGGGCGTGTTGCTACGGAAACAAAACCCTGCCGCATCACGCAATTTCCCCTCTATAAGAAAGCATTGACATGTTCGCTCGTATTATGATGGCGGCCAGCCTACTGGTCGCGGTTGCGATTGCTGCAACGCCGAAAGACAGCTTTGCTGCCGGGGCCTCTGATTGGCAAATGGCCGTTGCCCGCACCATTGCCGATAAGCAGGTATATCCGCGATCCGCTTTGATGCGTCAGATGGAAGGGACGGCCAAGGTGAAAATGACCGTGGACCGCACCGGGGCCATCAAATCTTATGAAGTGGTGCAAGCCACCGGGGTCCGCGTTCTGGACAATGAAGTTGAACGCCTGATGGAACGGGTGAATCCCCTCCCTAAGCCGCCAAGCGATATGGGTGATGAATATTTGACGTTCATTTTGCCTTTAAGCTGGGCGTTACAATAAGCCAAGCGCGCTTTTTGGCTAAAAAGAAACAGGCGGCACAATTCGTGCCGTCT
>NZ_BKCL01000012.1:0-69087 GCF_008579125.1 Iodidimonas gelatinilytica | reverse complement strand
TGTGTCCAGACCCAGTGCCTGCTTGCCGCAGCCGCTCAGAACATCAAGAAGATCGCAATGGCCCTCACCAGGGCCTCGAAACAAGCCCCCGCGTAATAATACCGGAGCGCTAAACACCAAATTCAAAAGCGCCGAAAATCACCACAAAACCAAAGCCAAAAAAAACAAACCCGCCGAATGGCGGGCTGGCGGGGTGGAAATCGTCGGGGCCAATCAGGGGCCGTTGCCGAAGAGCTTCAGCTTTATGGCAATGCCGGCCATCAGGGCGAGCAGGATGCCGGTGGTGATCAGCCGCACGGCGGTCTGGACGGCCGTCTGTTTCGCGAGGCGGAACCCCGCGAGCAGCGAGCGAAGATCGCGGATGTCCTCGGCGGCATCCTGACCATCGAGGCCGACCTCATGCAGGGCGCGCCGTGCGCCCGTTTCGGCCGCCCGCTCCAGCAGGGCTTCAAACTCGGCGGCCGGCAGCACGATCGGCGCGCCGCTGTCTGGTACCTTGTCCATGATGCAATTCGGGAGTGATCAGAGGACCAGCGAGCCGGCCAACGTGAAGCCGATCCCGGCGAGCGTAGCGTCGGGCGTCGATGGCGCGACCACGCTGAGCACCTGGCCGGGCTCCAGCAGGGCTTCGCTGGCGGCGATGAAGGTGGCGCTCGTAGCGGCAGCGGCAAAGCGCATGGTGGCCGTACTCACACCGTCGACCCGGATGTCGAAATCCGCAGCCGCGGTTGCTGCGGCTTCGGCGCTGGCATGGCTGCCTGCAAGATCGGTTTTCAGCCGGATGCGTCGCGCCACCGGCACCCGCAAGATCACCTCGTCCGCTGCCGGCGGCCCAGCCTTGTAGCCGCTGATATCGGCCGGAAGACCACCGCCATCGCCGATCCCGTAGAGATCGCTGCCATTGCCCTGAACCAGCACCGTCGCACCAGGGGCGATGACGACCTCCGCGCCGGAGCCCGCATCATCCAGCG
Organism: Iodidimonas gelatinilytica; assembly: GCF_008579125.1. Taxonomy (NCBI): domain Bacteria; kingdom Pseudomonadati; phylum Pseudomonadota; class Alphaproteobacteria; order Iodidimonadales; family Iodidimonadaceae; genus Iodidimonas; species Iodidimonas gelatinilytica. The sequence continues at coordinate 68,116 of NZ_BKCL01000012.1, read as the reverse complement.
TCTGGTCGAGCGTGTGACCGTCGGCGAAGACGGCATCGCCGTCGATCTTCGCCACGAGGGGCTGGGCTCCGTGCTCCTGGAAATGATGGCGCCCCGCCAAACGGAGGCCTGCGAATGACCGGCATGACGAACACCATCCGCGTCGTCATCCTACTGACGATCCGCAAACGCAATGGGCGACCGAAGATCCTCCCGCCCGACGATATCGACCAGCGAAACGGCCGGGCGCAGGATCCGCATGTGCTGCGCGCTATCACCCGCGCCTGAAGCTGGCGGCGGCAGCTGGAAACGGGCGCCGCTTCCACGATCCGGGACATAGCAGCGGCCGAGAAGGTCTCCGACCGGTTCGTCAGCCGAATGATGCGGCTTGCTTATCTATCGCCGGAGGTGCTCGAACACTTCGTCGTCAGGCGCGTACCACCAGCGCTTTCGCTGAACGACCTCGTTACGGTCGCCGACCAGCCGTGGGCGGAGCAAATGGACGTGGTGTTTGGCCTAGCGGACTTACAAGTGAAATCAGTATAGTATTGTACCTTGATATCCGATTCCAACGCTATAGCATGAATTTTTTGGCACTCGCGAAGCCATTAGAGCCTGATGCCCTTGGCTGATCACACATATACTTGTGTCGTGCGGGTGCTGGAGGCAGCCGTATGAAATTCGAGATCTACTGTGATGAAGCTTTTCCAGATCTCTTCACCTCCCGAAGTCCACGTGCCCGCTATTTGATGATCGGCAGCCTTTGGCTGCCGAGCGAGAAGCGTGCCGAGCAAAGGCCAAGGTCTCTGCGGTGCGTGAGCGTCATGCTGTATGGGGCGAGTTGAAGTGGACCAAGATCTCCCCGTCAAAGCAGGCGTTCTATGAGGAGTTGATCGACGTTTTCATGTCTTTCGGCACGGACATGCGCTTCCGCTGCATTGCTGTGGACCGCGAACAGGTGAACCTAGCGCTACATCAGAACGATGGAGAACTGGGCTTTTACAAGTTTTACTACCAGCTCCTGCATCATTGGATCCTGGACTTTAACGAATACCACATCTTTTGCGACCTCAAGACCAACCGGGACCGAAAGCGCCTGCACGACCTCAAGCGCTGCCTGCGCCATTCGAACCTCTCCGCCACAATCGCCGACATTCAGTCGTTACCGTCGCCGGAAGTTACCCTCCTTCAGCTGTGTGACGTGCTGCTAGGCGCTGCGTCTAGCCGTATCAACGAAACCCTCGGTGCAGGAACCGCCAAAGAGGCGGTTGTGCGGAAACTGGAGGAGCGCCTCAACCGAAGGCAGATTGGGCCGACTTCAAGGACGGAAGAGAAGTTCAATGTCTTCAAGATCCGTCTGAGTGGAGGCTGGTAATGCCGCTGCCTCTACTTCTACATCTCCCCGATGAGGCCGCATATCGACAGCATTTTGTCGACACCTATTGCCGCGGAGCGATTGAGACACACGATGGCATCCGGGTCTTCTTCCGCCAGCACCAATTCAACCATGCCTTCTATGAGAGCACCAACCGGGATGGCATCAAGAATGCATTCTCTTGGGTGCGGGCGGAACGAATGAACTGGATCAACGCCACGCTGACCGACCCAGCGGCCATCCGCTACCAGGGCTGGGTAGCTAAAACGCGCAGCTACGACCCCGCGCGAAGGTGGATCTGCTATACGAGGATTTCGTCGTCGTTTTGGCATTGGGCTTGAATCGATACGGAACGCTGAGGGCGAACTTCATCACCTGCTACCAAGCGGACAACAGCGCGGCCAAAATCCGCACCTCGCCCCTCTGGACGAGAGCGGACTGCATTCAGGCACTGCGCTGAAAAAATTTGGGCGCTGATTTGCCATGCTGCTCAGCGCCCGAAGCCTCGATTGGTTCAAAGCCGATAGGCAGTGAACTCGCCAATATATGTGCAAGGTTAGCGCCGAAATGTCAAGGACTTCATGCTTCCCTTTACACCCAGACGAGTGTTGCTGCACGCCCACATCGACGCCCCTCCCATAAAGTAAGCCTGTCGCAGCGCTACGAACGCGCGCGCCTGGCTATGCCTACCGCCGGCTCTCTGGCCGCCGACGCCAGTCTCCGAGGTTCGGGCGCCTTGGCTAAACGCCTTTGAAACAAAAAGAAAAAGGCCCGCGGATGGGGCCTCGTCTCGGGTTCGCGACAGGATAATGGCGGAGCGGGAGGGATTCGAACCCTCGAGGGGCTTACACCCCAACACGCTTTCCAGGCGTGCGCCTTAAACCGCTCGGCCACCGCTCCGCAAAGCCCGCCAGCGTCTCGCTGCTAGCGGATTGCCGCGCACTATAGTGGTTCATCGCCGCAACGCAAGTCTGCAAATTCACTATCGACAAATTCCTTGACCAAAAAATCAGCAAAGCCCGGAACGTTAAATTTTATTAAGTATATTCCTTAAATACAGTTTTACGAATCCTCCTTAGTCTGACTTATGCGTAGGAACAAAAGGGGCAAAATGCCTGACAGAAGCTCCCTTCGCCTGAAAAAATGTGCACGAGGAAAGGCAGAAAGCATGAGACCATCATTCAAGGGGCTGATCTTGGGCCTCACCGCGGGAGTTGTGATGGCGGCCGGGGCAACGGGTGCCAATGCTGCAGACGCTACCAGCTGGAAACGATCCATCGCCAAGGTTGTCGCCCAAAAGCAGGTTTATCCACGATCCGCCTTGCGCCGCGAAATTGAAGGCAGCGCCCGTGTGAAAGTAACCATCGCCCGCGATGGCACCATCGCCAATTTCGAAATGCTGGAAGACACCGGCCATGAGGTATTGGACCGGGAAGTGCCCAAGCTGATGGAGCGAATCAATCCGCTTCCGACCCCTCCCTCGGATCTGAGCGATGCGGAATTGACATTTATTCTGCCGCTGTCATGGGTACTGCGCTAAACGCTCCTATCTTATAAAATCAATAAAAATGGCACCGTCTTGGTGCCTTTTTTATTTATGGCCGGCGGCCTTACCCGGGACTTGTTCAATTGGGTGAAGACATCTTCATCAGCAACAGGCCAGAAACAATCAACAAAGCGGCAATGACCCGCCCGGCATTGATCTGTTCACCCAAAACGGTAATGCCCACAAGAAAGGCACCCACGGCCCCAATCCCTGTCCAGATGGTATAAGCGGTGCTCAGTGGCAGGGCTTTCAAAGACAAGGAAAGAAGCCAGAAACTGGCGATCATCGAAACAATCATCAAAATGCTGGGAACAAGCAGCGTGAAGCCCTGAGATTGTTTCATGAAATAGGACCACACCACTTCAAACAAACCGGCAAAAAACAAAAAAATCCAAGCCATGATTGCCCCTCATATTGTGCCGGGCCGTCCCGGTCGTTGCGCCCGTACATGGGAGAGGGCGTGGCCTCTGTGCTTTGAACCGCCCGCAAAAACAACAAGTGGTCGGCGAAAAAGCCCGCCTCCCTTGCCGGTAGATTTTATCCCTGTCAAGGGCAGCGGCAACTATGGCCTCCCCTGACTCATCCCTTTTTAAAAAATTAACAAATTATTAAAATTTTAACTTTCTTGGTGCTTGGAATTTTGCTAAATAACAAAATATGGCGTTATTAATAAAAGAGGGGATTTATGCCATGCGTAGATGCTTCAACCGATGGGCCACGGCAAGCGTAGCCATATTTGCGGTGATGCAGCCCGCTTGGGCGACGCCATTTATCAATGAATTCCATTATGACAATGTCGGTACCGATACCGGTGAATTTATCGAGATCGCCGGGCTGGCAGGCACCGACCTTACCGGTTGGACCCTGCAGCTATACAATGGCAATGGCGGGGCGCTTTACAACACCTTCAATCTGGGTGGCACTTTAACGGATCAAGCCAATGGTTTTGGCTTTCAAACGGTCAGCGGTCCATCCAATTCCATCCAGAATGGCGCTCCCGACGGCATCGCTCTTGTGGATAACACCAATACCGTTATCCAATTCCTTAGCTATGAAGGCAGCTTCACAGCGACCAGTGGAGCAGCCAGCGGCCTTACCAGCACCGATATCGGTGTGCGGGAAACCAGCTCTACACCGGTCGGTTTTTCCCTGCAATTAACCGGAAATATCACCACCGATTCTTCGGGCAATGTAACCTCTGACTTCACATGGGCCGCTCCGGCAGCGCAAACAGTCGGGGCCGTCAATACCGGCCAGACTTTCAATGGCGCAGGCGGTGGGAATGCCGGCGGTGGCAATGGCGGAACCGATGCGACAATCGCCGCGATCTACGAGATTCAAGGCGCAGGCCATGGCTCGACCTTTGATGGCCAGATGGTGGAAACCAGTGGCATTGTCACCGCCATCGCCAGCAATGGCTTTTATGTTCAAGATGCAAATGGGGATGGCAATGATGCCACCTCTGACGCCATTTTCGTGTTCACCGGCAGCACGCCAACCGTCGCCATTGGCGACGATGTGTCCATCACCGGCACGGTCGATGAATTCACGCCCGGCGGCGCCTCTTCCGGCAATCTCTCCATCACTGAAATCACCTCTCCAACAATCACGGTTGCCTCTTCGGGCAATCCTTTGCCGCCTGCGGTGATTATTGGATCGGCCGGACGGACGCCTCCCACATCAAGCATCGATAGCGACAATTTTGCCGCCTTCAATCCCAATGAGGATGGCATTGATTTTTATGAAAGCCTCGAGGGCATGCGGGTCACCATTTCCGACGCGCAAGCGGTCGCCCCCACCAATAATTTCGGCGAAATTTATGTGGTGGCCGATGCGGGTGCCGATGCCACGGGCATGAATGACCGGGGCGGCATTACCATTTCGGATGGTGATCTGAACCCTGAGCGCCTGCAAATTGATGACAGCTTGTTATCGGGCAATTCCCCCGGCGTGCAAACCGGCGACGGTTTGGGGGATGTGACCGGCGTGATCGGCTATAGCTTCGGGAATTTCGAGCTTTTGCCAACCGAGGCCCCCATCGTTACGGCGGGCGGCCTTGCGGCAGAAACCACCAGCATCCCCGTTGAGGACGATCGTTTGACGGTGGCCAGCTTCAATGTGGAAAATCTGTCGGCCCAAAGCGGGGCGGACAAATTCGCAGCCCTTGCCCAGCAGATCGTTGACGGTCTGCGCAGCCCCGACGTGATTGGCCTGCAAGAAATTCAGGATAATAGCGGCCCGACCAATGACGGGGTGACGGATGCCTCCCAGACCTATCAGGCATTAATCGACGCCATTGTGGCTTTGGGCGGTCCGCAATATGCCTTTGCCGATGTTGCCCCTGCTGACGGCACCAGCGGTGGCCAACCGGGTGGCAATATCCGCACGGGCTTCCTTTATAATCCGGATCGCGTCGATCTGGTGCCCGGATCGGTCATGGCCGTGCCCGGTGCCGATACGGATGCCGCCTTCAACAATTCCCGCCAGCCATTGGTTGCCACCTTCGTTTTCAACGGGCAGGAAGTGACCATCGTCAATAATCACTTCCGGTCCAAAGGTGGCTCGGATCCGTTGTTCGGCTCAGTTCAGCCTCCCGCCAATGGTGGAGAAGACGCCCGCACAGCCCAAGCGCAGTTCGTTCATGATTTCATCCAGGGATTGCTGGCCCTCAACCCCACAGCCAATGTCATTGCCTTGGGGGATTTGAACGAGTTCGCTTTCTTGCCACCTTTGCAAGCGCTGGCTGGTTTGGGCCTTGATCAGATCCTGACCGATCTGGCGTCCCTATTGGCGGCCGAGGAGCGCTATAGCTTCATCTTTGAAGGCAATAGCCAATTGCTGGATCATATTTTCGTCACGGACAATCTGCTCAGTGCCGATGTGCTGTTTGATATCGTGCATATGAATGCGGAATTCCTGAATGCCTTCACCGATCATGATCCGCTCTTGGCCAGCTTCTTGCTGCCCGCACTCACTGTGCCGGTTCCGCCTGCCCTGTTGTTGCTTTTGATGGGTCTGGCGCTGTTTGCGGCCTTACAACGCAAGCGTCTGGTGATGGTAAAAAGCTGACATCTTTTCTCCATTCGCTATTCTTTTGGCAGGAGCGGTTCCGTCGCTCCTGCCCTTTTTTCAATTGCAGGATAGGATCATGGCCCTCTGTCGGATCGCGTTATTTACACTCTCTTTTTGCATGCTTGCGCTGGCGCCAAAGGCTCAGGCGGGGGACAGGGACGGCAATTTTGCCATCAAAGGTGTGGGACTGGCCCCGTGCGCAGATTATCTTGTGGCATTGGAAGCCAACGATCCCCGCTTGCCCATGTTTCTGGGCTGGGTGTCTGGCTATCTCACCTCGTTCAATCAATATGAACCCAACACCTATGACATCGTCGATTGGCAGTCCGATGCTTATATAATGCAATCGCTGCGCGGGTTCTGCGCAGCCAATAAAGAGCGCCGGTTTTTCGAAGCCGCATATCAAATGGCGCAAAGCCTGAAAGACACGCGGGTAAACAGCGAAAGCCCTTTGGTGATTGTTGAAGGCCCAAGCGGACCCATCCGGCTTTATCGCTCTACCCTTGATGAGGTACGGGCGGCTTTGGAAAGCCTAGGACTTCTGGATGAGCAAGCCCATGGCCGGGATGCCCTGACGCGGGCTTTGACCGATTATCAGAAGGCCAATGGCCTGAAAGCCACCGGCGCACCGGACAATCCCACGCTTTATGCGCTTTTGGTCCGTCGTTAAGATATCCGGTCTAAAGGCGACTCATGGAAAGGCAGCGCATGGGCCGCCGCCGCGGCAGCCCGCCTCTAGATAGCCTTTCAGACGCCCGCTCAAGAAATGAGCCCAAACGCTTTCAAGTGCCGTGTCCCAGCCGTCCTGATAAACGCCGGAGACGGAAAGGCGGGCCGTCAATATCGAGCGTGTCTTTTGCTCTGACGGTTGCAACTCCCATGTGGTGATGATCGTCACCGCATGGCCGTTAAACCCCAGCGGGCCATCCAACACCAGCCGCTTGTCCGCCTCGGCATAGATCACCCGCGCATGCACCACGCCGTTTTGGCCCGCTTCATCAAAATATTCGTAAAAGGCCCCGCCGGGCTGCGCCTTGATGAAAAGTCGCGCCGGAGTGTCTGCAAAACTATGATCCCACCAGCCACTGATATCGCTGGTAATAGCCGCCCACACTTCGGATGTCGATGCAGGCAACTCTACTTGATGGCTCAATGAAAAGGCCCGACTTTCCAGCTTTGTCACGCGGGCTTCATCTGCACCGCTTTGCGCCTGCGCGGGAGTGGTCCAAGCACTGAAAAACATCAGGGCAAGAATGAGGTATCGCATAGAGTGGCCTTTCGCGAGGGAGGAGGGCGATTTGGTAGCAATCGAGCTTTTCATATTGGCCAATGGGGTGCAATATCCTCTTGCGAAGAGTGCTTGAGATGCTTATTGTCCGCCCCGCTTCGTCTATCGAAGCCATCCTTCTATGGGGCCGTAGCTCAGTTGGGAGAGCGCAGCAATCGCACTGCTGAGGTCAGGGGTTCGATTCCCCTCGGCTCCACCATTCTTTCAGAATGACAATCGTCTCGGATTCAAGAAAATTCCCCCAGGGCTCCACCATTCTTTCAGAATAGCGGCACCTCGGGTTTGAGAACACGTCCCGGGGCTCCACCATTCCTTGGCGGGAAAGGCATTTAAAAGAGGCCGCTTCAGGTCAATCCGCTTCCCCCGCTCGTCATTTTTTGACTGATCCCGCTCCGCTCGACCCGAAGCCGTCATGATCGTCGGTGTTAGGGTCGATGCTCGCATGGACCATGCTCAAGGCTATGGGCGCGCCGTCATCCCCACACACCCCCTCGTCATTCCCGGACTTGATCCGGGAATCCAGTTCTTCCTTTATCAAAGGCTGCAACAGGGCCATTCTATACGCTCGAATCATGTCCGCCTGAGAAAGGGGAAGGGAGAGAGGCATGTCCGTTGACACGCCACGCTATGTCACGCCGATAATCGCAGATCCCTATCCAAGCGGCCCGTGGCAAGAGATCACCAATTTCCGCTATTTAACGCCCTTGCATCTCTATCGGGCGCGGCGGGGCATCCCTTTCGGAACCGCCATGCGAGGGGCCGATTATGTAGTGGCACAGCCTTATCGCATTGCCATAGATATAGACGGCATTACCAAAAACATCACCGTTCCCGCAGGGATGCTGACCGATCTTGCTTCTGTGCCAAATTTTGCACGGGCCATTGCCGGACGCGTTGGGCGGCATCTGGAAGCCTCGATCGTCCATGATTTTCTATATATTGCCTGGCAGGATCTGCCCAACCGGTCACCGGACAAACGCGACCGGAAATATGCCGATCTGGTTCTGGATCAAGGAATGAAAGCGGCCCAAAGCCGGGTCCGTATGCCCATTTTCCGAGCAGTGCGCCTGTTTGGTTGGGGCGTTTATAAAAAGCCGGACACTCCGCGCTATATCGACCCCGATGATATCGAGCCCGGCCCCGCGATTGTATGACGATAGCGCCCTGTCACCCGCGAACACATGTCGCAGGTGACAAGGCTGGTGAAACGGCCCGCCCGTTCAGGCGGCGCGGGAGGTTGCACCCGGCTTTGTGTCCAGAGCTTGCCTTGGCCCGAAAAACTCGAAATGTATTTGGGCGGGCGGAATATCCCAGTCCAGCAGGTCGTGATACACATTCACCATGAATGGCTGTGGGCCGCAGAAATAGAACTCGCCATCATGGCTGGGTAGCAATTGATCCAGCAAGTCCTGATCGATGAATCCAATGCTGCTATTCTCGCCTTGTAGTGCCGCCCCGGCATCATGCTCGCTATAGCGGTAATGGGTGGTCAGATTGGGATATTTCTGCGCCAACTGGTCGATGGTTTCCTTGAAGGCCTGTGTGCGCTCGTTCAAGCACCCATGAACAAACAGAATCGGTCGATTGGGCGTTGTTTCAAGGGTTGCCAGCAATATGCTCAGGATCGGCGTGATCCCGACCCCTGCCGCCAGAAGCACCAAAGGACGCTCAGAAGCTTTGGTCACATCAAGGAAAAATTCGCCGCAGGGCGGGGCCACCTCGACCACCGCACCGGGCTCGATAGCCTTATGCAAATGATTCGAGACAAAACCGCCCGGCACCTTTGCGCCCTTGCCGTCTTCCCGTTTCACGCTGATGCGGAACCAGTTCTGGCCGGGCATATCCGACAGGCTGTAATTTCGCATGGTGGTCTGGCCATCGGGCGTCGGCAGGCGCAAGGTGATATATTGCCCGGGCTTGAAATGAGGCAAAGGCGCACCGTCTTTGGGAGCCAGATAAAATGACGTGATCACATCGCTTTCGCGCTGCTTCTTGATCACCTCGAAAGCTTTGAACCCTTCCCAGCCACCATCTACCGATGCCAGATCGCGATAGATCTGTGCTTCCCGGTTAATCAGAATATCGGCCAGAAATCCATAAGCCTGCGCCCATGCGTCAATCACCTCATCGGTTGCGCCTTCGCCCAGAACGTCACGGATAGAGGCCAGCAAATTCTCGCCGACAATGGGATAATGCTCTGGCTTAATCTGCAAAGACGCATGCTTTTGGGCGATCAGTTCAACCGCATCCCTAAGCGCCCCCAGATTATCGATATTGGCCGCATAAGCGCAAATCGCACCCGCCAAAGCCCGCTGCTGAAGCCCGGCACTTTGATTGGCGGCATTGAAAAAAGGACGAACTTCGGGATTATGGGAAAACATTCTTTGATAGAAATGACGGGTCAATGTTTCGCCATGGGTAGCAAGAACGGGTGCGGTGGATTTCACAATGGCGATGGTCTGATCGCTTAGCATATGAGAGACTCCATAATATGTATATCTTCTACATATTATGGCTTATAAGCATTTCAAACGGGCGGGCAAGGAAAATCGATGCAGCTCACGACATTCACGGATTTTGGTATGCGCAGCCTGATGTATCTGGCCTCTTCGCCAGAGAAAAAATGTAGCGTGCGGGAAATCGCCGACCATTACAGCATCTCGCGCAATCATCTGGTGAAGGTGGTCCATAAACTGGCGCAGCTTGGCTATATCCTGAGCACCAAAGGCAAAGGCGGCGGCATCGCTTTGGCCCCTCATAGCACAGAGCTGAAATTGGGGGATATCGTGCAAAGCCTGGAGCCATCCATGGATCTGGTGGAATGTTTCGATGCCAGCACCAATAGCTGCAAAATCACCGAATCATGCCAGCTGAAACACTATCTTTTTGAAGCCAATAACGCCTTCATCCAAACCCTGAACAAATATACTTTGGCCGATGCGGTTCAAAACAAGCTGGAGATCGGGTTCAAGGCATAGCGCCTAAAATGAAGGCCATCCTGCATCTTGAAAGATATGCAGCCCAAGAGGCTTTCCCATGAAAAAAGCCGGCGAGAAGATCCCGCCGGCTTTGTTTTCAATCAAATGCAGGGATTATTCCGCAGCAGCCGGGATTCCGGCCGGATAATAGCTGGCCCCTTTTTGGGCCATATCGCGCAATTGATCGGGAACCCGGAAACGCTCGCCATATGTTTCGGCCAAACGATCGGCTTCCGCAACGAAAGCAGCCAGGCCGATGAAATCCATATGGCTGAAGGGCCCACCGGTCCAAGGCGCAAAGCCCCAGCCGAAAATCGCGCCCAGATCGCCGTCCTCAGGCGTTGTCAGCACATTTTCCGCAAAGCAGCGGGCACATTCCACAATCTGGCGATAAAGGAGACGGGTTTTGACCTCATCCACCGTGGGCTGTTCTGCAGCGCGGGGGAAGTGATCCGAAATGCCGGGCCAGAGATATTTCTTGCCGCCATCTTCAGGATACACATACATGCCCTTGCCGTTTTTACGGCCAAAGCGTTCAAGCTTTTCAACGAAGGTATCCACCACCACATCGCCGGGTGACGCCTGATAATCGGCCCCAAGGTCTTTCTTGGTCTGGTTCATGATCTTATAGCTAAGATCGATCGCCACCTCATCACCCACGGCCAGCGGACCAACGGGCATGCCCAGCATCTTTCCGGCATTCTCAATGAGCGCCGGATTGATCCCTTCGGCAACCATGGCATAGCTTCCATCACATAGGTGCCGAAAGAGCGCGATGTATAGAATCCGCGGCTGTCATTGACGACAATCGGCGTTTTCTTGATTTGCTGCACATAATCCAGCGCCTTGGCGGTGGCTTTATCGCCGGTTTTTTCGCCGGTGATGATTTCCACCAACGGCATTTTTTCAACCGGTGAGAAGAAATGGATGCCGATGAAGTTTTCAGGATTCGACGAAGCTTCAGCCAAAGAGCTGATGGGCAATGTGGAGGTGTTGGACGCGAAGATGATGTCATCGCCGGCAACCGCAAGGGCTTTCTTCGTCACATCCGCTTTCAAGGCACGATCTTCAAACACCGCTTCGATGATCAGATCGGCATTTTCCAGCTTGGAATAATCATCGGTGGCGGTGATGCGGGCCAAAAGCGCCTCGCCCTCTTCTTTCGACATTTTGCGGCGCGACACCGCTTTTTCCACCAGCTTCACAGAATAGGCCTTGCCCTTGTCGGCGCTGGCCTGATCGCGGTCGATCAGCACCACGTCCATGCCCGCCGCAGCAGACACATAGGCAATGCCTGCGCCCATGAGTCCCGCGCCCAACATGCCCAGCTTCTTGGTTGGCATCTTGTCGAACCCCTTGGGACGACGCGCGCCTTTTTCGGCCGCCGTTTTGTTCACAAACAGCGTGCGGATCATATTGCCCGCCTGACCTTCCACAATCAGACGCGTGAAGTATTTGCTTTCCACTTCAACAGCCAGATCCATGGGAATGATCGAGCCTTCATAAACCGAAGACAGGATATATTGAACCGCCGGATAATTGCCGTAGGTTTTGTCACGCGCCATGGCATTGGCCGCCATGAAGGTTTGTACCGAGCCGGGATGCATGGCGCCGCCCCCGCCGGGGAAGCGAAAGCCTTTTTCGTCCCAAGGCTGAATGGCTTTGGGATTGGCTTTGGCCAGTTCCTTGGCTTTTTCCACCAGTTCATTGCGCGGGGCGAGGGCTTTCAAAATGCCAAAGCCCAAACCATCTTTTGCCGACAGATTTTTGCCGGTGGTCAGGAATTGAAGCGCCGCCTGAATACCGATCAGACGCGGCAAACGCTGGGTGCCACCACCGCCGGGCAGCAGACCCACCATCACTTCCGGCAGACCCATTTTCACCGAGCCGTCATCGGCGGCAATCCGGTAATGGCAGGCCAGCGGGATTTCAAAACCACCGCCCAAGGCCGTGCCATTGATGGCGGCAACGAAAGGCTTGGTTTTGGAGCGCATCAGATCCTTGGCATTTTTACCGCCGGTTTCCATTTTGCGCAAAATACGGTTCAGCCGCACGGAATTCTGGAAAATCTCGCCCGGTGTGGCGGTTTTCGCCATGGCGGACAAGCCACCCAGCATGCGCAGATCGGCACCCGCCATAAAGGCCGGTTTTTCCGAACAAATCACAGCGCCCGTAATGGCATCATCGGCCAGCACTTTATCGACGCATTCTTCCAACTCGTTGGTGAATTGCTCGGTGATCACATTCATCGACTGGCCGGGGACATCGATCCCAAGGATCGCAATGCCGTCTTCGACGCGGAATTTGATTGTCTTGGTCATTTCACTTGTTCCCTGTCGGTCTGTCAGACGCGTTCAATGATGGTGGCGGTGCCCATGCCCGCGCCGATGCACAAAGTCACAAGCGCTGTTTCTTTGCCGGAGCGTTCCAGCTCATCCACCATGGTGCCAAGAATCATGGCGCCGGTGGCCCCAAGCGGATGGCCCATGGCGATGGCGCCGCCATTCACGTTCATCTTGGAATGATCCACATCCAATGCCTGCATGAAGCGCAGAACCACGGCGGCAAAAGCCTCGTTCAGTTCCCAAAGATCAATATCATCGGGGGTCATGCCAGCACGTTTGAGCGCTTTTTCAGCGGCAAAGGACGGGCCGGTGAGCATGATGGTCGGCTCGGAGCCGATGGACGCATAAGCACGGATGCGGGCGCGCGGTTTCATGCCGCTGCGCTCTCCGACTTCACGATTGCCGATCAACACTCCCGCCGAGCCATCGACAATGCCCGAAGAATTGCCCGCATGATGCACATGGTTGATCTTTTCAAACTCGGGATAGCGCTGCAATGCCACAGAATTGAAGCCGTAATTGGCTCCCATTTCCGCAAAAGAAGGCTTCAAGGCCCCAAGAGACTGCATGTCTGTTTCAGGGCGCATATGTTCGTCATGATCCAGCACCACTTCGCCGATCACGTCTTTCACCGGCAAGATGGATTTGGCAAAGCGCTTGTCATCCCAAGCGGCCTTGGCACGCTTTTGGCTTTCAATGGCATAGGCATCCACATCATCGCGGCTAAAACCATATTTGGTGGCGATCAGATCGGCGGAAATCCCCTGCGGCACGAAATGGGTGGGCATGGCAACGGCCGGATCAGTGGCCCAAGCACCGCCGTCAGATCCCATGGGAACGCGGCTCATGGCTTCCACACCACCGGCAACCATCAGATCGGCTTGCCCGGCCATCACCTGCGCTGCGGCCATATTGCTGGCTTCAAGGCCCGATGCACAAAAACGGTTCACCTGAACCCCGGCCACCGTTTCCGCATAGCCCGCATTCATTGCCGCAACCCGCGGGATACAGGCCCCTTGTTCGCCCACAGGCGACACACAGCCGAAAATCACATCGTCCACAAGGCTGGTGTCCAGTTCATTGCGGTCACGCAGACCTTCCAGAACCTGGGTTGCCAACGAAATGGGGGTGATTTCATGCAATTTGCCGTCTTTACGGCCCTTGCCGCGCGGGGTACGCACGGCGTCATAAATAAATGCCTCGGCCATGGGATCGTCCTTTCCTTGCTCGATGAGCGCTGAAATCTACTAACGAAGATGTTGGGGCTGGGGGCGGAGACAACAATGCCGAACCGTCCCCACCCCCCGTAATTGGCGGTGCTTGCTGCGTGCTGTTAAAACGCGTCTGCGCCAAGCGCCATCATTGGCTCTGCACCCGCTTCGATTTTGGCGAGATGCGCCCCGCTTTCGGGCAATACGCGCTTGGCATAATAGCGGCCGGTGATCAGCTTGTTCTGATAAAACTCGGCATCGCCTTTGCCCGCATCAAGGGCAGCAAGCGCCACTTTCGCCATTTGCGCCCACATGAAGCCGATCGCCACAAGGCCCATCAGATGCATATAGCTGGTGGCGGCGGCCCCTGCATTGTCCGGGTTTTTCATGCCATTCTGCATCAACCACATGGTGGCTGCCTGCAAATCCTTCAGCGCCTTCGACAAGGGGGCTGTGAAGTCCGCAATATCGCCTTCGGAATTTTCCTTGATGAAACCACCGACAAGCTTGAAATAGGTCTGGATGGCACGACCGCCATTCAGCCCCAGCTTGCGGCCCACCAGATCAAGGGCCTGAATACCGTTGGTGCCTTCATAGATCATGGCGATACGAGCATCGCGCACGAATTGCTCCATCCCCCATTCGCGGATATAGCCATGGCCACCCAGAACCTGCTGGGCATTGGTGGCATTGAGATAACCCTGATCGGTGAACACACCCTTGATCACCGGCGTCAGCAAAGACACCAGATCATCGGCCAACTGGCGTTCTTCTTCCGACTGCGCTTTATGGGCCAGATCCACCTGCAAGCCGCCCCAAAGACCAAGGGCACGTGCGCCTTCATTAAAGGCACGGGCTTCCATCAACATACGCCGCACATCGGGATGCACGATAATGGGATCGGCCTTGGCATCGGGGTTTTTGGTCCCGGTCAAAGACCGGCCCTGAATGCGGTCGCGGGCATAATCGGCGGCATTTTGGTAAGAGACTTCCGACAACGCCAAGCCTTGCAGGCCCACGCCCAGACGCGCTGCATTCATCATGATGAACATGGCGGCCAGGCCCTTATTGGCCTCACCCACCAGCCAGCCTTTGGCACCATCATAATTAAGCACGCAGGTGGAATTGCCGTGGATACCCATCTTTTCTTCGATGGAGCCGCAGGTCACAGGATTGCGCTCTCCGATAGAGCCATCTTCCTTGACCAGATATTTCGGCACCACGAACAGCGAGATGCCTTTCACATTGTCCGGGGCATCGGGCAATTTTGCCAGCACCAGATGCACGATATTTTCCGACAGATCATGCTCACCGGCGGAAATGAAGATCTTGGTGCCGGAAATTTTGTAGCTGCCATCCCCTTCCGGCACGGCCTTGGTACGGATAAGCCCCAGATCGGTCCCGCAATGAGGCTCGGTCAGGTTCATGGTGCCGGTCCAGCGGCCTTCAACCATTTTCGGCAGATAGATATTCTTGATCTCGTCAGACGCCACAGCGCTAAGGGCGGCAATGGCACCCGCCGTAAGACCGGGATACATGGCAAAAGCCATATTGGAGCTGATCAGCATTTCTTCAAAGGCAAAGCCCACCACATGGGGCAGGCCCTGTCCGCCATAATCGGGAGACTGGGTCAAACCCATCCAGCCGCCTTCCACATATTTTTCATAGGCTTCACGGAAGCCCTTGGGCGTTGTCACGGATCCATCATCATGGCGGGTGCAGCCTTCATGGTCGCCGGACACGTTCAAGGGTTGCAGTTCATTTTCGCAGAATTTTGCGCCTTCTTCGAGAACCGCCGCCACAAGATCAGGGGTGGCATCTTCAAAGCCGGGAAGATTGGAAAATTTTTCAAGCTGCAACAGCTCGTTCAAGATAAAGCTCATGTCTTTAACGGGAGCGCGATAGCTGGGCATTGTCGACCCTTTCTGGCTGGTGATTTTAGTCTAACGGTTCAGAAACAGGATGGGCGGTTTCGATATCGGCAGAGCCAATACCTTCCGAGCCGAGCGCGGCATGAAATTTCGCTTTTGCCATGGCTTCACGTTCGGATGGTCAATCAGATCACCGATCAGATCGGTGAAGGCCGTCAACTCAACAATCATCTGTTCGATATCGGCGCGCTGCGCCTTCAGATCGGCAAGACGGGTCTGACATTTCTCCAGCGTCACCCGGCGTTGTGCGGCACGATCATCGCCAAGGCTGTAAAGATCAAGCATTTCGGCGATTTCAGCAAGAGAGAATCCCACCCGTTTGCCGCGCAAGATCCACGCAATACGGGCCCGATCGGATGCGGAATAGATCCGCGACTGTCCCTCCCGGCGGGGCGAGATCAGGCCTGATCTTCATAAAAGCGCAAGGCCCGGGGCGTGACACCGAATTCACGGGACAGATCAGCAATGGAATAACTGGCGGTACTATGGAAGGCATTGGCCATATGGTCATCCTCTCGGTTGCCTTTTATATAATTGACGTTTACGTAAACGTCAATAGCGAGGGGTCAGACAGTCAATCCGACGAGACAAAAGACAGGACAAAAAGCGCTCAACACCAAGACGGCGCACGCCCCCATAGGCCAAAACCGGCGTGACAAGGGGGCGCAACTGCCCCTATATGAAAGCCGCAACCTGCGCAGAGCCTATGGCTTGCGCGTCAAATTTTTCCCTTAACACAGTGCAAAACCCATGACCGACACCGATCCCTCGCAGACCCCCGCCGCCTTGCGCGCCTTGGCCGAAGCTCGAATGCCTGGCCGTTTCAAGAAGCCCGCGCTTTGGTCAAACGCTATAAAGACGGGCCGCCGTCCAAGGGATATGTGTTGTTTGAAACCGGCTATGGCCCTTCCGGCTTGCCGCATATGGGCACCTTTGGCGAAGTGGTGCGCACCTCCATGGTGCGGCATGCCTTTTCGCTGTTGTCGGACATTCCCACCAAGCTGATTTGCTTTTCCGATGATATGGACGGCTTGCGTAAAGTGCCGACCAATATTCCCAACCAAGACGCAATGGCCGCCCATCTGGGCAAGCTTTATCCGTGGTGCCCGATCCTTTTGGTAGCCATGAAAGTTTCGCAGCCCATAACAATGCCCGGCTCTGTGCCTTTCTGGACCAGTTCGGCTTTGATTATGAATTTCGTTCGGCCACCGACTGTTATCGCTCCGGTGCCATGGATGCCACGCTGCTGAAAATCCTGCGCAATTATGAAAAAGTGATCAATGTGGTGCTCCCCACCTTGGGAGAAGAGCGCCGCAAGACCTATTGCCCCTTTTTGCCGCTCAGCCCGAAAACCGGTGCGGTGTTGCAAGTGCCGTTGGAAGAGATGGATGCCGATGCCGGCACCGTTACCTTCCGCGATGCAGACGGCGCGCTCTTCACCGTTCCTGTTACCGGCGGGCATGTGAAATGCCAGTGGAAAGTGGATTGGGCCATGCGCTGGGATGCGCTGGATGTGGACTATGAAATGGCCGGAAAAGATCTGATCGATTCGGTGAAATTGTCCTCGGCCATTCGCCGTATTCTGGGCAGTCGTCCGCCTGAAGGCTTCAATTACGAGCTTTTCCTCGATGAAAAAGGCGAGAAAATCTCCAAGTCCAAAGGCAATGGCCTGACCATTGAAGAATGGTTGGCCTATGCCTCGCCCGAAAGCCTGTCGCTTTATATGTTTCAGGCCCCCAGAAAGGCGAAAAAGCTGTATTTCGATGTGATCCCCAAAACGGTGGACGAATATTACAGCTTCGTTGAAAAATTTCATGGCGAAGACGCCGAAGCACAGCTTAAAAACCCTGCATGGCATGTGCATCTGGGGGATGTGCCGCAGTTCAATCTGCCGGTAAGCTTCAGCCTGCTGCTCAATCTGGTATCCGCCAGCCATGCCCATGACAAAGCGGCATTGTGGGGATTCGTATCACGCTATGCGCCCGGTGCCTCCGCCCAAAGCCATCCCGAACTGGACCGGCTGATGGGCTATGCGCTGCGCTATTACAAAGATTTCGTGGCTCCCACCAAATCTTTCCGCGCCCCAACGGATATGGAACGGGCCGCCTTATGCGATCTGCTTGAACGCTTGGACCGACTGCCCCTTGATGCGGATGCGCAGACCATTCAGACCGAGGTATATGAATCGGGCAAAAGCCAACCATTCGACACTCTGCGCGATTGGTTCAAAGCGCTTTATGAAACCCTTTTGGGGCAAAGCCAAGGACCGCGCTTTGGCGGCTTCGTGGCACTTTATGGCCTTGAAAACACCAAAACGCTCATCGCTGATGTGCTGGCGGGAAAATCCCCGTCCTGACTGAAAAGCACCGTCATCAATAGAAAAGGGGTCGCACAAGGCCCCTTTTTTCGTTGTAAAACAAAAGGCTAGGCGCCTGTCTTCAGTCTTTTATAATGCCCAATTGCTTGCCATAATTGCGGTAATGCTGGGTGTTCAGCGCAGTTTCATTGGCGGCCACCCGCTCTTCCATGGGTTTTTTGCGCACAGCGGCAAGGCGACGACCATAGAAATCGTCGAAATCATCCACACCCATACCAAGGATGACACGATTCATGAAATTGAACAAAGCGGCTGATTTATTGGCATCCGCCACCGCCTGATCCGACCAGCCCGCATCCAGAATCGCCTGAACATCGGCTTCGGTGATATTGCCCGGCTCCAAGGTAAGCTTGCGCACATAAGCAAGAATGGGGCGCATGGCCTCATCCACCGGAGCGCTATCCGGATTGGACAGCAAGGGGCCGATCACATCTTCACCAATGCCAAAATCTTCCGCATAAACCGTGTGGGCATTCAGGCAGAAATGACAGTTGTTCAGCCCCGACACATAAGCGGCAATCAGCTCGCGTTGGGCGATGCTCAAGGGGCTGTCCCCACGCAACACCACATCATGGAAATCCATCATGGGCTCCCATGCCTGCGGAAAGGTTTTTATGACATCGGAAAGATTGGTCTTCTTCGGCAAGGACGGCAGAAATGACATTATTTGACCCCTGAATTGTAAGTATTTCCAACGAAGCTAATGTGCGGACATAAGGATTACAAGCAAAGTGGCGCAGCACAGGCCGGACAGGCAGGATCTTTACGCAAACCAACGGTGCGGGTGCGGGTGCTTTTGGCATCAAACAACAAAAGCCGCCCTGCAAGGCTTTCCCCCACGCCAGTAATTTCCCGCAATACTTCCAAGGCGGCCCAGCTTCCCATCACCCCGGCCACGGCCCCTAAAATCCCGAGCGCGGTGCAGCTTTGCGCTTCTTCATCGGGGGGGATAGACGGCACAAGGCATTGATAGCAAGGGAGGGCGGGATCATAACCCTTGAACACGGAAAGCTGGCCTTCAAAGGGGCCTAGGGCAGCAGATACCAAGGGAATCCCCAAAGCCACCGCCGCCCGATTGACCGCCAGCCGGGTTTTATAGCTATCCGATCCATCCAGAACCAGATCATGGCCAGCCAGCAAGTCAACGGCATTGTCATCGGTCAACCGAACGGGACGGGCGCTGATCTCTATATCGGGATTAAGCGCTTTTAGCCGCGTGGCCGCCACTGTCCCTTTCGCCAGGCCCACATCTTTTGTGCTGTATAAAACTTGCCGCTGCAAATTGGACAATGCCACATGATCATCATCAAGGATGGTCAGATGCCCCACCCCGGCAGCGGCCAGATAAAGCCCGGCGGGCGAACCGATACCACCCGCCCCCACAAGCGCCACACGCGCCTTCAAAAGCCGCATCTGGCCCGTACCTCCCACATCGTGAAGCACAATATGGCGGGCATATCGGTCCAGTTGATCGTTTGAAAGCCCCATGATGTCTGGCCATCCTTTACCGCTGCTCTGGTCGCCGCTTCGGGTGTTGGGCGTAACCTATTCGGCGCCATAAGAGCAAGGCGCAAAGGCCACAGAAAGGGCCGATGCGCCTTTATCTAGATAACGCGGCGAGGCAATCATGGGGATGTACCGCGCCTTGTGCCCAAGCCGGATGCTTAGGCGCTTTCCATAACCCGCGCCATAATCGGGGCGCTTTCAGGCAAAACGGCATTTTGCGCCAGTTCCGCAACGCTGACCCGATCAAGACGTTCCATCAGCTCGGTATCAAGAGCACGGAAAATCGGTAACACAACTTTCTGGCCGATATCGGAACCACTGTCTTCCGCGATAACGTCTTCGGCCCCTTCCATATTGCGGATAACCGCAACGATTTCGCCCACGGAAATCCGCTCCGCAGACCGGGACAAACGATAGCCGCCGCGCGGACCACGCACACCCTTCAAAATACCGACCCGCACCAGACGTTGGAGAACCTGCTCCAGATAGCGCTCAGGAATATTTTGCAGATGGGTAATGGCACGCGATTGAACCGGTGCTTGCTTGCCATGAACGGCAACATACACCACAGCTTCGACAGCGTAGATCATCTTTTTGGAGAATTTGAACATATACTCGGACCCGTTTCTCGTGGCTTTCGGACACAAAACTTATGTGATTTGGGTGACAGAAAGCCGACTTCGCGTCCAATCACGCTGGCGCACAGGGCTTCACATTCCCGTGGATCCAAATCCCCCTGCACCGCGCTGCGTGACACTAAGGTCTTGGACTTCCTGCAACATCACCCGAGTTACCGGAGCCACAATCATTTGGGCAATGCGGTCGCCACGCTCTATGCATTTTGGTGCATCGCCCAGATTGATCAAGATAACTTTCACTTCACCCCGATAATCCGCGTCAATGGTACCCGGAGAATTGAGCACCGTAATGCCACATTTTGCCGCAAGGCCCGAACGGGGCCGGATCTGCGCTTCAAATCCAAAGGGCAAAGCCAGGGCAAAGCCGGTGGGAATCAAGGCCCGTGCACCGGGTGCAAGAGTTATCGGGCTGGCAAGTGCTGCCACCAAATCCATCCCGGCACTATGCGGGGTCGCATAGTGGGGAAGGTCCAGATCTTGTGCATGAGGCAAGCGCTTGACAGGAACCTGTAAAGGGATCGTGCTGGCGATGGTCATAAGACGGCCTTTTCTTGATAAGCAGGAAAACGATATGCGGATCAGGAGTCTTTGCGGCGGTGATCGAACCAATCGGCAATGCGTGTCGCCAATTGCCGGGCAACGGCATGTTTATCCGCCTTCGCCCATTGTTCGGCCCCATCGGCACTGATCAAGGTGACAAGATTGTCATCACCGCCCATGACCCCCGTCTGGTGAGACACATCATTGGCAATGATCCAGTCGCATCCCTTGCGTTGGCGCTTGCGGGTGGCATGATCCAGCACATGTTCGGTTTCGGCGGCAAAGCCCACCACAAGGGCCGGACGCTGTGTGGAATGCTGGCTCAACGTCGCCAGAATATCGGGATTTTCCGCGAATCTGAGGCTGGGCGGCGCACCGCTTGCCTCTTTCTTTATTTTCTGGCCGTTCTGGCCCGCCACGTGCCAATCAGCCACCGCCGCCACGCAAATGGCGATATCGGCGGGCAGCGCCTTTTCAACAGCGGCCAGCATATCAACGGCCTGTTCCACATCCACGCGATCCACATCTTTCGGGGTAGGAAGATGGGTGGGACCGGAAACCAATGTCACCCGCGCCCCCAAAGCGGCCAACGCCCCGGCAATGGCATAGCCTTGCTTTCCCGAGGACCGGTTGGCGATATAGCGCACCGGATCAATGTTCATGGGTGGGACCAGCCGTCACCACCGCATGGCGGCCCGATAAAGGCCGGCCAAGCGGGCCGCTGAAATGGGTTTTGACGGCGGCAATGATATCGGGCACTTCGCTCATGCGCCCCGCCCCTACTTCACCACAGGCCATCACACCGCTTTCCGGCCCAACCACCGCAATGCCATCCGCTTGCAAAAGCGCCATATTCCGCTGTGTTGCCCGATGCGCCCACATTTCCACATTCATGGCAGGCACCACCATCACCGGCTTGTCGGTGGCCAATAAGGCCGTGGTGGCCAGATCATTGGCAAGACCATGCGCCATTTTGGCCATCAAATCCGCTGTTGCAGGAGCCACAAGCACCAGATCCGCTTCCCGCGACAGACGGATATGACCCATTTCCGCTTCATCGGTCAGGGAGAACAGATCCGTATAGCATTTGTCCTGGCTAAGGCTGGACACCGCAAGCGGCGTAACAAACTGCGCCCCGGCTTTGGTGAGGATACAACGCACCTGCGCCCCTTCATCTTGCAGGCGGCGGATAAGATCGAGCGATTTATAAGCTGCGATGCCACCGCCGATAATCAGCAATATCCGTTTTGCCTGAAGCATGGCGTTGTCGATCCTTCCTTCCGGTCGGGGCGTTATGTCCCTTTGATCCGTATCGCTTTGGTCGTAAAAATGACAGTCTAGCCTATAGCCGGATGCGCGCGGGGCGGCAATCGGTGCCGACTTTAATGTGACAGAACAAGGCCGATCACAAGCCCAGCGACCGACCCGACAAGGCCCATCAGTATAAACCCTATCCACATCCGTGCCGAATGGGCTTTGGCCGTTTTCTGCGGGGCTTTATGGTCAAAATCCTGCTCCAGCTTTTCCAGCAGGTTATTGGCGCGGACGATCATGCCGGGAAGCTGCTTCAGCCCATCCACCACTTCCACGATCCCGTCGGCCAACGCCACTTCGGGGCTAAGCTGGTCGCGCATCCAGTCGGCAATCACCGGACGGGACAAGGCCCACATATTGGCGTCCCGATCCAGATGCAGGGCCATGCCTTCCACCATCACCATAGAGCGCTGCAACAGCAGCAATTGCGGCTGGGTTTCCATACCAAAGGCTTCCGTGGTGGCAAAAAGCTGCCCCAAAAGCCGCCCGGCGGAAACCGCGCGCACAGGCCGCCCGAAAATCGGTTCGGCCACCGCCCGCATGGCCTGGGCAAAGGTTTCTTCCGACCGGTCTTTGGGCACATAGCCTGCCGAGAAGTGCCAACGCGCCACCCTTCGATAATCCTTTTGCAAAAAACCGTAGAGGATTTCCGCCAGATAGCGCCGGGATTCCCGGTCCAGCCGCCCGACAATACCGAAGTCCAACGCAACCACCGTGCCATCGGCCTGAACAAACAGATTGCCCTGATGCAAGTCGGCGTGAAAAAAGCCATCCCGCATCGCTTGCAGCAAAAAGGCCCGCACAATGGTCGAGGCCAGCGCCGCACGATCAAATCCCGCCGCTTCCAGCCCTTCATTGTCGCTCAAGGGAATGCCATCCACCCATTCCATGGTCATCATCCGACCTGTGGTGAATTCCCAATCAATGGCCGGGATACGGTAACCCGGCGTTCCCGCCATATTCTCCGCCAATTCCGATGCGGCGGCGGCTTCCAGCCGTAAATTCAGCTCATTGGCCACGCTGTCCTTGATGGTGTCCACCACCGCCACCGGACGCAAACGCCGGGCCTTGGGGATCGAGCGTTCGGCGATTCCGGCAAACCAGGAAAACGCCGCCAGATCCCGCTCGAAAGCGGCGCGCACGCCGGGCCGCAAAATTTTCACGGCCACCCATGTGCCATCATGCTTGCGGGCTTTATGCACCTGCGCGATGGAAGCCGCCGCCACCGGCTGCGGAGAAAATTCCGCAAAAACCGTATCCAGCGGGCAGCCCAGTTCGCTTTCGATCCGTGCGCGGGCGATCTCGGCGGAAAAAGGCGGCAGACGATCCTGCAAAGAGCTGAGATCACGGGCGATGGCATCGCCCATCAGATCGGGTCGAGTGGCCAACATCTGGCCCAGCTTGATATAGGCGGGGCCCAATTCCCGCAAAGCAGCGGCCAGCCGCGCGCCCGGCTCCTGGGGCAGGTTTTTCTTCCGGAAAACCAGCCCGGTCATCAGCCGGATGGCGGTTTTTATGCCCGCAGGCGCACGGCCCAGATCATCCACCCAGAACAACGCATCATGGCGCGCCAATTCATGGATAACCGATAAAAACCGGAAGCTGTGGCGAATAGCGTCACGCACGATCAGACCCTTTGCTCACAATTTCCAGCCACTATGAAGGGCGCACACCCCGCCCGACATCAGCCGATGGGTGACGGTTTCAAAGCCCGCGTCACGCATCATCTGGGCAAATGTCTCCGGAGCGGGAAAGCGGCGAATACTCTCGACCAGATACCGATAAGACGGCTCGTCCTTGGCCACCAGACCACCAAGCCGGGGGATCACCGCATCAGAATACCGCGCATAAAGCCGGTCAAAAAACGGCACCGCCAAATGCGGGCAGAATTCAAGGCACAAAAACCGTCCGCCAAATTTCAAAACCCGATGGGCTTCCGCCAATGCCAGCGGAATTTTCGTCACATTACGGATGCCAAAGGCGATGCTATAGGCATCCACCGTGCGATCAGGCAAAGGCAGGGATTGCGCATCGCCGCAGGTCCAGTCAATGCGGCCCACAAGCCCTTGCTTTTCCGCCCGGTCGCGCCCCACCGCCAGCATATGATCATTGATATCCAGAATGGTCACATGGCCTTCGCCCTTGGCCCCTTTCAAAAAGCGAAAGGCAATATCGCCGGTGCCACCCGCCACATCCAGCAAGTGCATGCCGGGGCGGGGATTGAGCGTATCGATCAGGCTGGATTTCCACAGCCGATGCAGCCCGCCGCTCATGAAATCATTCATCAGATCATAACGGCTGGCCACCTTGGCGAACACATCATGTACCCGGCGCGCTTTATCCGCTTCTGCCACCCGTTCGTTTCCGAACCATGCGGTGGCGGCTTCGGTGCCGGTTTCATTTGTTTGCGGGTCTAAAGCGTGGTCTGTGGTGCTTGACATGCTCTTTGGTCCATGTGATTGCGCGGCGGACCATAGCGGAGCTTTTTGCCCGATACTAGTGGGACACCACACGGCCTTTAGTCTGTTTGAGAAAAGATATGCCGGAATTGCCGGAAGTTGAAACCGTCTGTCGTGGATTACGGCCTTATCTGGAAGGCATCCGCATCCGCCGCGTCGAGACAAGACGGAGTGGATTGCGTGTACCATTTCCGGTGGATTTGTCCCAAAGGCTGGTGGGCCGCACCGTGGCAAATGTGGATCGGCGGTCCAAATATGCGCTGATAAGAACCGAAGGCGGGCCCGATGCTGTGGTGATGATCCTGCATTTGGGCATGTCGGGACGGGTGCGGGTAGATCTGCCCGGCGCATGGCCCGACCTTTTAAAGCACGACCATTTGGTGCTGGAAATGGAAACCGGAGCGCGGGTGGTTCTGAATGATGCCCGACGGTTTGGCATGGTGGTGCTTGGTAACGAAGCCGATCTGTCCCTTCATCCCCTGTTGCGCGATCTGGGGCCGGAGCCATTGGGCGAGCATTTCGATGCGCCTTATCTGGTGAACAGATTGAAGGGCCGCAAAAGCCCGCTCAAAACCGCCTTGATGGATCAGCATGTGGTGGCCGGACTGGGCAATATCTATGTGTGCGAATCGCTGTTTCATGCCCGCTTGTCCCCCTGCCGTCTGGCATCCAGCCTGACCCCCGATCGCGCGGGCAGGTTGGTAGAGGCCGTACAAACTGTTTTAAAAGATGCCATTGCAGCAGGCGGCTCTACATTGCAAGACCATGCACAGGTGTCTGGCGAACTGGGATATTTCCAGCATCGATTCCGTGTTTATGGCCGGGAAGGAGAACCATGCTCGACCCCGGGCTGCGAGTCGGCGGTGCAAAAGCTGGTACAGGCGGGGCGCTCCACTTTTTTCTGCGGCGCTTGCCAGCGCTAAGCCGCTTGGGCCTTTGCTTAGCGGGTGGTATGGAAACATCTTTTGCAAAACCCACAGCATGAAGCTAAGCAAGAGCGCTTGAGCCGATGGACGGGCTTCGGGCAATGAAGCTACAAAATGAGGTACGCCATGTCCTATGAGACAATTCTCCTTGATAAGCGTGAGGCCGTGGGGGTTATCACTCTCAATCGCCCAAAAGCGCTGAATGCGCTGAACAATCAGCTTATGGACGAGCTAACGGCGGCCTTACGCGATCTGGAAGCCGATGACGAAATCGGCTGCATCGTAATCACTGGCAGCGAAAAAGCCTTCGCCGCAGGGGCCGATATCAAGCAAATGGCGGAAAAAGACTATACGGATGTCTTCATGGAAGACTTCATCACCGCCAATTGGGAAGAAGCCACCCGCGTCAGAAAACCGATCATTGCCGCGGTGGCCGGCTTTGCCCTTGGGGGCGGCTGTGAACTGGCCATGATGTGCGATTTCATCATCGCTGCGGAAAATGCCAAATTCGGCCAGCCGGAAATCACCATCGGCGTCATCCCCGGTGGCGGCGGAACCCAGCGACTCACCCGCTTTGTGGGGAAATCAAAGGCCATGGATATGGTGCTGACCGGACGCCATATGGATGCCGCCGAAGCACTGGCCTCGGGCCTTGTGTCACGGGTGGTGCCAACAGAAGACCTGCTGGATGAAGCCCTGGATACGGCAGAAAAGATCACGACCTATTCGCGTCCGGCAGTGATGCTGGCAAAAGAATCGGTCAATCGCGCTTATGAAACCACATTGGCGGAAGGCGTTCGCTTTGAACGTCGGGTGTTTCATTCGCTGTTTGCTTTTGAAGATCAAAGTGAAGGAATGGCGGCTTTCATCGAAAAACGGCGGCCGCAATTCAAAAATCGCTGAAAAGCGATGGGAAATCCATGAACGGCGGTTGACCTCGTCAATCGCTGCCTATATAGAGCGCATCTTAGTTTTGAGAGGCAGTGCCGCCGGGCGCAGAGAAAAAACCGGATGGCCGCTGCCCTTCGACCGGAGAAGGTTAGAAAAATGGCAAATTCGCCACAGTCCAAAAAGCGTGTCCGCCGCAATGATCGTCGTGCCGAGATTAATACGGCCCGTCGGTCGCGCATTCGCACATTCATAAAAAAGGTAGAGCTTGCCCTTGAATCGGGCGATCAAAGCGCTGCTGCCGACGCGTTCAAGGCCGCCGAGCCTGAAATCAAGCGCGGCGTTTCCAAAGGTGTTTTGCACAAAAACACCGCATCCCGCAAAGTGTCGCGTTTGGCACGCCGCGTGAATGCGTTGAGCGCCTGATATAATCAGGACAGGCTTTTGGCCCTGAGTCGGGCCCGGCCTTCTATCCTGAGATGAATGCATTGAAAGCTACATGGAATACGTGTGGCTTTTTTGCTGTTGTTTTTCTTTTGCCCGCACCTTTTTCATGCGGCTACCGCGCAACTCTCAACATCTAGTGCCTCGTTCCGGGTTAACCACTTTTTCCTCAAAAACTTGAAGCCCCGATGATGGAATCGGTTGCGGGGCACTTGGGGGGGATGTAGTTTCATTACCCACGTTGGACGAAGCTGAATATGGCGTCTTTTCGGGTAAGCGGCGGTAATGCCGCTTTAAGGGGAGACGGATGAAAATTCGGCGATTTTTCCCCTTCGTCCCTAAATTCGTGAGCGATTGTACAAACATGGCGGACTGCCATGTTTTTTAGATATGGCTTTGTTTTTGATGTTGGATCAGTTTCCCCGAAACAAGGGGAGGGGCAGGAGTATGGCCGCAGGATTGCCGTTTATTCACGCATGAATCAGGAATACCGGGGTGGTGCATAAACAGATCTACCGGCAGAACCACCGACATAAAGAAGCGCGTTCAAAGCGGCAAAAAGTCCAGCAACAGGCTGATACAGGGAGGCAGAGACGTACACAGATGGGGACGTGGGCGTGACAATAAAACAAAGCCAGATAAAACAAGCACCATCCAATATACAGGCGGATGGGGGCCAGCATTGGCGCTGGGTGCAAACCCAGCTGCGGCAGGAATATGGTCAGGCGCAGTTTGACCGCTGGTTACGGCCTTTGCGCTTGTCCAACATCCACGGCGGCGTGGCGCATTTGAGCGTCCCCACCGACTTTATCCGCGATTGGGTTGAGCGCAATTATCTGACCCGTATTCGCTCGTTGATGGCGGCCGGGCCGGAACAGGTCGCCGATGTGCTGGTTGAAGTATCAAAGCGCGAACTTTGCGAGGATACCGACTCCGACGGCGCTTTGAATGTGGCGGAAAGCCCCGCAGCCCATGCCAATGCCACCCTTGGCTCGGCCATGCCCGATTATGCCCAACCCGGCTCCACACCCTCGCCGCTTCCCGCACAGGCCCGCACCATGCAAGGGCAAGGCGATGGCGTTGAAGGCATGGGCGGCCGGTTGGAACCGCGCTATACCTTCGACAGCTTTGTTGTGGGGAAATCCAATGCCTTTGCCCATGCGGCAGCGCGGCGGGTATCGGAAGCGCAAACCATTCCCTTCAATCCGCTCTTTTTGCATGGCGGCGTCGGTCTGGGGAAAACCCATTTGATGAACGCCATCGCCTGGGAATATTCCACCCGCTATCCCGGCCGCCGCGTGCTGTATATTTCCGCCGAAAAATTCATGTATCAGTTCATCGCTTCGGTGCGATACCGCGATACCATGTCGTTCAAGCAACAATTTCGGTCCGTTGATCTGCTGATGCTGGATGATTTCCAGTTCATCGCCAACAAAGACTCAACGCAGGAAGAATTTTTTCACACCTTCAATGCCCTGATCGAAAGCCAAAAGCAGCTGATCATCTCGGCAGACCGGTCCCCCACCGATCTGGAAGGGTTCCAGGAACGAATCGTCTCCCGCCTTGGCTGGGGGCTGGTGGCGGATATCCACCCCACCGATTACGAATTGCGTCTGGGCATTTTGCAAAGCAAGGCGGAAGCGGCGGCTGTGGATATCCCCATGGATATTCTTGATTTTCTGGCTCGCAAGATCACCTCCAATGTGCGTGAACTGGAAGGCGCTTTGAACCGCGTCGTGGCCTATGCCCAGCTTGTGGGACGCGCGGTGACCGTAGATGTGGTGCGGGAAGTGCTGGCGGATCTGTTGCGGGCCAATGACCGTAAAATCAATATCGATGAAATCCAGAAGGCCGTGGCGGATCATTATAATTTGCGGGTAACGGAAATGCTGTCGGAGCGCCGGGCGCGCAATATTGCCCGGCCCCGACAAGTGGCCATGTATCTGGCCAAGCAATTGACCCAGCGCTCGTTACCGGAGATTGGGCGCAAATTCAGTGGCCGCGACCATACCACGGTGATCCATGCGGTGAAGAAGATCGAGGATCTGCGGCGTTCGGATTCCACGCTTGATGAAGATATCACCCGCCTGATGCGCAAACTGCAAGGCTAAGGCCGCACCCCCATAGATCGCGACCGTTTAGCCTGAGAGCCAGCTTTAAGCATCCAGAAGCGTGCGCAGATAAGACCGATAGGCATCGAAAGCCGCATGGCCCTGTTCTGTCATCCCCACCCGTGTGCGCGGGCGCTTGCCATGGAAATCCTTGCTGATGCGTACATATCCGGCGGTTTCCAATGCGGTGAGATGTGACCCCAGATTGCCGTCGGTGGCTTCCGTCAGGGTTTTGAGATCCCGAAACTCCAGAAGACTACCGCGTGCCAATGGGGCCAGAGCCGCCATGATGCGGGTGCGGATTGGCTGATGGATCAGACGATCGGGTTGTGCGTTTTTCATCTTACCACCTCCGCATCCACAAGCCGCCAAGAAGCAACGCGCCCCCGCCACCCAAGGCCAAAACGAGTTCGAATCCGTTGGGAACCATGAAATAACCAAATAATGTCAGCAGCCCCACCGCCAATCCGGTGAGTCCCAATTTCACTTGGCCCGACCAGATGCCGATGCCGCCATAAAGCGCCGCCACCACCAGTGGAAAAATGCTTCCAAGCTGATAGGAATTAAGGGGTGGCAAAATGGCAAACAGCGCCGTGAAAAACCCGATCCCCAAAACGGCCGAGGCCAAATACCGCCCAGCCAGATGATAGGATGCCGTGCTTGGCCCATGATGCGTCATACGTTTCGGAGCATAGCGGATACCGGCCATGGTGCTTCCAAGAATACCAAGGCCAAGCAGCACCAACCAATGCCAACCCAGATCGGGGCTAAAAAAAGACAGCCCATATCCCAGACACCAGATCACGCCCCAGATCATCAAATGCGGTGCACCCGCACGATACCCAAGACCACGGCTGGTGCGGCCCATGGTGCGGTCGATATCTCTCAAGGTTTTGTCGGCTTCATCTTGACTGATCATCTTATTCTCCAAATTAGATAACTCTGAAAAACAGAGTAATTTGCGTTTATCCTTCCGTCAAGAAATTTTGGCAGCCCATGGTTTAAGGTGCTCCCAGGAATAGGGTTTGAGGAGAGTGTTTGGTGGATAGCGTTTCGGCGCTGAACCGGGCTAGCGGCTGCCAGATGGGTTGTCTATCCCGATGGCGGCACCCCGTGAAACAGCCCACGGCATCGCGCCATTCTGATGCGAAAAAGCATGCGAAAAGCGCCCCCGAAAAGCATGCAAAAACCGGTGTCGGGATCACCATTAACATTCGTGCCAGAATCGGTTTTTAAATCAACGACTTGAGCGCTAGGTTTTTGAAGAAAAAAAGTACTGCTCAAGCGGCCATTTCTGCTATGGTTGCCTCCCGGTGCTGATCAGTGCGGGGATCGTTCAACAGTCATAAGAAACAAGTGCCCCTCATGAAACTCACCATCGAACGTAGTGCGCTCCTGAAGGCACTCAGCCATGTTCAAAGTGTCGTGGAAAAGCGCAACACCATCCCCATTCTGTCCAATGTGCAGATCGAAGCGGCAGATGGCCAACTTACTTTGACCGCAACCGATCTGGATCTCGCCATTGTCGAGCATACGGGGGCGGATATCGCGCAGGACGGGGCCACCACCGTGCCCGCCCACACCCTGCATGATATCGTCCGCAAATTGCCTGATGGGGCACAGGTAGGGCTATCCTTAAACGACCGCACCCTGACGCTGAATGCCGGCCGGTCGCGCTTTACCCTTGCTTGCCTGCCCCGCGAAGATTTCCCGGTGATGAGCGCTGGCGAACTGCCACACCGTTTCACCCTGCCTGCCACCCAGATGAAGCGGCTGATCGACAAAACCCGCTTTGCCATCTCTACAGAAGAAACCCGTTATTATCTGAACGGCATTTATCTGCATGTGGCCGAGGGTGAAAAAGGCTCCACCTTGCGCGCTGTGGCCACCGATGGTCACCGCCTGGCGCAGGTGGAAGTGGCCTTGCCCGATGGGGCCGCTGGAATGCCGGGAATTATTATCCCGCGCAAAACCGTGCAGGAAATCCGCAAGCATCTCGATGAATTTGAAGGTGAGATCGGCATTGAATTGTCGGATACCAAAATTCTCTTCCGCTTTGCCCATGCCGTGGTCACATCCAAGCTGATCGATGGCACCTTCCCCGACTATTCCCGCGTGATCCCCGAAGGCAATGACCGCCTTTTGAAGATCAGTTGCGAGGAATTTTCCGAAGCGGTGGATCGCGTCTCTACCATCAGTTCCGATAAATCCCGCTCGGTGAAGCTGGCTTTGGAAACGGACAAGATCATGCTGTCTGTCACCAGCCCGGAAAATGGCACCGCCACCGAAGAACTGGCCGCAGACTATGGCGCTGAAGCCATGGAGATCGGCTTCAATTCCCGTTATTTGCTTGATATTCTTGATCAGGTGGAAGGCGATGAAGTGGAAGCCCGCCTGGCCGATTCGGCATCGCCCACAGTGATGCGGGATGGAGCCGATGAGAGCGCGCTTTATGTGCTGATGCCCATGCGGGTCTGAGCATAGGGAGGACGGCAATATGGCTTGGCGCCCCGATCATGCGGAGGGCGTTTTTGCTCCCGTGCAGCTTTTGAATCGTCGCGGCCTGTGATCGATGCCTTTGGAGGCTTTGGCCGCTTGCAAGGTCTTATCCGCTTTGGATGAAAATGGTCTGCTTTGAATAAAAGAGGGCCGAATCGATAAAAGGAATATTGGCCATCAGCACATTGCCCCGATCCATCGAGCCTGATGCAGGTTCCTTCGACGCCGGGTCGTCTGACACTCGGTCGCCTTCTCTCCAGAGATCGGCGCCGATGGGTGCGCGCTGCCATGTGACCCGATTGAAGCTGGCCAATTTTCGCTCCTATCCGGCCACGACTTTGTCACTGGAGGGAACGCAATCACGGCCTGTGGTTCTGGTGGGGGATAATGGTGCGGGCAAAACCAATCTGTTGGAAGCGCTGTCGTGCTTTGCGCCGGGGCGGGGGCTGCGCGGGGCGGCACTCACCGAAATGACCCGGATCGGTGCCACAGCCCCATGGGCCGTACATGTACAGCTGCAAAAGGGCGATGACCGGCTGGAGATCGGCACCGGCATGGCCCCGAACAGCATCGATGCCGATGGCGAGGAAGACGGCGCGGGCCGCAGATTGGTGCGCATAGATGGCGTGTCCACAAACGGGCCGGGGATTTTGAGCCAGCATTTGGCGGTTTTATGGCTAACGCCGGCGATGGACCGCTTGTTTGTGGAATCCGCTTCAGGGCGGCGGCGCTTTCTGGATCGCATCGTTTTGGCGCTGCATGCGGATCATGGCCGGCAAGTCACGGCCTATGAACGGGCAATGCGTGAACGCAACCGATTGTTTGCCGAACGTGGTGCACAAGCCGACAGTGCATGGCTTTCGGCATTGGAAACGCGGATGGCCGAACATGCGGTGGCCATTGCAGCGGCCCGGCTGGAAACCGTCCGCCATTTGGATATACGGTTGCGTGCCGCACCGCCCGGCCCGTTCCCGCGGGGCGAGATCCGGCTGGATGGCTGGGTGGAAGACCATCTGGCGCTTGGCAGTGCCTTGGAAACGGAAGAGGCTTTTCGTGCCCATCTGGCCTTGATGCGCAAGCGTGATGCCGCCGCAGGGCGCACTCTGGATGGCCCGCACCGCTCTGACCTGATTGTGTATCATTGCGGCAAGGCCATGCCGGCATCCCTATGCTCCACCGGAGAGCAAAAAGGACTCTTGATCGGCATGATTCTAGCCCATGCAGATCTGGTTCTGGATCAAACCGGCCAGCGCCCTATTCTGTTGATGGATGAAGTGGCCGCCCATCTGGACCCTGATCGCCGCGCCGATCTGTTTGAACGATTGATAGCTTTGGGCTGCCAAGCCTGGATGACCGGCACCGATCCGGCCTTGTTTCATCCTCTTGATGGGCAGGCCGATGCATTTCATGTGATGGATGGCGTGCTTGCCCCCTGTCCCTTGCGGAATTGACCGGGAAAGCGGCTTTTCCCCTTTGTTTTTGACCCTTATCGAGACCGAGAAAAACCATGAGCGATATGAAGAAAAGTGAAAGAGATCAGGCCGTTGAGGATTATGGTGCCGACTCGATCAAGGTTCTGAAGGGGTTGGATGCCGTACGCAAACGGCCCGGCATGTATATCGGCGATACCGAAGACGGCTCAGGCCTGCACCATATGGTGTTCGAAGTGACCGACAATGCCATTGATGAATCCTTGGCAGGCTATTGCGATCAGGTCACCGTCACCCTTAATTCCGATGGATCTTGCACCGTGTCCGATAACGGGCGCGGCATTCCCACCGCCATCCATGAAGAAGAAGGCGTGTCGGCGGCGCAGGTCATCATGACGCAATTGCATGCGGGCGGCAAATTCGACCAGAATTCCTACAAGGTATCCGGTGGCTTGCATGGTGTGGGTGTATCGGTGGTGAACGCCCTGTCCGATTGGCTGGAACTGACCATTTGGCGCAATGACAAAGAATATTGGATGCGCTTTGAAAAAGGCGAACCGCAAGGCGACCTTGTGGTGCGCGGCGAGGCCAATGGCCAAAGCGGCAGCCGCATCACTTTCCTGCCATCAGCTGATACTTTCGTGCAGACAGAGTTTGATTTTGGCCGTCTGGAACACCGCTTCCGTGAACTGGCCTTCCTCAATTCCGGTGTACGCATCCGGCTGGAAGACCGCCGCCATATAGAACCCAAAGCTGTCGATCTTTATTATGAAGGGGGCATCACCGCCTTCGTGAAATATATCGATCGCACCCGCAATTCGGTGATTGGCGAGCCGGTGACCATTATCGGTGAACGCGACGGGATCACCGTCGAAATATCGATGCAATGGAACGACAGCTATCACGAGAACGTCTTTTGCTTCACCAACAACATCCCGCAACGGGATGGCGGCACCCATCTGGCCGCCTTCCGCGCAGCCCTCACCCGTACGGTCAACAATTATGCCAATGAATCGGGGCTGGCCAAACGCATGAAAGTCACCCTATCGGGCGATGATGCCCGTGAAGGGCTGTCCACCGTGCTCAGTGTCAAAGTGCCGGACCCGAAATTCTCCAGCCAGACCAAAGACAAGCTGGTGTCGTCCGAAGTACGTCCGGTGGTGGAATCCGTCGTTGCCGACAAGCTGGGCCAGTGGTTTGAAGAGCATCCCAATGAGGCCCGCTCGGTGGTGCAGAAGATCGTCGATGCCGCCTCGGCCCGCGAAGCCGCCCGTAAAGCACGGGAACTGACCCGGCGCAAAGGCGCACTGGATATTGCCTCCTTGCCCGGCAAATTGGCGGATTGCCAAGAGCGCGATCCATCAAAATCGGAATTGTTTATCGTCGAGGGCGACAGCGCCGGCGGCTCGGCCAAACAGGGTCGCCACCGTAAATTCCAGGCTATTTTGCCCTTGCGCGGCAAGATCTTGAATGTGGAACGCGCCCGCTTCGACCGTATGCTGGCCTCCAATGAAATCGGGACATTGATCACCGCTTTGGGCACGGGCATTGGCCGCGACGATTTCAATATCGAAAAGCTGCGTTATCACAAGATCATCATCATGACCGATGCCGATGTGGATGGCGCCCATATCCGCACATTGCTGCTCACATTCTTTTATCGGCAGATGCCGGAATTGGTCGAGCGCGGCCATCTCTATATCGCCCAGCCCCCTCTTTATAAGGTGAGCCGTGGCAAGTCCGAGGTGTATCTGAAAGACGATAAAGCGCTGGATGATTATCTGATGGGCAATGGCTGGTGGACGCCGTGCTTGAAGATGCGGAAGGCACCCAGAGAACCGGCGAGGATCTGTCCGATCTGGTGGGGCAAGGACGGCAGATCCGCTCTTTGCTGAATGCCATTCCCAGCCGCTATAATACCACACTCCTTGAAACGCTGGCCCTTGTGGGCGGCCTGAACGCCCAGACATTGAACGAGCCGGAAAAGGTCGATGCGGCCGCCACAGAAGCGGCAGAGCTGCTGAACCGCGTTGCCAGCACCGAAGATCAAGCGGGCTGGAGCGGCAATCGGGCAGCCGATGGCGGCTATCATTTCACCCAGGATGTGCGTGGCATCAAGGATCATCATGTGATCGATGCGGCCTTGATCGATTCGGCAGAAGCCCGCCGCCTTGATGAGCGCGTCCGGCCTTTGGCTCCGCTGTTCAGCCGGGCTGTGACCTTGCGGCGCAAGGAAGGTGTGGTGGAAGCCATGCGGCCCACAGACCTGTTCGATGGCGTTCTGGCCTTTGGCCGCAAGGGCTTGTCGATCCAGCGCTATAAGGGCTTGGGCGAGATGAACCCCAACCAGCTTTGGGAAACCACGCTTGATCCCGATGTTCGATCCTTGTTGCAAGTTCGGGTCAATCAAGCCGATCAGGCCGATGAAATGTTCACCCGCCTGATGGGCGATCTGGTAGAACCGCGCCGCAATTTCATTCAGGACAATGCGCTGAATGTGGCCAATCTGGACATTTAATGCGCCGGGGATGACGCCATCACGGGGTTGCCGCAATTATCCCCAAGGATGGCGCCATCATGGCTAAAAAACGCACATCTGCACGGCAAAAGCCTTCGGGTCACTCCGGAGGCTCCAAGCCTTCCGCGCCCCGTGCCGGAAAGCCCGGCTCTGCGCGCCGCCTTGTCCGCCGCCTTTTTTATTGGGGGTTGGTGGGCGGCGTGTGGGCGTTTGTGCTGGGTATTGTGGGCTTTATCTGGCTGGCCCATGATCTGCCCGATGTGTCCGATCTGCCGCCGCCGGGCCGGGAAGCCACCATAACCGTGAAGGCAGTGAATGGTGCCACATTGGCCAATTACGGGCCAGTGCGCGGCCAATGGCTGTCTTATGAAAATATACCGGAAGTGATGATTCTGGCGCTGCTGGCCGTTGAAGACCGACGGTTCTTCCAGCATGGGGGCGTTGATTATCTGGGCATCGGGCGGGCGATGCTGGCCAATTTGCGGGCGGGCGGTGTATCGCAAGGCGGCTCCACCCTGACCCAGCAATTGGCAAAGAATTTGTTTCTCAGCTCGGAACGGCGGCTCAAACGTAAAATTCAGGAATTGCTACTGGCCTATTGGCTGGAACGCGAATTCAGTAAAGAGCAAATCCTGACGCTCTATCTCAATCGTGTTTATTTCGGATCCGGAACATATGGCATCGATGCGGCATCTGAAACCTATTTTGGCCATAGCGCCCAACGATTGAGCCTGCCAGAAGCGGCCATGCTGGCAGGGTTGGTGAAGGCCCCCTCCCGCTTGGCACCGTCCCATAATTATGACGGGGCGCTCGCCCGGTCCCGGCAGGTTTTGGCGGCCATGGTGGATGCGGGTTTTTTAACCCCGCAAGCCATGCAACGGGCCAAAAACAATCCGCCCGCCATGGCCCACGATGCGGCGGGACCGGATGTTCGCTATTTCACCGATTGGGTCCGTGCGCGCGCAGACACCTTGATCGGGAAACAATACGGACCCGTAACAATTTTGACGACACTTGATACAACGGCCCAAATGGCGGGAGAGGCGGTGTTAAAGCATCATCTGTCATCAGAGGGCAAGGCACTGCATGTGGACCAAGGAGCCTTGGTGGCGCTGGCACCGGATGGGGCCGTGATGGCCATGATGGGCGGGCGCTCTTATGGAAGCAGCAATATAACCGGGCGACTCAGGCACGCCGCCAACCCGGTTCCGCATTCAAGCCCTTTGTCTATCTGGCGGGGCTGGAGGCGGGCCTGTCACCGGAGACGGTGCTTGTGGATGGTCCGGTGACAATAGATGGCTGGACCCCGCAGAATTTTTCCCAAGGATATGCGGGGCCGGTAAGCCTGCGTCAGGCCTTTTCCCGCTCGCTCAACACGGTGGCCGTTCGGGTATCGCAGCAGACAGGCCCTGCCGCCGTCGCCGCATTAGCCAAACGATTGGGCATCGAAAGCCCGATGATGCCGGTGCCCAGCATCGCCCTTGGCGCGTCGGGCACATCGCTTCTGGAACTGACCGCAGGCTATGCGGCGCTGGCCTCGGGCGGAGAAAAAGTGCGTCCCTATGCCATCATTGAAATCCAGAACCGGCAAGGCAGGTGCTGTATCGGTATCAGCCAAAAGCCCGCCCACGGGTGGCCCGCCCCGATCATGTGGCTGCTCTGGTATCGATGATGGTGGATACCATCACCCAAGGCACCGGACGAGCGGCACAAATCGATCGTCCGGCGGCAGGGAAAACCGGCACCAGTCAGGATTATCGGGATGCGCTCTTCGTGGGATTCACCAGCGATCTGGTGGCGGGCATATGGGTTGGCAATGACAATGACAGCCCCACCAACAAAGTAACGGGCGGGGCTTTGCCCGCACGGATCTGGCACGATTTTATGATTGATGCCCATGTGGGACGGCCCGTGCGACCATTGCCGGCCCTCAGCCTGCCCACAGAAAACCGCCGCTAGTCTGCAGCACTTTCACCACCGGGCGGCGGACCGACCCGCATCAAGCCATCGCCATGACGACGCAACCATTGTCGTGCGGCGGATCTGTTGGCGCATAGGCGATCCACCTCAGCCCAAAAGCGCGGGCTGTGATTCATCTCGACCCGGTGGGCCACTTCATGGGCGGCCACATAATCCAGAATGTCATCGGGAGCGAGAATCAACCGCCAGCTGAAATTCAGATTTCCGGTTGTGGTGCAACTGCCCCAACGGCTTTTGGTATCGCGCACGCTGATCCGCCCGATCGACACCCCAAGCTTTGCGCATGATATGTCGCCCGCTCCACAAGGCGGGTGCGGGCGCATCTGCGCAGCCAACGCAACATTCTTCGCTCCACATGATCCATCGGCCCGCCCAACCGCACCTCGCCCTCACAGGCAAGAGGCTCTCTGGAAAAGCCGGCCTCATGGCGGATAATATGGGGTATGCCACGAAAGGGAAAGGCGGCATCGGGAACCAGACGGATGCCTTCGGGCAGAGCCGCCACCCGATCCGCGATCCAGTCTTTGTGCGTCTCTAGAAACGACTGGATCTGTCCCATGGAAATGCCCGTTGGAACGGTGAGCACCGGCACAGCGTTATGTTTGTCGATTCGTAAAGTCAGGCGTTTGGCGCGGGGGTTCTGGCGGATCTCCACCGATGGGACCGTGGCCACATTCCGGGGGATTCTATCTGCCATCGCGATCCCCCCTGATTTTTGATCCGCCTATGAACCCACGTCCTGTCTGCCAGCCAGAAATCAATCCAGTTCCGGCAGATCCATATCCAGAATGGCCATATTGAAGGCATAAGACACTTCACCTTCTTCATCATCTTTATAGATGACGCCGATGAATTCTTCTTCCAACAAAACTTCCACCGAATCCGTATTTTTGCTGCGACGTTTCAGGTTGATACGGTTGTTGTCAAAAGTCTCACGCAGATATTTTTGAACGCGGGCGATTTCAGTCGGGGTCACGGGGGCCCTCCTCCACTAAACTGGGGCTATTGATTGGTTCATCGGTGTAGCGGACAGGGGCGGCTTGGTCCAGACCATAGGCCGCTCTTGACACAAAAGAACCGCAGACCCTTTTTGCCTCATTATCGTCTTAATTTTAGATAAAATGCGCGCCTGACGAACCGCTCGATGCTTGGAAAGAGCAAAGAGCGTATGAAAAAAGCGCGCCAAAGCGCGTTGGCGGACAAGGAAGCCGCCATCAAAGCCAGCCATTGTGACGCAGGATGTACGGGCGCACAGGGCGAAACGGGCAAAGCGGAATAACCGCCCCCACAGAATAAACACAGGTCGCATCGTCAGGCATTTTAACTGTCTTTCAAAGGGAAAGTCATGAGCCGCTTTCATCTGCTTGCCGGACTGGTCGTTTTGCTTCTGCCTGCAATCTTGCCAGCACCCGGTTCGCACAGCGCAGTAACGCCGCCCCACCTGCCGGTAATGGCAATGGAGGGACCGGTCGAGCCAACCCCGCAAAAAGCCCCCGCAAGCTTGCTGGAGGCCATCGCGCTGGTGGAAAGCCGCCTTCCCCCCAAACTTGAAGGGGAAGCGCGGTGTCTGGCGCAAGCAGTGTATTTTGAAGCCCGGTCCGAGCCGGTGAAAGGGCAGCTTGCCGTGGCGCAGGTGGTGCTCAACCGGGTAGAAAGCCCGCTTTGGCCCAATTCCATTTGTGCTGTGGTGTTCCAGAATGAACACCGCCCCAACCGATGCCAGTTTTCCTTTGCCTGTGATGGCCTGTCGGATAATCCGCACAATCAGGCCGCATGGCAGGAATCACGATTGGTCGCCGCCGTGGCTCTGGAACGGATGTGGCGCGATATGTCGGATCAGGCCACCCATTATCATGCGGATTATGTCGCCCCTTATTGGAAAGACATATGCGCAAGACCGCGCAATATGGCCGCCATGTATTCTACCAGGATCAACGGCAAGCCAGTTTGATGATCCATGCGGCAACCGGAGGCAACTGACCGGATCAAACGGTCGGCCTTGCCTTTCAAAGCCGGAAAGATTTTATTAAAGAGCGATGGATTATCCTGCCGGACGGATCGTTTCCAAGCGCAGGTGCGCCCACCCTCTTTCCCTGTAACAGCCGGATGAATATGCGAAAGTCATCAGGTGCCGCTTTCTCCAAAGCTCCCGCAGCAGAGCTCTTGCTGGAATATGCACGCCGGCTAAACCGGCATCGCAAGGACCGCCATGCCTTGCGCGTGCCCCTGTCTGCATTAGAGCCAGCGTCACGCAGCCCTGCGGTTCTACGGTCTGTGGAACAACCCTTGCGGGCAATCTTGAACAACCATGAAGCAAGTTGTTTCGGCTGAAACGCGGCGATATTATCTGCATTGCCCGCGCTCCCAAAAGCCTGTTCGATGAAGCCGTGTTGAAAATCGCATTTCTGCTGCGCGACGATCCGATCTTGAAGCAAGCCATTGATGACGGCACCGAAGATCGCCTGCTGCGCGATTTTTATGTACTGTCCTCGGCAAGCGATTATGACCGCTTCCTTGAAATGGCACAGGCGGCACAGCGCGCCGATAATGCCCCGCAGCCCACACAAAACCGGCATTTTTCCAGCTTTGCGCTCGCCCCGCCGCTTGGCGATGATTCAAAAACAGCCGTCCCAAATTCACGGATGCTCACCCCCTTGCCCGAAGGGGGCATCATCACGCCACAGAAAAAACCGGCCCCGCCGCTGAAATCCTTGGACGCATCGGCCTTTTCGCAGCTTGAGCGGGCCCTTCGGGTGACGGATGTGGGGCGCTTTGTGCAGCACAGTCCGGTGCGGATGCCGCGAAAAAACGGGATGGGGCCTGTTTTGATGCGCCTTTATCGCGTGGACCGCGCCCAATTGGCAAAAGCGCTTGTGCCCGACCATGATCTTGTCAGCGCATCATGGTTTTCCTCCAGATTATCCGATCTATTGGCCCGGCGCTTATTTGCCTGCGATCTGAATCTGGAAGGGCGCGATCTGCAAGCGGTGATCCTGAGCGCCAGCATCGGCAGTCTGAAGGCTGGCGGCGTGGCGCATATTCTCAACACCGTCCCGGCTTTACGGCGGTTTAGAGCCTGCCGATTGGTTTTTGCCATTGATGCAGCCGATGCCTTCGCCGACCCCTTCCAATATTTACAGGTCCATCGCGCTTTGCACGACCATAATCTGGGCTGTGCCCTGACGGGCTATGATCCTTTGATCTATGCCATGCGCGATCCGCAGCTTTTCCCAAGCGATTTTGACAGCATCGATTGGCGGCTGTTGCGCCTGTGGGAAGAAAGCTATCCGGAAAAAATGGATGCCATCGCCCATGCCATCAATGCCAGCGACCCGGCACAATTGATTCTGGACCATTGCGATGGGCCCGATGCCCTTAATCTGGGAACCGGGCTTGGTTTTCGTTTGTTCTGCGGTCCGGCGCTGACATCTTAGCGGCGGATCAACGCGGAGCCCGTTTGGCCAGAATGCGCTGCAAGGTGCGTCGATGCATATTCAACCGACGCGCCGTTTCCGACACATTGCGCCCGCATAATTCATAGACCCTTTGAATATGCTCCCACCGAACCCGATCGGCAGACATGGGATTCTCGGGCGGTGGTGGCGGCGCTGAATCCTCATGCGCCAAAAGAGCATTGGCCACCGCTTCGGCATCGGCGGGTTTGGCCAGATAATCCACAACACCGGTTTTTACAGCCGACACAGCACTGGCGATATTGCCATAACCGGTCAGGATCACCACCCGCATATCGGGACGTACATCGCGCAATTGCGGCACCAGATCCAGCCCGTTGCCATCTTCAAGGCGCATATCCACAACCGCATAGCCCGGCTTATGCAGATGAGCCAATCGGAGCGCGTCTTCAATCCCTTCGGCCAGCTGCACCTGAAAGCCATAACCTTCCATGGCCCGGCCCAGGCGCGCGCGAAAAGGCGGATCATCATCCACCACCAAAAGTTTTCTCTCAGCGATTGCAGACTCGTCACCCATATTGGTCAATCCTTTTTCTTGTCGGGTATCGTAGCTCTTATAACCCAAATCAGGTTGTAGCTCCCAATGGATCGCGCCGCCAGACAATCCGCACAGATGCACCACCCTGAGGGGCATTGATGAACTGAACACGCGCCCCGGTGCGCTCTAGCAGAGTTTTGGCGATAAACACCCCCAGACCAAGGCCCGTATCGCCGGTGGCATTGACATGGGCATCATCTTCATCCCCTTCGCCACGCTGGCGGGTGGTCACATAAGGCTCCCCCAGTTTTTTCTGCACCGTGGGATCAAAACCGGGGCCATCATCGGCGATCACCACCTGAATCCGCTCTGCGGACCAACCGATGCTCACATCCACCCGCGTGCGGGCAAATCCCACCGCATTTTCGATGAA
This sequence comes from Iodidimonas gelatinilytica, assembly GCF_008579125.1. Classification (NCBI taxonomy): domain Bacteria; kingdom Pseudomonadati; phylum Pseudomonadota; class Alphaproteobacteria; order Iodidimonadales; family Iodidimonadaceae; genus Iodidimonas; species Iodidimonas gelatinilytica. The sequence goes on along the minus strand of NZ_BKCL01000012.1, from coordinate 26,377 downwards.
ATTGGTCAGCGCATGCAACACTTCGGCCCGCCGGGTAATCACCGGTTGCTTGGTATCGCTGTTTTCCAAAGGATGGGCACGCACATGGATCACCACATCGGTCAGAAACTCGAATGGCCGCGCCGCTTCATTGGCCAATGCCTCGATGGTTTGAATGGCAAAAGGGTGCGGCGCATCGCCCAGATCGGAATGGGACAGGCGTTCCAGAATTTGCCGACAACGCGAAACCTGATCATTGATCAAAGCCACATCATCATAACGGGCATCTTGTTTTGGCGTTTCGCGCAATAATTCACGGGCGGCCAAGGTAATGGTGCCCAAAGGCGTTCCCAGTTCATGGGCGGCGGCGGCGGCCAGGGTGCCCAGTTCCGCCAGCTTGTGCTCCCGTTCCAGCGCCGCTTCGGTGGCGGCCAAAGCCTTTGAGCGTCGCCGGGCATCGGCAGAAACCGTTGCCGCATAAATGGCCAGAAACACCATCGACACCACAAGGCCGATCCATGAACCAATCAAATAGGTGGTGGGGATCTGAAGGGGCACGGCTCCCCATGGCAAAGGAAGGTGCCAGCGGGCCAGAATCAGGCAAGAAACCAAGGCCAATGCCAGCAAAATCCACGTGCTTTTACGCGACAGCACCGTGGCGGAAATGGTCACCGGCACCACAAGAAGAAAAGCAAAAGGATTGGTCCAGCCACCGGTCAGCGATAAAAGCAGCGCCAATTGCACCAAATCAAAGCCCAGATGAACGGTGGCTTCATAGTCGGTAAGCTGTTTTGCCCGTGGATAGCGAATGCTGAGATAAAGATTGAGCGCCGCCGAGGCGGAAATTGCCATGATCGCCCAATGCGCCTCGAAACGAAAACCCAAGACCCAATGAACGATAGCCAGCGTTAAAAGCTGCCCAGCAATGGCCATCCAGCGGATGGTGATCAACGACCCCAGCCGCACATAGCTGCCATATCCCGCCGATTGATCGGTGGCGGTTTCTTGCGAATTTGGCACAGGTGCAGAGAGGCGCATCATGGGGCTGTCTCTATGGTGGCGCGTCCGGGAGACCTCCAGAGGGCGCCACCCTACCCCCGGCCTTTATATATTAGCTTGCGTCCATCAACAGGCGTTCCAGATCGCGCAACCGCATGGAGCGAGCCACATCCAGCGCCGTTTGCCCTTGATAATCGGGCATATCCACATTGGCCCCGGCATCCAATAACGCCTTGACAGCCCGCGCCTGACGGGATCGCACCGCAATCATCAAAGCCGTTTGCCCCGAATCATTCCCCGCATCCAGATCCGCATTGCGGGCCAACAGCATATTCAGGCCCGCCACATCACCCCGACGGGCAAATTCCATCAAAGGTGTCATCTTGCTGGTGCGGTCTGCCGCATTTGGATTGGCCCCGGATTCCAACAAATATTCGACAATTTGTTTATCGGCATTGCGGGCTGCGATCACCAGAACCGGCACATCATCAATCGTTCGCACATTGGGGCAACGGCATTTCAGCATTTGCGTGCGCATTTCGGCATAATCTTGCTCTTCCACGGCCTTGATCAGCTCATAGGCTGCGGAAAACTGTGCAGATGCCGGGCTGATTGCTAAAAATACGCCCGGAAAGGCGGCCATCAGCATCCATCCAAGGGCAACAAGACGGGCGGCAGAATTTAAAAACACACGCATCTCTCTTCTTTCTTATTGGCAAAGCCAAAATGGTGTCAGTTCGCCTCATCGACAAGACCAATGATGGCCCTTATATCATGAGCCAAGTCCATATGCTCCCAAAGTGGAGCGTGAAAGACATTCCATCAAGAGCCATTGATTGAGGTAGAACAATATGACGCTCCCCCGTATCCTTAGCGCAGCCTTGCTGGTTTGTCTCAGCGCTCTCGGACTTTTGTACTGGGCGTCACCGGACAGGCAGGCCCCGGCACCATCGGATCCCGTGCCCATCGGCGGGCCTTTCAGCCTTGTCTCCCATGAGGGAAAAACCGTAACGGATCAGGATTTCCGGGGCCGCTATATGCTGATCTATTTCGGCTATACATTTTGTCCCGATGTCTGCCCGACCGAACTTGCGAAAATGACTCGCGCCTTGGAGCAACTTGAAAAAGAAGGCGTTTCCCTAAAGGCGGTGCAGCCTTTGTTCATCACCGTGGATCCCGAACGGGATGATGTGGACCAGATGGCGCGCTATGTGTCCTTGTTCCATCTCAGCCTGATGGGGTTGACCGGCTCGCCTGAACAGATCAAAACCGCCACCGATGCTTATCGGGTTTATGCCCAGAAAAGCGGAGATGTTTCGGGCGATGCCTATCTGGTGGATCATGCCTCGATGATTTTGCTGATGGACCCCGATGGGCAGTTTGTGGATTTCTTTTCGTCGCGGGAAACACCCGATGATATGGTGGCGGTGATGCGCCCCTTATTGAAAGCTGCCAAATGAACGACAGCACCGACCGTCAGACCGATGCGCCATTCTGGAAGACCGTGGCATTGAAAGATATGACCCACGCCCAATGGGAATCCTTATGCGATGGCTGCGGAAAATGCTGCCTGCACAAGCTGGAAGATGCCGATAGCGGCCATATTTATTATACCAATGTGGCCTGCCGCTTGCTGGATCACGACAGCATGCGCTGCAGCCGCTATGCCACACGCACCCGCTGGGTGCCCGATTGCACGGTGCTGAAGCCCCATCAGATCGCGGATTTCAAGTGGCTGCCCAAAAGCTGCGGCTATCGGCTTGTCCATGAAGGGAAGGATCTCCCCAATTGGCATCCACTGATTTCAGGCCGCCCGGAAAGCGTGCATGAAGCCCATCAATCCATGCGCCACCGCTGGCTTTTGGACGAGCGCGAGGCAGGGGCGCTGGAAGATCATATTATAAACGAGGATTTCTGAGCGGTGACCGAATCGGGCAGGTCACATCACCATGATGCCATGCTATATTGGCATTCTCATCAAGCGGAGGCGATCATGTCCGAACGCATCGAAACCTATGGCGAATTCTTCCTGTATTATCTGCGGGAACATGCCCGGCCCACCACGCGCGCGCTTCATTATCTGGCGGCCTTTTCCGCCTTGGGTGTTTTAATGTACGGCCTGATCTTCGGGCCATTGTGGATTGCGTTGCTGATGCCCGTTGCGGGCTATGGTCCGGCATGGATTGCGCATTTTTTCATCGAAAAAAACCGCCCCGCCACCTTTACCTATCCCGGCTGGTCACTGATTTCCGATTATGTGATGACCGCCTTGTGGCTAACCGGCAAACTGGGCCGCTGGCTGGACAAGGCCGGGGTTCCGCACAAGGGTCGCATGGCCGCTCAACGGTGATCGGCCCCCACCGCTTCCCCAATATGGGTAAAGCCGTCACGTTGCATAAAAGCAATCAGATCGCGCTTGATCTGTTTTATCAGGGCGGGCCCTTGATAGATAAGCGCCGTATAAAGCTGCACGAGGCTGGCACCCGCGCGGATTTTTGCATAGGCATCGGCACCAGACGCAACGCCGCCCACCCCGATCAACACCAGCTTGCCGCCCGTTAGCCTGTAGAAATCGGCCAGAATCTCTGTGGACAAAGCCATGAGCGGTGCCCCGGACAAGCCCCCGGCCTGGCCTTTCTGGTCTGAAAGCAGGCTGGTCGGACGGCTTAATGTGGTGTTGGAAACAATCAATCCCTCAATGCCCGCCGCCAAGGCCACTTCGGCAATATCATGGCGATCGCCTTCAGTCAGATCGGGCGCGACCTTGAGAAAAATGGGTACCTGCCTTTGCTGTTGGGCACGCCTTTCAACCAAACGGTCCAGCAGGTTCTGCAAGGCGGCCCGGCTTTGCAAGGCCCGCAAACCCGGCGTATTGGGGGACGAGATATTGATGGCGAAATAATCCGCCAAGGGCGAGAAACGCGCGATGCCCGTCAAATAATCCGCCACCCGGTCAGAAGAGGTTTTATTTGCCCCAAGATTGACCCCGATCGGCCCAACGCCGCGAGCTTTTGCAGCGGCCAATCGCGTGAAGGCACAGTCATGGCCGGCATTGTTGAATCCCAGCCTATTGATCACCGCCCGGTCTTTTTCCAACCGAAACAAACGTGGCTGTGGGTTGCCGCTTTGGGGCTGCGGCGTAACGGTACCGATTTCCGCAAAGCCAAAGCCAAGGGCGCGGATGGCACCGGGAACCCGTGCATCCTTGTCAAAGCCTGCCGCCACCCCCAAAGGATTCGAAAAAGAAAGCCCCAATGCGTTGGATCGAATGGCCAAAGAGGCCGCGTCCGGCTTGGGTTTTTTGGTATTGCGCAAGGCCAAAACGCGCACTGTCACAGCATGTGCCGCTTCAGGATCAAGCCGGAACAAAGCCTTACGGAAAAATGGCCAGATATAACCGCTCACGCCAAATGCTCTGGTAGTGTTGGAAGACTATGGCGACCCTTTTCATCCAGATCCAGAACGCTGTGGGCACTCACCGCATGAAGGGGCAAGGGCGCATAAAGATGAGGGAATTTCTGCCCGCCGCGCGCGGCTTCCCAGCGCAAGGCATCCCCGTCAAGGGATGCCACATCAACGCTTAACAGCACAAGGTCGGGCACGGCTTTATAATGGCGGTCCAGCGTTTCAGCCACCTGCTCCCGGGTAGAGAAGTGAATATACCCATCGGCAAGATCAATCTCCGATCCTTTGAAATGCCCGCTTTCCTTGAAGGCCTGCCATTGGGCGGTGCTCATGATCTTGTAAATTGGTGCGCGCATGCCAAGGTCCATTACCGTGCCGGGTTGCCTGACGGTTGATCTACCCTGTTGCGGCAAAAGACGCAATTACAGCGCCATGGCATAAGCAAGATTTTATGCCAAATCTCACGCACCCCTTATCGGCAGGAGCGCGCGAGATGAATGGCTTGGATTTTCTCACTCGTTGATCTGGTCATCGGCGGGTTGCGGAGACACAGGATAAGAGACGGCCATTTCGGTGGCATCGCTGAAATGCCCGCTTCCCGTTGCAGCATAAAGCTCCTGATCCGTGCCATAATTCGGGCTATAGGGGCCGAATGGTAACCCCTGACCCGGGGGAACCATTGCCATCGCATTTGCCATATGGGCCGCCGGCGTATAATCGGATTTCGCATTATCGACACCTGCGGTAATAGCCGCGGCGATCATATCTGCAAAGATATTCCCCGAACTCCCCCCCTTTTGTTGTATAAACTGCTGCTGATCTTGCCACAGCAAAGCCCCTGTCCGAGCGTCTTTCAACGTATAGAGAAATTCCACCACAATGGAGGAGGATAAGAGAGCATATTGCGATTTCCAGTCGAGGATCTCTACATAAAGGATCGCATCCGCCCCGAACAGCGACCCAAGAATCGGCGTTTCCGTGCTATGCACCAAATGGGCATCGGCAAGGCCATCCTCTTCCATCATGCTTCTCACCATATTGGTGGGAAACACATAATAACCGCGTTCAGCAAGCGGAATCGCCAGCGTTGTAAGAAACAGATCCGCGGCTTCCGCTTCTTGGGAATGGTTGATCACAGGGACGATCACCACAGACCGGGGATTGGCCTCTCGGAAAAGCGAATAATCTTTTGGTTGCATCGAAGAGGCACAGGCCGACAAAAGAATAGCGATCAGCGCCAGAAAAATTGTGTTTTTAAACATATCGGCGGCCCCCTTTATTGCCCGGTCGCATTAGTCTGCGCTGTATCATCCGTTGATGGATTCTCGTCCAATGACGCGATAGCGCCCCCCAGCCGGTCAATGACCTTGGTCATCAAATAAGCAGATTCCGGCCAGCGATCCCGTTCCTTGGCAAAATAGGCAAGGGCTTGGTCCGTTTTGCCCATTTGCAAAAGCACATAGCCATATTCGGCATACATACCGGGCGGAACCCGATCATTTTGCTCCGCCAGTTCAATATTTGCATAAAGCTGTTCGGAAAAAGCCTGATTTTCCTGCGGGTTCTTATAATAGGCCAGCAATTCCCCTTGATAGCCGTTCCAATCATAAAGACCGCTATTCTCCTTTGAGGCACAAGCACCCAAGCCAAGCGCCATCACAACGGCAATCGCAGTTGTTCCTCTTTTCATTTCCAAGCCCCCCTTTTTTGGCAATCCTATTCGAATGCCAAGCCCTTATTGGCCGATTTGAATGTTTCTCGTTGTTCCATCCTGAATGAAGATGTCACGATCAAACAAAATCTGTGTTCCGGTGCGCACAACCAGTTTGTGAGACCCGGCTCCCACTTCAAAACGTGTCGTTTTGCCCGACGTTTGGCCAAGAATGGCGCCATCCCACAAAACACTGGAGCCTTCCGGTGCGCCGATCACCTGAACAATTGCCGGCTCATCGCTCCGCACATTGGCGTGTTTGGGCATGCTGCCGCAGGCTGCTAACAGCAGGCTGGCGGCCAGTGCCACGAAAAATTTTGTCATCGATAGTCCCCTATATCTTTGGCTCATTGACCCGTGGTCACGAACAAATCGGAAAAGCCATCTTCCGCGACAGTGCCAGACAACAGCTGGGTGACAGCCCCTTCATTGACTTCGCTTTCACCAAATAATTGGACCACTTTCACCGTCCCCACCTTTTCGGCAGGAAGCGTGATATCGAAGCCGGTTTGGGCACTTTCGATGGTTTCGCCTTTGCGCATGACCTGAAGGATATCGCCCACTTTCAAGCCTTGGCTTTTGCCACCGGAAATGAAGAGCGTTTCGCCGCGCACCTGCAAAATATCGGTCTTCCAGGGCCGAGCGGAGATCGTATTGACAAGTTCTTCGATCATGTCCTCAACGGCAACGGACAGCGCTTTATCGGTCAGGGTGCCATCGAATTTCGAAGTGCTCCCCATGCCAAGAATGGTATGCGTTTCAGTGGTTGCCTCGCCGGACCCCGTGGCAGAATGAAAGACCAATCCCGTGCTGACATCCACCAAGCGCACGGCCACTTTGGAATGCGCTCTTTGGGTTTTTCTTTTATTGAAAAAGCCGCGTTTGCCATCCACCGTGCTGCCAAATTCAACCACCGATCCCAGGATCAAGGTATCAACGCCAATAATACGTTCTTTCTTTTCAGCCTCGGCAGGTGCGGAACGGGATTGTTCGCGTTGAATTTCAACAAGGTCAGAGCGTTCAAAAACCAGAAATTTATCCGACTGCGTGAGATATGCAGCCAAAATATCCGCAGCTTGCTTGCCAAGGGGGTCAAGATCTTGATCACGCAACAAGCTTTTTCCGTAACGGGTTTCATTGGTGAACCGGCCAATGGCGATTTTTTGCTTGAGCTGCGGCGATGCCACCGTTTCTTGCGCATGAACGGATGGCACAACAGAATTTGGGAATGCCAAAACGCATGCAAAGGCAAATGCCACGCATGCAACCAATTTATTCAACCTCACGACAGTTTTCCCCCTTTGGCGGACTTATGAAGACAATCTGGATAAAATTTTAGTGATTTACAAGAAATTTTCTATTTCAACTCCAAACTAAAAATGAAGGTTGTAAAATCCTACGCTTTGGCCCTTGTGGGGAAGCGATAAACGCCCCTTCCGTATTTTACGTCAAAGTTTTATCGCTGCACTTTTGCGCAAGATCCGGGGCAGATCGCATCTGATCCGCGGGATCTGGGGGCAAAGCCTGTTAAAATGCATTTTCTCCGATTTGGTTCTTGGCCTCGGCCAAGGGCATTGCTATCTAGGGCACATATTCCTTATTGGACAGCAATAGGGGCCTGTAGCTCAGTTGGTTAGAGCGAACCGCTCATAACGGTTTGGTCGCAGGTTCGAGTCCTGCCGGGCCCACCACGTCCTTAATGGTGTGGCGTTGAAAAATTGGTGATCCGGGGTCGAAACGCACGCCGTGCCCTATCATCTTAAAAGCCACGCTTTGGGGGCCATCCCCATCTTCGATTTCTTTCACAATTTCGATCTGTTTTGGGAGCGCCTTATGCAAGATGCAGAAAAAGCCCGACGATATGGCGAGGTTGCAAAGCAAATTTCCGCCGTTCTTGAAGGCGAACCCAATGAGGTGACACGGATGGCCACGGTGTCGTGCCTCCTGTCACAAGCCTTCGATCATTATTTCTGGACCGGCTTTTATATGGTCGATCCCGAAAAACCGCATGAACTCGTGGTGGGGCCTTATCAAGGCACGCTGGGCTGTTTGCGCATTCCATTCGGCAAAGGCGTGTGCGGCGTGGCCGCCCAAAGCAAAGAAACGCAACTTGTGGCTGATGTGAATGCGTTTCCTAGCCATATCGCTTGTGATTCGCGCAGCCAGTCAGAGATTGTCGTGCCGGTTACACGGCCCGATGGCACACTGATGGCTGTCTTCGATGTGGATTCCACCACACTCAATAGCTTTAACGAAGTCGATAAACAGTGGTTAGAACAAATACTTAACGATATTTTTGGGAAAGGGCCGGCATAAAATATCCTCAAAGAGGATGGATTAAGTCTTGCATTACACGAAAATGTGATCGATACAAAGGGCAGGGGTCATGGCTTAGCAACGGAACAGTGCATCATGCCGGCTATCTCCCCGAATATCACCCGCGAGGATCTTGATCGAGCACTCCGCATTTACAAGACGATTTTTGTGTCTCATCCACCGCGTTTGGCCGATGAAACGGATTTTTCCTATTTCACGCGCCTTTCCCGTTCAATCTTCACCGGCATTGCGCAATCGCAGCTTTATACCATCCATCAAGACCGGGCTACGCCGCCCTCTTCACCCAGAACACAGGCGTGAGACGGGCCATCGGCGCTCAGCTCGCCTTTGGACTTTTCGGCCCAGCCATCAAGTGCGGCCAGAGCGGCGTCGAAAATCAACATCACAGAGGCGTGGCGGGATTTATGATCTCGCACCGGCTCTAGAATGTGCAGGGCTTCAAAAGGCGGCGCAGGCGGTGGTCCGTTTTCCTGAAGCATGGCGCGAAAATCATCCGCTGCGCGGGCAAGGCTTTGCCGGTCAAGCCCGATCAGCTTTGGAGCGACAATGGCTGTTGTCGCCTGGCCCAAAGCGCAGGCCCGCACATCCAATCCCAATTTCAAAAACCGGCCTTGATCATCGAAAATCGCATCCAGCCTCAGCCGCGATCCGCAAATGCGGCTGGTGCGGGTGATGCTGATCTGCGCATCCGCCAAAGGCGCGGTAAACGGGATCTCGGTTGCAAGCCGCAGAATGTCTTTATTATATAAAGCGCTCATACCCCATGAAATAAGAGCTATGCGGGCAAAATCCAAGCACTCTTCACATCCTGAGCGCGCATCGTTCAAGCACTCTGGTCAAAGCCCACAGTTCGGGGCAAAGTGCGGCCATGACCAGCTTATCTCAATCAATTTCCTTTGCCCCCCCTCCTGCGGACAAAACCGCCTTGGAGCAAGGGACCGCCCTGACGCCCCGCTTTGGCCCCGATGGGCTGATCCCGGCCATTGCCACCGATCATGAAAGCGGCATGCCTTTGATGCTGGCTTATATGAATGCCGAAGCCCTGGCCCTGACCATAAAAACCGGCGTCGCGCATTATTATAGCCGCTCGCGCCAAGCCCTTTGGAAAAAGGGCGCAAGCTCGGGGCATTATCAGGATGTTCTGGAGATCCGCCTTGATTGCGATCAGGATGCGGTATGGCTGCGGGTGCATCAACACGGCCCCGGTGCCTGCCATGTGGGGCATAAAAGCTGTTTTTACCGCCGTGTTTCCGGCCAAGACGCAAGCACAGCACAGCTTGAGGAAACCGCCGCAAAAACCTATGTGCCAGACGATGTCTATGGAAAAGATCAACCGTCCTGAGCGCATCTCGGGATCAAACGGAGAAAACGGATGAGCGATTTCCAGATCGAACTGGTGTTCATCGAACAGCCTTTGGCCAATTATGTCTATCTGGTGCGAGAGCCTGAAAGCGGGCAAGTGGCCGTGGTCGATCCGGGCTGGACGCAGCCTGTCAAAACAGCGCTGAATCGTCTTGGTTGGAAGCCGGAGGTGATTTTGCTCACCCATCATCATGCCGATCATATTGGCGCGGCAGAAGAGTTGAAGGCTCTTTATGGAGCGCGGATCGTGGCACCGGATGCGGACCGTCACCGTATCAAAGGGGCCGACAAATGGGTGCGCGAGGGAGACAATGTGCATCTGGGCGCAGCACGCGGCAAAGTGATAGCAGTGCCGGGCCATACCAGCGGTCATGTGGCCTATTATTTTGCCGACCAGAAAGCCTTGTTTTGCGGTGACACGCTCTTTTCTTTGGGCTGTGGCCGCCTGTTTGAAGGCACGCCGGAACAGATGCTGCACTCCTTGCGCAAATTGGCGGCGCTACCCGAAGAAACACTGATATGTTGCGCCCATGAATATACCGAAGCCAATGGCCGCTTTGCCCTGACCATCGAACCGGAAAATCAGGCCCTGCTGACACGGATGAAAGAGGTGGCCGCCCTGCGTGCCGAAGGCCAGCCCACCGTGCCCTCCACTATGGGTATCGAATGTGCCACCAATCCGTTCTTGCGGCCGCACAGCCCGGAAATCCGCAAGCAATTGGGCATGGAAGCGGCCAGTGATGTGGACGTATTTGCACAAATACGCAAACGTAAGGATGCGTTTTAAAACCATAAAATTTTAACCATCATTTTGGGGAGAACTGAGATGGACCATAGACGATATCTATCGTGGCGCGGGATGTGCCGGCTGGGGATGGCGGCAAGTGTCGCGCTGACTTTGGCTGCTTGTGACGCGCAAAATTCCGAAAAATCGACGAAAGAAAGCAACGAATCCGTGACGCAGCAGACGCAATCGGGCGACCCTTATCTGTGGCTTGAAGAAGTGGAGGGCGACAAGGCTCTTGAATGGGCGCGCACGCAAAATACCGTGTCTTTGGCGCGGCTGGAAGGCGATCCGCGCTATGAAGACATTCGCGCGGCGGCAGAAAAAATCCGCACCGCATCCGACCGTATTCCCTATGGCCAGATCATCGGTGATGAGGTGCGTAATTTCTGGCAAGACGATACCCATGTGCGCGGGATCTGGCGGCGCACCTCTCTTGAAAGCTATCAAAGCGAATCCCCGCAATGGGAGGTGATCCTCGATCTGGATGCCTTGGCCGAAACAGAAGGGGAAAACTGGGTCTGGAAAGGGGCCAGCTGCCTTGCTCCCGATAACCGGCATTGCATGGTCAATCTGTCACGCGGCGGCGCCGATGCGGTGGTCTCCCGCGAATTCGATGCACAAAGCGGCCGCTTTGTGGAAGATGGCTTTTATCTTGCGGAAGAAAAGCAATCGGTCAGCTGGATCGATGCGGACCGGTTGTTTGTGGCCAGCCCCCATGCGGGCGGCTCCAAAAACACATCGGGTTATGCTCGCACGGTGCGGATTTGGCAACGTGGCTCGGATCTGGCCGCCGCCGAAACCCTGTTTAGCAGCGCCGAAACCGATGCCTTCACCTTCCCGGTGGTTATCCACCGCCCCGAAGGCACCGAATTGTTCATTTCCCGTGCACCGGATTTCTTCCATGAAACCCTGTATCATGTGGGGTCTGACAACAAGCTGACCGAATTGGCTCTTCCCGATGACGCCAATTTCCAAGGTCTGTTCAAAGGCCGGGTGATCGCCCTTTTGCGCAGCGAGTGGACCGTGGGGGATGTGATGGCCCCGGCGGGCGCTGTGGTGTCCTTGCCCCTTGACGATCTGCTGAAAGGCACAGCCTCAAGCATGACCATCATTGCCAAGCCGACCGACAGCATGGCCATCGAAGGCGTGCAGATTGGCCGCGATGCGATTTATGTGGCTCTTCTGGATCAGGTGCGCGGGCGTTTGGCAAAAGCCCAACCCACTGCGGAAGGCTGGACCCTGACAGATGCGGATCTGCCGAAAACCGGCAATGTGTCCATCGTTTCGGGCAGTGGCTTTACCAACACCCTTTTGGTGAATTTTGAACGGTTCTTAGAGCCGGACACGCTGTATCTGATTGATGAGACAACCGCAAAACCCATCAAAGCCATGCCGGCGCGTTTCGATGCGTCTGCCTATGAAGTGGCGCAACATTTCGCCACCAGCGACGATGGCACCAACGTTCCTTATTTCCTGATTCGTGCCAAAGATACAGCGATGGACGGCTCTACTCCCACCATCCTTTATGGCTATGGCGGGTTTGAAATCTCTCTCACCCCCAATTATTTGTCGCCCTTGGCCATTGAATGGCTCAAACAAGGTGGCGCTTATGCCGTCGCCAATATCCGGGGTGGCGGAGAATTCGGCCCCCGCTGGCATAAGGCGGCGCTCAATGAAAACCGTCCCCGTGCCTATGAGGATTTTGCCTCTGTCGCACGCGATCTGATCGATCAAGGTCTGACCAGCGCCCCGCATCTGGGCATTTATGGCGGCTCCAATGGCGGTTTGCTGACCGGCGCCACCATGGTGCGCAATCCAGAATTGTTTGGGGCCGTGGTTTCAGCGGTGCCGCTTCTCGATATGCTGCGGTATCACAAGCTGTTGGCGGGTGCATCATGGATTGGCGAATATGGCGATCCCGATATTCCAGCGGAACGGGCATGGATCGAAACCTATTCGCCCTATCAGAATGTCTCTAAAGACGTGACATATCCGCCGGTGTTCTTCACCACCTCCACCCGCGATGACCGGGTGCATCCCGGCCATGCCCGCAAAATGGCAGCCAAGATGATGCAGCAAGGCCATGAAGTGCTGTATTATGAAAATATCGAAGGCGGCCATGCGGGGGCGGCCAATCTCAAACAAGGGGCCATGCGCGATGCGCTGATCGTCACCTGGTTCTTGCAAGAACTGAAAGACGCGGACTAACGCCCGGCTCTTGAGCATCTATAGCAAGGGGGGTGCTTTTCCGGCGCCCCCCGGCTTTTTCAAATCCATCAGATCAGCGTTTGCGGAGCACTGTCCCCGGCCCGGATGCGGCGGCGGTTCAGGCTTCCCAATCTGGCCAGCACAATACCCAACAAGACCACCCCACCTCCGGCCAATTCCCACGGGCCGAGACGTTCCGCGAACAACAGCCATGCGGCCAAGGCGGCTATCAACGGCTGCAACAGCAACCCCACGGCGGAAAAAGCGGCTGGCAAATGCGCCAAGGCATAAACAATCAATCCCTGCCCCATGATCTGGCTAACCAGTGTCAGCGCGATCAAAGGAAGCCAGCTTTCCGGCGTTGTGGGCAGGATGTCCGGCTCTGATACAAGCGCCACCCCAAACAGCGCTATGGCGGTGGCAATGGCGGTGAATACCAGAATTTCAAGAGCGCCATGATTGGCGCGCAGCTTTGCCGCGGTGATGAAATATCCCGCATACATCACCGCAGATGCCATCCCCAAAAGATCCCCGTTCAGACGTTCGGGCGCAAATTCAAGCTGGCCCCCATCAGGGCCACAGCCCCCACCAAAGCGGCCACCAAGCCCAGCAAAAACAGGCGGGAAAAGCGTTCTTGAAACAGCACAAAGCCCGCCAAGGCCACGAACACAGGATTCAAATTGGTCAAAAGCGTTGCATTGGCCACGGATGTTAAGGCAATCGACCAATGCCACAGCCCCAGATCGGCGGCAAAAAACAGACCGCACAAAGCCAATAATCCCCAATTATAAGGGCGCTTTTTGGGGCGGGGCGTTACCGCCATCCACAAGGCCAGAAGAGGAACCGACAAAACCATGCGCCAAAAGGCAGTGGAAACCGGACCAATATCGGAATAGCGCACGAAAATGGGTGCAAAGCCAATGCCGATGGCCCCGATGAACAGCGCCATTAAAGCCAGTTTCGCCCCCGAGCCTTCCGGCTTGTTTTGCATCATGAAGACGGCCTTGATCTGTGTAGGCGGGCCTTATTCTCCAAGCCTCGCCAAGCGATGAGACGATATCTCCCCCATCAATTCTTCCCCGAAGTCGGCAGCCCTTCGGCAAACAGATGAAACAGCGTGACTTGATCGGGCAGGCCCGTCACCTCGATCTCTTTCGATTTTTGAAACGCTTCCAGAGCAAGGCGGGTTTTCGGGCCGAATGTCCCATCGGCGGTGCCTTCCAGAAATCCACCCTGGATCAATTTGGCCTGAGCGCGGCGCAGAATTTCTTGATAGATGATTATGCTGCTATCGCTTTGCCCCAGAACGAGAGACTTGGATTCACTACGCAGCCGTTGTTCCGACATGACAAGGCTCAAATAATCCGTCGCCCGAAACAGGGGCGTATCTTGATTGTCTTTGCAAAAGGATATGAGAGCGAGGGTCAGGAACTGGGTATTTTGCCACGGCACCATATCGAAAGTATCATCTTGAAAGCGGTTCAACGCCGTCAGATATCCCTGAACCCAGCCGATATAATATGTGTATTGCTCTTTGCGATCCCGCTCGGCTTCCAAAAACAAAGAGCAGGCCTGTGCGCCCCCGCCTTCCACGGCAAAACGCTCGTTTGTGTCTGCCCCCCAAGCGGGCGCGGTGCAAAAGGTCGTAGCAAGACACGCTGCGGACAGCGAAACAGCAAACGCTTTGAACATGATCGGGTCCTCTAAAGTTTGTCTCTCATGGCGTGGCGAGCAGGGGCCCGCCTGTCAACTGTCGAATTTTTTTACAGATAAACGGTGTACGGCGTCGTTCTTGATAAAAATTCCGACAGGTTTTCTTAAACCAAAGGCTTAAAACGTGGAATTCTTCCGTTGAATTAAATGGCACAAGAATTGCTTGGATTGTGTTGAATGATAATAAATGCAATCAGGGTAGAGTAATGAAAAACATGAAACGGTTTTTAAGCGGCGCTCTTACAGCAGGTATTTTGGTACTTTCCGCACCGGCACATGCCATCCAGATTGATCTGAATTTCAATTTCGATCCCAATATTGATCCGGCCTTGGCCAATGATGCCCGTCAGGGTTTTGAAAAAGCCGCACGATTCTGGGAAACGCGCCTGAAAGATGACACCACCATCATACTGGATGTGGGATTCGCACCGCTTGCGCCCAATGTGATCGGCCAAACGGGGTCTTCCTCGGCGGTGGTCAATTATTCTGTGTTCCGTGATGCCTTGGCCGCAGATCAGACCAGCGGCAAAGATAAAGTTGCCGTCCAGAATTTGGTGCAAGACGATAGTCTCTCGTTTTTCACCAATACCTTGGGAACCTTCGATGGCGGCCCGGGAATCTCGTTCGATTCGGCAGGGAACAGCGTGTTTTCCACCATTGATAATACGGCGCTGGATGTGAACACCGCCAATCTGAAGGCTTTGGGATTCACTGGCCTTGATGGTGTGGTGGATGGCTCTGTCACCTTCAATTCGGATTTTGAATTTGATTTCAACCGTTCTGACGGAATTGATGCAAACGCCTTCGATTTTATCGGCGTGGCCGCCCATGAAATCGGCCATGCCTTGGGTTTTGTCAGTGGTGTGGATTTCGTGGATCAGTTTACAGGCGCTGGCCCCACGGCGGAATTTGTCCGTGACGTGGTGGAAGATCCCGCCAATGCGGATTTCTTCCGGGCACTTTTGGGCCTCCCCGCCGATGCCGTGATCACCCGTGATATTCTGGCCAATGTGAATATCTTCGAAATCGTGAATGCGGTCTTCAATGTTCCCGATAATTTCAATGCTGTGTTCTCGCCGATGGATCTGTTCCGCTTTTCCGATCTGTCATTTGATGGGCAGGGCAATTTCCTTGGCTTCGATCTAACCTCCCATCTGGGCATCAACGGGCCTTTGACTTTTGATGATTTCGATACGCAATTCGCCAACCGGACCGACATTCCATTCTTTTCATTCGATGGTGGTAAAACGCAAATCGCCCCCTTCTCGTCGGGCAGCTTCAATGGCGGCTTCCAGTTCCAGTTCCCCGATGGCACGATCATCGATCTAGGCGGCAGTCAGGCATCGCATTTGATCGAGGTCTTCGGCGTGATTTCTCCCTTCGGTATCATGGACCCCACAGCCGGCCGCGGTGAACAGGTGGATATCAGCGCGATCGATCTGGCGGTTTTCGATGTGATTGGTTTTGATATTCCACTGCCAGCAACGGTCCTGTTTTTAGGATTGGGCTTGATCGGCTTTGGTGCGACCCAGCGACGTCGGCAGGGGCACCAAGCCGCTTAAAACACTGTTGCCGATCGGCGCTTTGATCTAAACAGTCAAATAAATGTGAATGCGCGATGCGTTTGTTCGTATCGCGCATTATCTTTGTTGGCCCATATCAAAATCTTTCCATGTCAAACCGGCCAGCCGATGCCCCAATAGGAAAACCCGTCATGATCGATCTTTATACCGCCGCCACCCCCAATGGCTTCAAAGTGTCTGTCACTCTGGAAGAAATGGGCCTTCCCTATACTGTGAAGGCCATTAATTTGATGGCGGCGGAGCAGAAAGAAGACTGGTTCTTGAAGATCAATCCCAATGGCCGCATTCCTGCAATCATTGACCGCGACAATGATGATTTCGCGGTCTTTGAATCTGGCGCGATCATGCTGTATCTGGCGGAAAAAACCGGCAAACTTTTGCCAAGCGATCCCAAAGCACGCTCGCAAATCATCCAATGGCTGATGTTCCAAATGGGTGGCTTGGGGCCGATGCAGGGGCAGGCCAATGTGTTCACCCGCTATTTCCCCGAACAAATTCCTTCGGTGATTGCACGGTATCAAAATGAAACCATGCGTCTTTATGGGGTGCTTGACCGCGCCTTGGAAGGCCGGGATTTTCTGGTGGGTGACTATTCCATCGCCGATATCGCCAACTGGTGCTGGGTCAGAAGCCATGCCTGGTGCGGTCTTGAAATCGATAGCCTGCCCAATCTGAAAGCATGGGCAGACCGTATTGCGGCCCGTCCGGCGGCAGAAAGGGGCGTGTCCGTGCCACCGCGCACCATTGATGATGAAGCGGCAGTGAAAGCGGCACGGGCAATGCTCCAACGCTAAAACCATGAAAGCAGGCAGCTCTTAAGCGCACAAACTCTGTCCTTTTTCTTGCAGCAAGGCCCCGGCTTTTGTAGCCTTCTACCGGGGCCTTTCTTTATGGAGATATTTTATGCGTCTTTCGCACCTCTTTCTCGCGCTCATGATGCTGCTGCCTGCGCACCGGCTTGCAGCGCAAGACAGCGATGCCATTGACCGGGCGGTTACGGAAAATCCGTATCGCACCGCCGATCAAAAGGCGCGGGATGTCTATCGCCATCCAGCCGAAACCCTGAAATTCTTTGGCATCACCGCCGATATGACGGTCGCCGAGCCGCTGCCCGGCTGGTACACGGAAATTCTGGGGGATCTGCTCCGGGACAAGGGCACCTATATCGCGCTGAACACAGCACCGCATCTCTCCGAAGATGCTGGCCGCCGGGCGCGGTCCCATGCCTGGCGCGATAATTATATCGCCTCCAAAGGCAAATTGTTTGGCGACAAGGCCTTTGCCCGCTTCATGCTGACCGAAGACGGCTTTGCCGCTGATGACAGTGTGGATGCCATCCTTGCGTTTCGCAGCATGCATGGCTGGGTATATAGTGATGTGCTGGAAGAGGTTCTCGCCGAATTTTTCCGCGTCTTGAAGCCCGGCGGCGTGCTGGGGGTGGTGCAACACCGGGAAAATGAAGACTCACCCAATACCCCCGCTGACCGGCGTGGTTATCTGAAACAAAGCTTCGTGATCGAAGCCGTTACGAAAGCGGGTTTCGTGCTTGCGGATCAAAGCGAGATCAATGCCAATCCCAAAGACACCAAGGATTATGAAATCGGGGTCTGGGGCTTGCCGCCGGTTTTACGCGCCGGAAGCGATGAAGAACGGCGCAAAAATCAGGCAATCGGCGAATCCGACCGGATGACGCTGAAATTTGTCAAGCCGGGACAATAAGGATCGCGGGATGGTATCGCCCTTCGCCTTTGTGGCGGCCCTTTTCACCATCCCGATCCAGCTGAAGCGGGCCATGAGTGACCAATCATGACCATTCGGCGATCCACGCCCAAAGCGGATATCAAAACCATGTCCGATATCGCCCGTCTGGCGGGGGTATCGGAATCCACCGTGTCGCGGGCTTTGGCCGACAGCCCTTTGGTGAATGCCAAAACCAAAGACCGGGTGCGCCGCATTGCCCATAGCCACAACTATGTGGTGAATGAACAGGCACGGAACTTCCGCTTGAAACGCACCGGCACCATCGCGTGGTAATCCCCATCGATGCCAAGCAACAGCAGCCGATTTCCGATCCGTTCTTCATGGAATTGCTCGGGGCCATCGCCGATGCCTTGAATGCCCGCGGCTTTGACCTTTTGCTCAGCCGCGTCAATGCCGGAGACAGACATTGGCCCGATGCCGCCCTTGATAGCTCCCGGGCCGACGGCACCATCATCATCGGCCAATCCTCCCAGCATGAAACCCTGAACCGTATGGCCGATACCGGTGCACCAATGGTTGTGTGGGGCGGACGGCTGCCAGACCAGCGCTATTCCACTATAGGCTGCGACAATGAAACCGGCGCCCTTGAAGCGACAAAGCACCTGATTGCACAAGGGCGCAAACGCATTGCCTTTATGGGGCATCGTAGCTGGCCAGAAGTGGAATTGCGATATAAAGGCTACCAACGGGCGCTGGAAGCTGCGGGCCACGAAATAGACCCGGATCTGGTGTTTGACAGCCGCTTTACCAGCGAGGATGCCCATCGGGTGATCGCGCATCTGGATCTGAAGACTTTGGCCTTCGACGGGCTGGTGGCCGCCAGTGATGTTCTGGCCATGGCAGCCATCAATGCCCTGCAGGCGCGGGGCATCCATGTGCCCAAAGATGTGGCCATCACCGGTTTTGACGATATCGCCTTGGCCACATGGTACAATCCACCGCTCACCACCGTACGCCAGCATATTTTGCAAGGCGGGCGGTTGTTGGTGGATCTGATGATGTCGAAAATTGCCGGGGAAGCCATCGCGCCTTTGATGATGACCCCGGAGCTGGTGGTACGCGCCTCCAGCGGCGCGCACCAAGCCGATTAGGCTACCAAAAGCTGATCACAATGACAGCCGTGACCGCCAACAGACCCACCGACAAAATCCGGTAATTCTGCCACCAGGGCAAAGCGGCAAGATCTTCGGATTCCGCATGCCATGTGGCAGGCGTCCACAACAATCCTTCGGTTTTTTCCGGCAATGGCGGCGGGGTCATCAGGCTGACCACCACCAAAGTGATGCTGGAAATCACGAACAGGATGGGGGCCACATATAAAAAGCTGATCACCGGTTCATCCACCAGCACCTGATTACCGATGAAAAACACCACCCCGGCCAAACCGCCGACCACCAAAGCCGCAAAACCGCCCGAGGCATTGGCGCGACGCCACAAGACCCCGAACACGAACATGGCCACAATGGGCGGCACCGTATAGGCCAGAACCGCTTGCAAATATTCAAAGATCGATTGGAATTTTGCGATCTGCGGCGCCCAAAGCACGGCAAGCAACATAAACACAAAGGTCGATATCTGCCCGGCACGCATCAACTGGTGCGGATTCAGCTGCGGCCAGATGCGGCGCACGAAATCCATGGTCACAAGGGTCGATGCGGAATTGAGCGTGCTGTCAATTTGCGACATCAAAGCCGCCACAAATCCCGCCAGAACCAATCCCATAATGCCCACCGGCAGCAAATCCACCAACATGGTGGGATAGACCAGATTGGGGTCTTCAATATCGGGATAAAGCAAAATGGCGATGGTGCCGGGGACCACCATGATAAACAGTACCGGCAGCTTTAGAAAACCGGCAAACAAGGCACCCCAGCGCCCATGATTGATATTCTTGGCCGCCAATAAGCGTTGCACCATGAATTGATTGGTGCACCAAAAATAAAATCCCAGCAAAAAGACACCGGTAACAAGGCCGGGCCAAGGCACACCGGGATCACCCGGCGGACGGATCAGGCTTAATTTGTCTTGCGGCACAGCGGCCACAACGGCGTCCCAGCCGCCCACCTGTTCCAAAGCGAAAATGGTAATCAGCACAGATCCGATCACCAACAACACCGCCTGAATGGCATCTGTGAACATCACCGCCGCAAGACCGCCCGCAATGGTATAGATCCCGGCGGCAATGGCCAAAACCGTAACGGTGGTCCAGATATCGAGGGCGGGGAACATCATTTGCAACAGCAAAGCGCCCGCAAACAGCCCACCGGCGGTATCCACCACGATATTGAGAAACAGCGTCAATAAGGAGAAATAGGTGCGCGCCCGATCATCATACCGTTTAGAGAGAAATTCCGGCATGGTATAAACCTGCGCGCGCAAAATAGCGGGCAGGAAAAACACCGCAAACACCACAAGGACAACCGCAGCCATCCATTCATAGTTAAACACGGAAATGCCAGTGGAATAAGCCGACCCTGCCAAGCCCACAAGCGTTGTGCTGGAAATATTGGAGGCAAAAAGCGACAGCCCGATCACCGGCCACAGCATGCCCCGACCGGCAAGGAAAAAGTCGCTGGCCGTATCATGCTTCCGGCCAAACCAAATGCCCAAACCGATCGCAATCACGAAATAGGCGGAAATCAACCCGATATCGATCGGATGCAGTGAGATACCCAGTTCCATATGTCTCCCCAAAGCGTTCTGGTTCCCGGCGTCTCACCCTATTTTGGGTGACTCTATCCAAGAAACTTTTAAAGCTTTTGCGATTTTTGCTGCCCTTGATCGGGCAATCTCCGGCAGTCTAGCGCCCCTTTTTGGCAAAAGCACCCTATCACTGTGCAAATATTTGCAATCGATTGCAATGTGCTTAACATTATTTTTATGCCATAGAATGCCTTCATCTCTTTATTTTATGACCAAAAACGCCGTACATGACGGCGTATACAGGCATGATTTGACGAATGCGGGATAGTTTTATGCAAGAACACGGCACCAACCGACCCAGTGATCTGATCATCTTTGGCGGAACCGGTGATCTGGCCATGCGCATGCTGTTTCCCTCTCTGTATTTTTTGGACAGTGATGGGCATTTGGCCGATGATGTCCGGATTATCGGGGCGGCCCGGTCTGATCTTGACCGCGACGGGTTTCTAAAAACGGTGCATGAGCGCCTGAAAAGCCATATCGCCGCAGACTATTATGATGAAGCCCAGTGGCAACGCTTTGCTAAGCGCATCGATTATTGCCCTGTGGATGCAGTGGAAGGCACCGGGTTTGATGCCTTGGCCAAGGCGGTGCGTCTGGATGAAGGCGGCGAGCTTGTGTGTTATTTTTCCACAGCCCCACGCTTTTATGGCGACATATGCACCCATCTCGAAGCCAACGGACTGGCCGGCAAAAACACCCGCGTCGTTCTGGAAAAACCCATTGGCCATGATCTTGAATCATGCCGGGCGGTCAATGATGCGGTGGGTGCCGTGTTTACAGAAGACCGCATATACCGAATCGACCATTATCTTGGAAAAGAAACGGTCCAGAATCTGCTTGCATTGCGCTTTGCCAATTCCCTGTTCGAGCCTCTTTGGAATGCCAATGGCATCGAGCAGGTTCAGATCACCATTTCCGAAACAGTGGGCGTGGAAGGGCGCTGGTCCTATTATAACGACTCAGGCGCTTTGCGCGATATGTTGCAAAATCACATGCTGCAGCTTTTGTGCCTTGTGGCAATGGAGCCGCCCAGCACCCTTGATGCCGATGCGGTGCGCGATGAAAAGCTGAAGGTTTTGCGGTCTTTACGGCCCATCACCAAACAAGAGAACACGCTGAAATCCGTGGCCGGCCAATATACGGAAGGCGCGGTTGGCGGTACGGCGGTTCCGGGCTATCTTGATGAAGCGCAACAAGAAAGCCGCACGGAAACCTTTGTGGCCTTGCGCGCCGATATTGATAATTGGCGCTGGCGCGGTGTGCCTTTTTATCTGCGCACCGGAAAGCGGCTGCCTTATCGCTATAGCGAGATCTTCATTCAGTTCAAAGGGGTGCCCCATTCGATCTTCCCCGAAGAAAGCAATCTCACTTTAGATTCCAACAAGCTGGTAATCCGCTTGCAACCGGAAGAAAATATCAAGCTGTGCGTAATGAACAAGGTGCCGGGGCTGGGCCGTGACGGCATGAAACTGCAAGAGGTGTCTTTGGATCTTTCCATGACCAAAGAGGCGCGCACCCGCCGTCGCCGCATCGCTTATGAGCGCTTATTGCTGGATGTCTTGAACGCCAATTCCACCTTGTTTGTGCGCCGCGATGAAACCGAAGCGGCCTGGGCGTGGGTGGACGGCATTTCCAAAGGATGGCGGGATCTGGACTTGAAACCCAAACCTTATTCCGCCGGAACATGGGGGCCTGCAGCTTCGGTGGCGCTCACCGAACGCTATGGGCATAGCTGGCATGATTGAACCATTATTTGTCGAATATCCCGATGCCGAAGCCATGGCCGACAGCCTGGCCGGACATGTGGCCTTAACCTTGGCGGAAGCCACCGAGGCGCGGGACATTGCCGGAATGATCGTTTCCGGTGGCTCCACCCCCAAAGCCCTGTTCCAGCGCTTGGCAAAGCGCAAACTGGATTGGGAAAAGATCTGCATCACTTTGGCCGACGATCGCTGGGTGGATGCGGACCATCCGGCCAGCAATGAAAAACTGGTGCATGAAAGCTTGCTTGTGGATTATGCAAGAAAAGCCCCGTTTATCAGCCTCAAAACACCGGCCAAGACAGCGGTGGAAGGGGCGCCAGACATTCAAAAGCGTCTGATGGATTTCCCATGGGCTGCGGATCTGGTGCTTTTGGGCATGGGCGAAGACGGCCATACCGCTTCGCTCTTTCCCGGAGCCGAGGCGCTGGACGCCGCCTTGTCCCTTGAAGGGCCGGATCTGTGCCTTGGATTGACACCGAAAATCCTGCCAAAAGATGCCCCCTTTGAGCGCATGACCCTGACCCTGCCCGCGCTTTTGGATTCGGCCCGGATCATCTTGATGCTAAAAGGCGCCGGCAAGCGTCATGTCTATGATCGGGCAATGGCGGGAACGGATATATATGAAATGCCCATCCGCGCGATCTTGCATCAGCATGAGGTGCCGGTTGAGGTCCACTGGGCCCCTTGACCTTTCCCCATGGGAGTGACCCCATATTGATCGGGTCTGGACAAACGAAACGGCAAGGGGTCGATATGCGGAAATTCTGGTCTGCGGCGCTTATATATCTGAGCATTTCTGGCATAAGCCTGATGACGGCCAATGCACAGGAAACGGCGGAGCCTATGCCCCCATCCGTGGCCGATCAGGATGCGGAAACGGAGACGAAACCTTTGGAGCCCATTGCCGAAACCCAATGGCCGCAAGTTTTTCCGCCTTTGAATGTGCTGATCACACCGCGGCGGGACCGGATTGAACCGGAAGACGATACCGCCCAGGACGGCCCTGCCGAATGGGCACAGGTGCCCCTTGCCAATGGCCGGCAGGTGATCTGTTAGGGTTTTTGAATACACGGATCGATCATAAAGCCGATTGGCAGGCGGATGAAACATTCATAGCTGCCCAAAAAGCCTTGCGGCTGGACGAAAAAGAGCCCGATACCCGTCAGGCTTTGGTAGAACGGGCCAATATGGCCGTCATTATGGGCGGCGGATTTTTGCATATGAGCATGGCACAGATCTTCGTGAATTTCGGCTTCGAGCCCGATGGGACACGGCCCAAGCCCAACCCATATGGGGTTCTTTCACCCATTGATCCCGTCACATGCCATGAAGGCGGTATTTCGTGCCGCCAATCAACCATACCGAATTAAGCCTATAAGCCTATTTGCCAGAGAAATGAGGAGACACAGGATGCATCCCACACTGTCCGAAGTGACCACCCGCATCCGCGAGCGCAGCACCCAAAGCCGCGCCGATTATCTTGAGCGCATAGAGGCCGCGCACCGCGAGGGCCCCAATCGCAGCACCTTGTCTTGCGGCAATCTGGCCCATGGCTTTGCCGCAGCGGAAGGCGACAAGCCCAGCTTGCGCGGCGAGCGGGCGCCCAATATCGCCATTGTGTCTGCCTATAATGATATGCTGTCGGCCCATCAGCCCTATCAACGCTTTCCCAATCTGATCAAATTGGCCGCCCGCGAGGCCGGTGCCACGGCACAGTTCGCCGGGGGTGTCCCCGCCATGTGCGACGGCGTTACCCAAGGCCAGGACGGCATGGACCTGTCGCTGTTTTCCCGCGATGTGATTGCACAGGCCACCGCCATCGCCCTATCGCACAATATGTTCGATGCGGTGCTGGCACTGGGCATTTGCGACAAGATCGTGCCGGGCCTGATGATCGGCGCTCTGAGCTTTGGCCATCTGCCTGCTATTTTCGTGCCGGGTGGCCCCATGCCATCGGGCCTGCCCAATGATGAAAAAGCCCGTGTGCGCGCCCTTTTTGCCCAAGGCAAGGTGGGCCGCGAAGAGCTGTTGGACGCCGAAGCCAAATCCTATCACAGCCCCGGCACCTGCACCTTCTATGGCACGGCCAATTCCAATCAGATGATGATGGAAATGATGGGCGTGCATCTGCCCGGTGCGGCTTTTGTGCATCCCAATACGAAATTGCGCGATGCTTTGACGGCCCATGCAGCAAAACGGGCCGCCGCCATCACCGGCCTTGGCAATGCCCATACGCCTTTGGGGCGGCTGATTGATGAACGCGCCATCGTCAATGCCATGGTGGGGCTGATGGCCACCGGCGGGTCCACCAATCATACATTGCATCTGGTGGCCATTGCCAAAGCGGCAGGCATAAAGATCAACTGGACGGATTTTTCCGATCTGTCGGATATTGTGCCCCTTTTGACACGCATCTATCCCAATGGTTCGGCGGATGTGAACCATTTCCATGCAGCGGGCGGGATCGGCTTTTTGATCCGCGAACTGACGAATGCCGGGCTTTTGCACGGCGATATTCAAACCATATATGGTGCCCCCCTATCCCAGCATGCGGTGGAGCCGGGATTGGAAGGCGATCGCTTGGTCTGGCGGCCTTCTCCGCAAAAAAGCGGGGACGAAGATGTGTTGCGCGGCGTGGACAATCCCTTTTCTGCCACCGGTGGCCTGAAGCTTTTAGAAGGCAATCTGGGCCGCAGCGTGATCAAGATATCGGCAGTGAAGCCCGAACATCGTGTGGTGGAAGCGCCGGCGCGGGTGTTCCATCATCAAAGCGAACTGGTCGAAGCCTTCAAAGCCGGAGAGCTGAACCGGGATGTGGTGGCCGTGGTGCGGTTCCAAGGGCCACGCAGCAATGGAATGCCGGAATTGCACAAGCTGACCCCCAGCCTGGGTGTTTTGCAAGAGCGAGGCCACAAGGTGGCCCTGATCACCGATGGCCGCATGTCGGGCGCATCGGGCAAGGTGCCTGCGGCCATTCATCTGACCCCGGAAGCGGTGGACGGGGGGCCGATCTCGCGCATCCGTAGCGGCGATATCATCCGGCTGGATGCGGACGCCGGAACATTGGATGTGCTGCTTGAGGATGCAGACTTCGCCGCCCGCACGCCGGAGCAGGCGGATATATCCTCCTACCACTTTGGCATGGGCCGCGAACTGTTCGCATCGGCACGTCAGGCCGTTTCCAAAGCCGAAGAGGGTGCCTCTTTCATTCTGGGATAAAAGGCCCATCATCAAGGAAAACTGCATATGACACAGGCCATCCACACAATCATGACCACCGCACCGGTGATCCCGGTTCTGGCAATCGACCATATCGAGCACGCCGTCCCTTTGGCACAGGCCCTGGTGGCCGGCGGCTTGCGGGTTCTTGAAATTACCCTGCGTACAGACGCTGCAATCCCAGCCATCGAAGCCATGGCACAACAGGTGCCCGGTGCCATTGTGGGGGCCGGCACCATCCGCACGCCGGACGATCTGAAACGGGTAGAACAAGCCGGTGCGCGCTTCGCCGTAAGCCCCGGCCTGACCGACGCCGTGGCAAAAGCCGCACAAACCAGCACGGTGCCTTTGCTGCCCGGCGTGGCCACCGCATCAGAGGTCATGCGTGCCAATGACCATGGCTTTGACCATTTGAAGTTCTTCCCTGCCGAATCCTCGGGCGGTGTGGCGGCCATCAAGAATTTCTCCGGCCCCTTTCCCAATGTGTTTTTCTGCCCCACCGGCGGGATCAACGCCACCAAGCGCGGGATTATTTAAATCTTGCCAATGTGCTGTGTGTGGGCGGTAGCTGGGTGGCCCCAAAAAACGCTGTGCAGCATGAAAATTGGGCAGAGATTGAACGCCTGTCCAAAGATGCCTTTCACAATGCGGCGGGGCCAGCAGCTGGCTAAACCCTTTCCGACTGCCTGAAAGAGCGTTTTCTTGCGCAGAATTTTGCAAAATCATTATTGCAATCGATTGCAAAATCTTTTACCGTCCTCGTGATCATCTGGACTGGGGGTGCGGCCATTTTATGGCCGGTAAACGACGAAGAAGCATCCCCGGTTCCCGGAACTTGGACATG